>NC_019689.1:1217500-1534250 GCF_000317025.1 Pleurocapsa sp. PCC 7327 | reverse complement strand
AATCCTTTGACGCAATGGCTCAAAAGTCGTAAAGACGATCGAGCAGCTTTGTTTCTCAACCAAGAAGGACAACCCATGTCCGAGCAGGAATTACAAGCTTTATGGCAGAACTTAACCCAAGGTTTACTGACACTTGAGGGAAAATCCCCAACCATCGAGCAAGCACGCCAGACTTGGTGCGTAGAAATGTTGATGAAGGGAATTGAGCTAGAGGATTTGAGTATCTTGAGCGGCATGGACATCGAAGAACTACAGCCATTTGACCGAAGAGCCAGAGAAAAGGCAGCGATCGAACAAGCTCATCGCCTCGATCGCAAATCTGGCTAAGATCTATTCCTTATTTGACTCTAAATTTTTCGAGAACGGCGAAAAATGCTTTCTGTCTGGTTTCTTTTTCCTCTTTAGTAAAAGCTATATCGATATTCTTAACTAACGGAGACGAAGCATCAATAGTTTCGCGATATCTTTTAAGCGCTGCTGCTATATCTGGATCGTTCCAATTGATATTGTCATATTCAAGTTTGAGTGTCATTTTTACCCTCCTGTTCAGGAAAAAATAAAAACGCGATCGCAGTCCTCATAAATTGAAACACCCGCGATCGCTATTATCTCATTTTGACAAAATTTTAGGGTTTGACTAGCTAGGTGCTAATTCAAGATTTTTGTAGCATCTTCCATCCAGTCTCCAGTATCGTCTGCTGCATCTTCAACCCAATCTCCGGCATCATTTGCAGCATCTCCTGTTGCTTCCCCAGCATCCTCAATAGCTTCGCCAGTGTCGTCTGCTGCATCTTCAACCCAATCTCCGGTGTCATCTACAGCGTCTTTAGTGGTTTCCCCTGCATCATCGAGTGCGTCTTCAAGGTCTTCTCCAGCACTTTCTAAATCCTCTCCGGCATCTTCAAGGTCTTCTCCAGCACTTTCTAAATCCTCTTGAGTGTCTTCTCCAGCGTTTTCTAAATCCTCTCCGGCATCTTCAAGGTCTTCTCCAGCACTTTCTAACTCCTCTTGAGTGTCTTCTCCAGCGTTTTCTAAATCCTCTCCGGCATCTTCAAGGTCTTCTCCAGCACTTTCTAACTCCTCTTGAGTGTCTTCTCCAGCGCTTTCTAGATCGTCCTCCACAGAACTCGATATTTCTGTTACGGATTTTTCTATATCGTCAGCTCGTGCGAGCAGATTGAAAGGAAATATTGCCAAGCTAAGGGCAACTAGACTACCAGCTAACAGTTGAAATAAGTGTGAGATTTTCATCATGCGCGCTCCTTCAATATCATTAGATGCGGCTAATCCCATTTTAACGATTGAAATCGTTCAATATTTAATAACTTGTTTTAATATTTCAACTTCTATCAAAGGCTATTTCATTTAGTAGCCAGAGAAGAAATTCTCTGTCTAATATCAATTTCCTCTCTGCTTGCTACAGATGAAGAGAGAGGGAGGTGTGGAAGGTGTAGGTCGATTAAACAAGGGATTTGTAGCAGGCATTTTTGAAAACAGTATAAGAGGCTAAAATTCGTCTTATAGGATTTGATATTTGGGTTTCAAGAAATTGATTTCTTGGTATAATCAAGTCAGAATAAAATCACAGGGCTATTGACCATCCATTTTTGTAAAGTTCTTGTAACATTTTCCTTGCTTGTCCGAAGGTAGAATTATAAATAATGAAAAGTTTTTCAGAATCGCTCGTTTATTATTCAAAATTTTTTGTCAGCTCTCTCCTTACAAATAGACAAAATTAATTCTGTCCACTACTGGATTTATTAGTTTTCGCCACGGGATAAATTGAAACATATAAATACCTCTATGGTGGTATTAAATTATTGCATAAGCCCTCTTCTATTCTTCTCGGAACGCCCCCATGAAGACTTCTATTGATTATTCTTCCGTTAATTCTTTGTCTGAAATCTGGGCGATCGCAGCTCAGAAATTTGGCAATATCGTTGCTCTACACGATCCTCACGCTAAACCGGAAGTCATTCTGACCTATGCTCAATTATTAGAGAAAATAAAGCAACTTGCGGCTGGTTTGCAAGCATGCGGCGTACAGCCTGATTCTAAAGTCGCATTGTTTGCTGATAATAGTCCTCGGTGGTTTATCGCCGATCAAGGGATTATTATGGCTGGCGCGGCGAATGCAGTACGCTCGGCTACAGCAGATCGAGATGAACTTCTCTACATTCTGGACGATAGCGATAGTACCAGTTTAGTTATAGAAAATTTAAACGCTTTAAACAAACTGCGTCCTCAATTAGACGATCTGCCTATTGAACTCTTGGTTTTACTTTCCGATGAAAGTCCCAATGCAAACGAACCGCTAAAAATTCTTAACTTTAAGCAGCTATTAGAACTCGGCGAAAGCCATAACTTAAACCCTATTCGGCAAGATCGGCAAACCTTAGCGACTCTTATTTATACCTCTGGAACCACTGGGAAACCCAAAGGCGTGATGCTATCTCACGGGAACTTACTACATCAAGTGACAAATCTCATCGCTGTCCTTCAACCCGAACCTGGCGATCGCGTTCTTAGCATCCTCCCGTCTTGGCACTGTTACGAGCGCAGTGGCGAATACTTTATTCTCTCCCACGGCTGCACTCAGATTTACACGAATATCCGCTCGTTTAAAAACGATCTGAAGCGGTTTAAACCCCATTATATGATTGGCGTTCCTCGTCTGTGGGAATCTCTCTATGAAGCCGTCCAAAAACAATTGCGCGAACAACCGGAGAGCAAACAACGGCTAGCGAACTTTTTCTTGGGGATTTCGACACGCTACATCATGGCTAAGCGTACCGAACAAGGTTTAAATTTAGAAAACCTTAATCCCTCTGGCGGCGAGCGTTTTATGGCTAAAATTACCGCTAATCTACTCGCTCCCCTACATGCTTTAGGCGATCGCCTAGTCTACCAAAAAATCCGTCAAGCAACGGGGGGAAACGTCAAAACCCTTATTAGCGGTGGCGGCGCTCTCGCCATGCATTTAGATAACTTCTATGAAATTATCGGCGTTCCTTTAGTGGTAGGATACGGACTGACAGAAACCTCCCCCGTGACCAATGCGCGTACCCTGAAACACAATCTTCGAGGTTCGGCAGGAAAACCGATTCCAGAAACGGAAATTCGCATTGTCGATCCCGATACGCGCCAGACGCTACCCCCCACTCAAAAAGGAATCGTCCTCATTCGCGGACCGCAGGTGATGCAAGGGTATTACAAAAAGCCCGAAGCTACGGCAAAAGTCATCGATGCAGAAGGTTGGTTTGACAGCGGCGATTTAGGTTGGGTAACGCCCGCCAACGATCTCGTTTTGACGGGACGGGCAAAAGATACCATCGTCCTCTCCAATGGAGAGAATATCGAACCACAACCCATCGAAGATGCTTGCATCCGCAGTCCGTACATCGATCAGATTATGTTAGTCGGTCAAGACCAAAAAGCACTTGGTGCCTTAATCGTCCCCAATTTAGAAACCCTCAAGCATTGGGCGCAGTCGCAACAACTCAATCTAACATTTCCAGAACCCGGCGCATCGCGAGATGAGATCGAACGCAGCGACCTTTACAATAAAGCTGTTAGGGATTTATTCCGTCAAGAATTGAACCGAGAAGTCAAAAACCGTTCCGGCTATCGCCCAGACGACCAGATTAAGGTTTTTGAGCTGATTCTAGAACCGTTCTCTATCGAAAACAGCATGATGACTCAAACCCTAAAAATTAAACGTCCGGTTGTTAGCGAACGGTATCGCGATATTATTGACAGGATGTTTAAAAAATAATAGTCATTAGTCGTTGGTTATTGGTAAATCTAAAGACAGAGGACAAAAGACTGATGACGTGACTGATGACGAAAGATAAAGGACAATACTTATGGACGATACGCAAACTAGCTTGCTCTTAAAACGACCGGTCGTTGTTAAAGCTATAGTTACCTCTCGTTGGAAAGCCGAGGTGTTAGAGCGATTGAAAGCACAAATTGGTCAGCTTGACGCTCAGATACAACAATTAGATTTGCAGGGTCAAAGGGCGATCGCGGAACTACAAAAGCAAAGCATCAGCTTGCCTGGTTCTCAAACCTCCCAGCAAGTTGAAAGCATTCAAAGTCAAGTTAACCAAAAGAAAAGCGAACTACTTGAGAAAAAAAATCAGTTTCTTCAGCAGATACAACAGGTGCAGCAATTTGAATTAGAGCAGGAAGTTTTTGAAGCACAAATGGAAAGCTTTTTTCGCATTGAAAAAGGCGAAAATTTAATCAAAAAATTAAATGTTGAAATCGTATTGCGAGACGGCGTTGTAGAAGACATTCGCGGCGAGATTTAATTCTATTGGGGTTTGTTGCAATCTTTCTCACTTAGTTGAAATATAATTATTTTTGGTTTTTGGACAAGGAAAGAGGAAAGAAAGTTCCTCTTTTTTTCCTTGTCCAAACAATTCAAAGTTCAAAATTCAAAATGAAGAAGAATAATTACGATCGCTCGCTTTTTCCTGGCGAATTGGATAGGTATGGATTTAATTTCGATGGTGCAGGTTTAACTTGCTCGATCGCTTGTTCGATGCTAAGGTCAGAGCCAAAACGATGGATCTCTTGAGCGAAAACTTTAGGAAAGCAGAGGGTGACGGCGAATAAAGCCACGATAAAAAAAGGCAAATAATCAAAGATTGTCTTCATGCGATCGATTTTTCCCAAGACCAATTAATTTAACCATGCTTTCCTATTCTATTCGGCGATCGTCGGCAACTGTGGCAAACGACCCAGCGCGACAAATGCAGGTAGACTCTCAAGTAATTTTCAAATTTTACAAACAATTTTAAGAAAGAAACAAAATGTTACGTTTTAGACGTGATACAATACGAAACAGACGCAATGCTTAAATCTTAGTCAGGGTAAAGGTTTCGGCTCGATTGGCTAAGACGAGCGCTTCTCGTCATCTGAGAAGTTGTAACGGCAGATTAAGCACAAACCCTCGATAACTCGAAATAGTTTGGCATCTTTTAACAATGTTTTCTAAGCAAGTAACCGATTCTAAAGTCTATCAATGGTTTGAGGAACGCTTGGAAGTTCAAGCGATCGCTGACGACATTACCAGCAAATACGTTCCTCCCCACGTCAACATCTTCTACTGCTTGGGTGGAATTACCCTGGTTTGCTTCCTAATCCAGTTCGCCACTGGATTTGCCATGACTTTCTACTACAAGCCAACCGTTACCGAAGCTTTTTCCTCTGTTGAGTACATCATGAACGAGGTAAACTTCGGCTGGCTAATCCGCTCCGTCCATCGCTGGTCTGCCAGTATGATGGTGCTGATGATGATCCTCCACGTCTTCCGCGTTTACCTAACTGGCGGTTTCAAAAAGCCTCGCGAGTTAACCTGGATCACGGGAGTCATCATGGCAGTAATCACCGTTTCTTTCGGCGTAACGGGCTACTCTCTACCTTGGGATCAGGTGGGCTACTGGGCTGTCAAGATCGTGTCTGGCGTACCCGCAGCTATTCCTGTCGTGGGAGACCAACTGGTTGAGTTGATTCGTGGCGGTAGCAGCGTCGGACAAGCAACCCTAACTCGCTTCTACAGTTTGCATACCTTTGTGTTCCCTTGGTTAATGGCGGTCTTTATGTTAGGTCACTTCCTGATGATCCGCAAGCAGGGAATCTCTGGTCCCTTATAATTCAGTGAACAGCGAACAGTCGATCGTAAAAAGACATCCGATAATCGATCTTAAATAGCTAATGGCTGTAATAGCTTTTAGCTATTACCCGATCGCTGGTAACTGAGATTTAATCTAAATCTACTAAGATTAACCGATCCTGAGTTAGTTAAGGAGAAAACAAACGCATGGCTACTTTAAAAAAGCCGGATCTGAGCGATCCAGAACTACGGGCTAAACTAGCCAAAGGCATGGGTCATAACTACTATGGCGAACCTGCTTGGCCCAACGACCTACTTTATGTATTCCCCGTTGTGATTCTGGGAACGATTGGCTTAGTTGTTGCTTTAGCCGTTCTCGATCCTGCGATGATTGGCGAACCTTCCAATCCTTTCGCCACTCCCTTGGAAATTCTACCAGAATGGTATCTCTACCCCGTATTCCAAATTTTGCGCATTCTGCCTAATAAACTGTTGGGTATCGCTTGCCAAGCTTTGATTCCTCTGGGGTTGATTCTCATTCCCTTCATCGAAAACGTCAACAAATTTCAAAACCCCTTCCGCCGTCCAGTTGCTACCGCAATGTTCCTGTTTGGAACTGTGGTAACACTTTGGTTGGGTGCTGGCGCTACTTTCCCAATTGACAAATCCTTGACTCTCGGTTTGTTCTAAGACAAGTCGAGTTTAATCCGGTGCCTGCGGTTGTCTTGCGATCGCAGGCATTTTTTGTGTTAGATAAGTCTATTTAACAACTGCTGCCGCAAAATTCATTAGATCGAGTTGGGCTACAAAATGCTTTCAATCGGGCAGATAAAGAGTTGCGATCGCAACTTCAAGCGGCTGCTGATTGGTTTCTCTCCCAACCGCCGATAAAATTCCTTGGCATGATACAATCAGATATGCCATCTCTGAGTAAGAAAGCCGAACAGCGTCTTTTGCGAGTATCTTTTCAATCAACCTTTGAACCGATTATGCAACTCTTTGCTGTAGCTCAAGCTAATGGCAAAATCTGCAATGTCCATCCCAAATTGCTAACAGGCTTTTTTTTGTCTGTCTTAGAAAGCATTCCTTTTGTTTACAAACCGGGGGAGACTGCAACCAAAGAGAAGATGGCTGAGGAGATGATTCCTGTTTTGCTAGAGGGGATTGAGATCCGCTAATATTTTTTTTCGCTCGCTTACCTAATGAGCGTTCAATAGTCAAAGAAGGAATTTATGTTGCTAAAATTTCCAGACAATGTTCCATTATTTGCAGTACTGGGAAGTTTAGCGCTTCCGTCCTCTGTCCAAGCCGAACTCAGCAGCCAATTAACCGTTGAGGTTGATGGACTGAGAAACCAAAAAGGGCAAATTTGTTTGAGTCTATTTGCCAGTGGCAAAGGCTTCCCAAGTAATGGAACCGAGGCGGTACAAAATCAGTGTATGGCAATTACAGCCATGCCACAACTCGTAACCTTCGAGAATTTGCAACCCGGCAGTTATGCTGTCGCAGTTCTCCACGATGCCAATAACGATGGTGAAGCGAATCGCAACGCTTTAGGAATTCCGGTGGAAGGATTTGGGTTTTCTAGAAATCCAGTCATACGCACGGGGCCGCCCAAGTTTAACGATGCTGTCGTCCTGGTCTTGGGTTCTAGTACAAAGATTCAGATTCAGTTGAATTACTTCTAGTCAAAAGCTGCGGCAGTTCTCGTATTCGCAGTCATCCTTTAATTTATTGGATATAAAGCACAATGATAATTCTTGCTAGAAAAGTAGGTAAACCTGCGCTGTTGATAACAGCCGCAATCATCATCAACGGTACGATAATTCAGAAAACCCACGCTCAAGAAAATGAGCCGCCAGCAGTACAACAAGAAACTACCACAATAGAGGTCAGAGGTCGATCGCCAGAAGCTGTGTGAAAAATTTCCTTAGAATTCTAACTGTCACAAAGAACCTCCGCAAGTCCTAAAAATTTGACTCGATAACGATGGGGAAGAGCGCGAGTGGATTCGGAGTGACAAGAACAGAAACACCGTTAAGCTGCTATATACAAAAGAGGTTAAAAACTTTGTTGTATCGGGACTATTCGATGCGGCTTTAAGTTTTATTCCCGCTCCAATTCCATTCTCAGAAGCCTTTGCGCCGCGCGAATGGAACAATCGCCAAACGACTCGCGTCGCTTTCAAGTCAGATAGTTGCTCGGAAAATACTGCTCCCAAGAGCAGTCAACTAGACTGCTCAAGCTGTACGGTTATGGGAACAGATACGTGAGTCTTCCCAGAAGGAAGGGATATTCGCGCCGGACTTTTTACAGTTGAATACACAGAAGGCGAACCACTCAGGTCAGTTACCTTCCGAATCCTGCCTGACGCAAAGATTAAACTAGCGAGGACAGTCACTTTCACTATTCCTCAATCTCAATAAAATCGCGATCGCTAACAATTAGCTTGGCAGGATGATGGCAATCAATTAGGGTTGTAGAATTCAGACCGATTTGCGACGAGATTTGGAAAGGAGAGGTTGATAATAAAAGCTGAAAACCGTTTAAATAAAGATTACAGCTATATGTCGCACTTTTTTACGGTGTTTGACGCGATCGCATTCAGCAATGCTCTATTTTTTCGCTACATTAGATAAGGTCGATAATTAACAATTCTTCATAAAGAATTTTCTATACCTATTACCCGAGGGATAGTCGTGTTTCAAGAAAACTTTGATGAAAACACTCCTGAGTTAGACAAAAAGCCTATAGCTGACACAAATGGATCGGAGCCATACCTAGCCTCGCAGCTTTACGATGAGTTACAGCTAGAGAAATTATTCCTCGAAAAAAACGGGAAAACCTCCTCTCTACCTTGTGAAAAAAAAAGTAAATCAGTTGTTTCTTCGATCGCTTTGGAAGAAGACCAAGAGAACGAAGCGATCGAGTATCGGCAAGAAAAACCTTCTCGTCCTTGGTTATCGGGCGGACGCGCCGTGTTGCTAGGTGTTGGCATTGGCATTGGAATAACGCTGATAGGAACTCGCTTTTTACCTTTTTCAGGGCACAAATCAGTTAAAAGTCCTGCTGTCGAACCTATGGCTAACGTTCGAGTTCCTGCTCAAAGCGTAACCGTAGCAGAAGTCAAAACCTCTCGCGTCAATCGCACCTTGAAAGCGACGGGTACGGTAGCGGCATTTGAAATGACTCCCGTCACCTCTCAAGCAACGGGACTGCAAATTCAGCAGATTTTAGTAGATGAAGGCGATTTTGTCAAAGCCGGACAATTGCTGGTTAAACTCGATGATTCGGTTCTCCAGGCAGAATTGACACAGGCACAAGCAGCCGTTGCCGAAGCAGAAGCCAATTTAGAGAAACTACGGACGGGAAATCGTTCGGAAGAAATCGAACGGGCGAGAGAACAGGTGAGAATGGCACAAGCAGAAGCAATGCAAGCTGAATCCGATTTAGAATTAGCCAGAAAGCGAGTAGAACGCAATCGGAATCTAGAAGCAGAAGGCGCGATCGCGCGCGATCGCCTCGACGAGATCGTCAACGAAGAACGCAGCAAGCAATCTGCCCTCAATACAGCACAAGCAAAACTGCGAGAAGCACAGCAAAAACTCAAAGAACTAGAAACGGGTGCCCGTCGAGAGGAAATTGCCCAAGCAGCCGCCAAACTTGCCCAAGCCAAAGGACAAGTTAAAGTAGTTATGGCACAGTTGAAAGATACGCGAGTCATCGCGCCTGTAAGCGGCAAAATTGCCGAAAGAAAGGCTCGCGTCGGCGATCTTACCTCAACCTCTGAAAAACTATTTACCATCATTGAAAACGGGCGCTTAGAACTGAGAGTTAAGGTTCCTGAAACGCAACTGCCTCTCATCCGTATGGGACAATCGGTAGAAATTACTTCTGATGTGGATAGTAACTTGAAACTGGTAGGACGAGTGAGAGAAATTATCCCCATCGTTAATGAAGAATCCCGTCAAGCAACAGTGGAAGTCGATTTACCCGCCCAGAGTGGTTTAAAACCGGGTATGTTTTTGCGTGCCTCGATTACGACCTCTACCGCCACTAGCTTAACTACACCGATGGGAGCCATTTTACCGCAAGCAGATGGTAGTTCCATCGCCTATGTCCTTCAAGAAAACCAAACCGTTAAGGCACAGCCAGTTAAAACAGGAGAGCTTCTTTCGGGCGATCGCATTGAAATTGTCGAGGGATTGCAAGCCGGCGATCGCGTCGTCGTTAAAGGAGCAGCCTATCTCAAAGACGGCGATCGCATCTCAGTTATCAGTCCCTAGTAGGAGCAAAACATGCCTTACCCGTACAGAAGATATCTAGTTTTCAATAAATTGATTTCAATGAACGCTATTAGTAAGAAGTTATTTTTTCCTCGTACAGAAGATATCTAGTTTTCAATAAATTGATTTCAATGAACGCTATTAGTAAGAAGTTATTTTTTCCTCGTCGCCTGCCAGGAAGTAACTTTTGTTTTGCAACTAAAGAGTTTTGCAATAATAAGTCGAACAATTTTGAATTCGTAGTGCGGGCATCTTGCTCGCGCGAGCGTCTCGCTCGCACTACTGATTTTTACTTGATGCCTAATTAATAACAATTAACTAATAAAAATCACTCAAATGTCATTTCATATCTCTGCTTGGTCGATTAAAAATCCGATTCCTGTTATCGTAACTTTCCTAGTTCTAGCAATAGTTGGATTTTTTTCGTTTTTAAGCCTGGGTATCGATAATAGTCCCAATATTGACGTTCCATCGGTGACAGTTACCGTAACGCAACGCGGCGCAGGACCGGAAGAACTCGAATCCGAGGTCACCAAAAAAATTGAGGACGCGATCGCCAGCATCGGCAATATCGACCAGCTTACCTCAACGGTTACCGACGGCACTTCTACCACAACCGTTAATTTCGTCTTGGGAACGGATAGCGATCGCGCTACCAATGACGTTCGCAACGCGATCGATCGAATTCGCCAAGACTTACCCCAAGACATCGACGACCCCATCGTCAAGCGAGTACAATTTGCTGGCGGTGCGGTCATGACTTACGCCGTCAGTTCCCAGAAGCGATCCGTCGCCGAACTCAGCGATCTCCTCGATCGCACAATTAATCGAGAACTGGTCAATGTTCCGGGCGTTGCCCAAATCGATCGCCTCGGCGGACTCGACCGAGAAATTCGCGTCGATCTCGATCCGAGTCGCCTGCAAGCCTATGGCATTACAGCGACTCAAGTTAACGACCAAATTCGCAACTTTAATGTTAACTTGCCTGGGGGTCGCTCCGAAATCGGCGGCAGCGAACAAAACGTCCGCACTTTAGGCAGTGCCAAAACCGTCGAAGATTTACAAAAATATCCCATCGTATTGCCGGGAGGGGATTCAGTCCCGCTATCGAGTTTGGGTCAAGTCAGAGATGACCGTGGCGAAGCGCGACAATCGGCATTTCTAAATGGAAAACCCGTGGTCGCTTTTTCCGTGCGGCGGAGTACGGGTAGTACCCTGGTCAGCGTTGAAGAAGGCGTGCGCCAAAAGATAGAAGAACTGAAAAAAACGCTGCCTCAAGATATCAAATTTAATTTAATTTTTACTCGTGCCGATGCGATTCGGGCTTCTTACCAAGACATGATTAACGATCTGGTCTTTGGCTGCCTGCTGACAGTAATTACCATCGGGTTATTTTTGTCGAATGCGCGAGTAACCTTAATTACGGCGCTGTCTCTGCCGCTTTCCATCATTGCTACCTTCGGCATGATGAAAGTTTTTGGCTACACCCTCAATAATATGACGCTTCTGGCACTAGCGCTGGCGATTGGGAACTTAATCGACGATGCAGTGTGCATGATCGAAATTATCGACCAGCATTTGTTGATGGGTAAAAAACCCATGCAAGCGGCATTAGATGGTGCAAAAGAATTGGGCTTAGCAGTCTTGGCGACGGCTGCCACAATTATCGCCGTTTTCATTCCGGTTGCCTTTATGGGAGGGGTAGCAGGGCAATTTTTTATGCCTTTTGGCGTAACTATTGCCGTCTCGACTATTTTTTCTACCCTCGTCGCTTGCACGCTCACCCCAATGCTAGCGGCTTATGTTTTGAAACCGAAAAAGAAATCCACGATTCAAAATTCAAAAATCCAATATCGCATACAACCTTACCGCAACATTTTGGCTTGGGCGCTGAGACATCGGATTACGACAATGTTAATCGCGATCGCGTTTTTCATCGGCAGCGTACAACTGATTCCTTTCATTCCCAAAGGCTTATTTAATAGCGGCGATACGGGGTTGAGTACCGTATCTGTCGAATTGCCCCCCGGCTCTACGCTTCAAGAAACCGAACAAGTCAGCCAAGAAATCTATCGCTTGCTTAAAGATAAGCCTGCCGTTGAAAATGTTCTAGCTACCATTGGCAATGAGGACAGAATTAACAATGCAACTATTTACGTTAAACTTACGCCCAAAGAGCAACGGGACATCTCCCAGAAACAATTTCAGGAAGAAATGCGCGAAGCATTTTCGCAAATTCCAGGTGCTCGCGTTAGTTTTCGCGCCCAAGGCGGGGCGGGCAGTAACAAGGATTTAACGATCGTCCTCAAGAGCGAAAATATTCCCGTTCTGACGAAAACTGCCAATGAAGTAGAAAGACAAATGCGCGAAGTTCCGGGTTTGGTAGAGGTTACTTCCACTATTAGTTTGGTCAAACCGGAGATTGTCATCATACCAAATGCCGAACGGGCAGCCGATTTAGGCGTTTCCGTACAGGCGATCGCCCGAACTGCCTCGCTTGCCTTCATCGGCGATAACGATTCTAACTTGGCAAAATTTAATCTTCCCGACCGACAAATTCCCATTCGAGTTCAGATAGAACCCAAACGGCGCAACGATATTGAAACTCTGAAAAATCTTCGCATTCCTGGCAATGACGGCACTTTAGTTCCCCTCAGCGCGGTAGCCGATATTCGCCTAGGCAGCGGTCCGGCAGAAATTAAGCGCTTCAACCGGAATCGACAGGTGGAATTGAGCGCCAATTTGCAAGGTCTGTCCCTCGGACAAGCCGTCGCTAAAGTAAGAGCCTTACCCGCTATGAATTCTCTACCTCCCGAAGTCACAGAAGAACCCGCAGGCGATGCCAAAATTATGCGCGAGATCTTCGGTCGGTTTTTAGGCGCTTTGGGACTCTCAATCCTTTCAATTTATGCCATCCTCGTGCTCCTGTATAACAATTTTCTTTATCCGTTTGGCATTTTGGCATCTCTCCCGCTATCGGTGGGAGGTACTTTCTTAGCCCTATTGATTACCCAGAAAGAGTTTGGGCTATATGCCCTCATCGGGATCGTCCTCCTGGTAGGATTGGTTATCAAAAATGCTATTTTGTTAATAGATTTTGCCTTAATAGAAATTAAAGCGGGCAAATCGCTTTTTAAGAGCGTATTTGATGCTAGTATCTCCCGCTTTCGACCTATTATGATGACTTCCATCTCTACGATCGCTGGAATGTTGCCCATTGCCCTGGGGTTGGGAGCAGACGGAGAAGTTCGCAGTCCCATGGCAGTCGCCGCGATTGGGGGGTTTGCCACTTCTACCTTGCTAACATTAGTGGTCGTTCCCGTTATATTCACTTATATCTATAATTTCTATCGCTGGTTGCGTCGGTTAACCGGAGAGAAAAAATTAGCTCCAGTAAAGGTGCAAAATTTGAGTGGATATAGCAGTAGAAGTTAACGCAAATACCTTTTTTCTATTCGATCTAGAGCTTGTTTGGCTTTCAAAATCGCTTTTAGATAGGCAATTTGACTTTGCCAAGCTTGACGGGGCAATAGGAGAGATTCTGGCTCGATTTCATTTGCCGATTTCTCTCGCTCGTTGTCTATATTTTCGACCATCGGCGATCGCCTCCTCGTAATTTCCTATCAAATTTTAATCAACTACAGCACCAATCGACTCGGATTCTTCCTGCCAGCTTGCCGACCACTGGACGAGATCGGATGTAAAATGCAGGGGATCGTTTTCTGGTAAAGGAGCATCAATCGGCTCTTCAATTAGCTCGAATTCCCCATTGTCAAAAGGTAGTCCCTGCGCCTCTACTTTAGGAACGACGCGCTCCCGAATGCCTTGCTCTGCTTGAAAGAGCGCCCGGTGATGGCAGTAAGGGTTGTTTCCTCGACGGTTGAAGAAAACGTGGGCAGTCCAAGTGCAGCCCCCACGACACAGTTCTGAAAACTCGCAGGTTTGGCAGAACCCCCACAGATGAGCAGTTCCCTGGGACGTTCCCGCGCCGAGATTGAAACGTAGTTGCTCTGATTCTTCAACGATCTCCCGCAGCGAATGCTCTCGAATGTTTCCGCCGGTGTAAGCCGAAGTTGGCAGTGAAGGACACCCCTTAATTGCGCCGTCTGCCTCGATTCCCAAGGTTGAGAGTCCGGCAGCGCAACCCTGCCAAAATGCCCATTCGCTATCGCTTCCTCGTCCCCGTAAGAGCCGTTCGTAAGGACCATAATAACCAATATTGTTTCCAGGCTGGATCTGAACGCCTTCTTGCCGTGCCCGACGGGCTACGCGGGCTATCATTGGGTAGAGATCTAGTAACTCGTAAGGTTGCAGCAGAATATTGGCATTGTCTGCTGCCCTTCCCATCGGTACGGTTAGCTGAATTTGCCAAGCCCTAGCGCCAGCGTCGCGAATGCGTTCGTAAATGAGGGGAAATTCCGGCGCAGAAAGACGGTTGATTTGGGTGTTGCAGCCAAAGAAAATCCCGACTTCTCGCAGGTGGCTCATAGTCTTAAAAGCAGCTTGCCAGGAGCCTTTTCTTCCCCGCAGGCGATCGTGGGTTTCTTCGAGCCCATCAATGGAAACCGAAACCGAAGCGATGCCTGCTGCCTTCATTTTACGCGCCGTCTCCAGCGAAATGCCATAGCCGCCAGTCGTCATACTGCATAGCATCCCCGCCTTAGTAATAGCCTCTGCAATTTGCAGCCAGTCTGGACGAAGAAATGCCTCGCCGCCAATCAACGTCACCTCTATAATCCCTACGTCCGCCATCTGCCGGACGAGATCGAGAGCCTCTTGTGTCGAGAGTTCCTTAGCCCTGGTATGTCCCGCTCGCGAACCGCAGTGACTACAGGCTAAATTACACTTTAGGGTAATTTCCCAAACGGCATAACTGGTTCTGCGATAAGTCATCTCAGATTCACCTCAATCTCAACTATAGGGAGCGATCGCAATGTCTGCTAAAACTTGGTTAGAGAACAAAAGCGCTCGTCCGTCCTAGCAGGCATAAAGAGAAGATTATGAATCGTTTGAGACAACTACCCCATACATCGGCTGCACGTCAACTGGCGGCTTCCAGGGAGAAGGTATGGGTGATGGCTTTGGTAACGGACTTGGAAAGCGCCAACCCCAATCCTTACCGGGCTTGGGATCTCCTACCACTGCTCCGTACATTGCCTGAATGGGTCCGTAGATCCCGCTACCCCCAGTCACCCCACCAACGGCTGTCACTAACTCTTCTTCTGTCAGTTCGTGAAATTCGTCTCGTTCTTTTAAATCGAGTAGCTCAATCGTAGCTGTCTCAAATTCTTCTTTTGAGAAAATATAGCCAGCTTCTTGTAAGATGTTTCTAACTTCGTCGATTGAATTATTTTGAAGTTGAGATTGGAAAGCGTCATCTTTAACTAGCCTGACAAAAAACTCTTTGACTTTTTCTAAGATATTTGAGGACATACACCTATCCCTCTCATTCGATTGATAAGGATTGATAAGGTTGAATTGACAAGACTGGAGGTTTCTGGGTATGCACTCAGGTGCGTTATTTTGAGTCCCAGAGTTCGCCAGTCATTTTATTAAATGGATTTGTGTCACCAATTTAACCCAGGCGATCGCAAATTAGTTGCCAAAATGGCAAATCGGTATCGATTCGGGAGAGTGTCAAATAAAATAACTCCCAGAAAACACGCGCTTGGCAGAACCAGTCATATAAACTCGCCCGTCAGTTTCCGACCAGTGAATTTTGAGACAGCCGCCAGGAAGTTCGACGGTACAGAGACGATTGCTCCTTCGAGTCAACACGCCAGCCACGACGGAAGCGCAAGCCCCCGTTCCGCAAGCCAAGGTTGCGCCTGCACCTCTTTCCCAGACTCGCATTTTCAGATAATCGGGGCGAATGACTTGGATGAATTCTGTGTTTGTCCGTTGAGGAAAGACGGGATGGCGTTCAAATTGAGAACCGATCGTTTCTAGCGCGATCGCGTCTGTATTTTCTACAAAGGTGATACAGTGAGGATTGCCCATACTCACGCAAGTTACCAGCCAAGATTTCCCGGCAACTTCTAAAGATTGCTCGATGACTTTTTCGTCGGGATTGCCCAAAGTCGTTGGAATTTGTGCCGCCGTCAACTGAGGCGTTCCCATATCGACCGTCACTTGCTCGTCTCCTTCCAAGCGAGGCGTAATGACTCCTGCTAGGGTATGAATGCGATAGGATTTCCCAGCGGCTTCCGTTCCTTCTAGCTGTGCGATAAATCGCGCCAAACAACGAATGCCATTGCCGCACATTTCCGGTTCGGAACCGTCGGAGTTAAAAATCCGCATTGCGTAGTCCGTGCCATCTTGTCCGGGAAGGGCAAAAATAACTCCATCCGCACCGATGCCAAAATGGCGATCGCACATTTGTACCGCTACCTCTGGCGAGATAAGCGGTTCAGAGCGATGGCGATTGTCGAGCAAAATAAAATCATTGCCAAGTCCATGATATTTGGTAAACTCAATGACCATATGTCGATATCCTAACTATTTATGACAATTAGGTTTTTGTATTATGTCTGAATTCAACACAGGTTTGCCTAGTATTCGTCAAATCCAGAGTTCGATCAAAGATAAACGAGAAGTTGAATTGAAATTAGTCACCAACGATCTCCTGGTGGGAAAAATCCTCTGGCAAGATTCTAATTGTATCTGTTTAGTCGATGAAAACGAGCAGCAAATCCTCATTTGGCGGCGAGCGATCGCCTATCTGAAACCGAAAGCTTGAGTGCGATCTTTTTGTTCTAATTGGGAACTATAAATATCGTCGGGCTTAAATTGCACTTAAAGACTCAAGGGAATAACGCAATGAGCATTCAAAGAATAGTCGAACAAGCTCTTAGAGATGGCTATCTCACGCCAACGATGGAAGCCGAGGTAGGGCGCATCTGCGATACTTCCTCCGAACTGGCAGTCGAAGAGTATATGGCATTGGATCGCCTGATGGGGGCGCTGCTGACGGGCGAAGTCGTAGCAATGCCTCGCAAACAGTTTATCAATGTGATGGAAGAGTTGGTTATCAGCGAAGTCGTCAAGCGCGTTTCAGAAGTTGATGGCAATGATAGCGCTCTTGATGTTGGCGATATTGCCGCCTATGCCCTCAATCGCTTGCCTCCCCTTTATGCAACCACGGAAGAGGGTGCGGATTATCAGCGCCAGAGAGCCAAAGAAGAACTTCGGGATTTGATTGCCGAACAAGTTCAAGAAGCCATGGGTCGCTATCTCAACAGACCAGAATTCTTCCCAGAACGGAACGCGATCGGCAAAAAGACCCGCGAGGATATTCTTGACGAAATGAGTGCCTTGCTAAAATCCTATGCCCCCAATTACGAACGAGGTGCTACGGGAAATGTTTAGCGATCGGCTATTGGCAAGCGGCTGTTGGCTGATTTTCTTAACTTTGGGTGAATATCTAACCGCCGACTGCTGATAGCTACGCCAAAATAGGTCAGAATTTAATTTTCGTTTTATGGGAACTTTTCGTTATGCCAATCGATCTAAAGACGAACGAGGAGTAATGTTGCTTTGAGGACATTCATGAATCAAGCGATCTCTGCATCTTGGTCTAACGTTGAGAGAAAACTATCTCCAACTGACGTGTCTCCTGACAAACTTTCTAATTACGATCTGATTTTGCGCTGTCAGGAAGGATTCCAGCCCGAACGTGGGGCTTTTGCCGAACTGCTGCGTCGATATCAGTCTCATGTAGAAAAGCTCTTATATCATCTCGCCCCCGACTGGCAAGATCGAGCGGATTTGGCACAAGAAGTTTGGATTCGCGTCTATCGCAATATCAAACGTTTGAACGAACCGATGAAGTTTCGGGGCTGGCTGAGCCGCATTGCCACCAATTTGTTCTACGACGAGTTGCGCAAGCGCAAGCGGGTCAACAATCCTCTATCTTTAGATGCCCCGCGCCGCATGGACGATGGGGAAGTTGACTGGGATATTGTCTCCGAGTATCCTAGCCCTGACGATAACCTGGCAACGCGAGAATTTTACGAGCGACTCAGAGTGGCGATCGCGGATTTACCAGAAGCTTTTCGGACTACGATTGTACTTCGAGAAATAGAAGGCATGGCTTACGAAGAAATTGCCGAACTGACAGGCGTATCCCTGGGAACGGTAAAATCAAGAATTGCCAGAGCCAGAGCCAAACTGCAATCTGTCTTACAAAACTATCTAGAATAAAAATAGCTCGATTCAAAAAACGCCTAAATTTTTGTGAGGAGTGGGCTTGCCCTATTAATTCTACAGGCTGGTCTCCGCGATAAACGATTTGATTTTCGCTCAATAGAGGTTCGTATGGAATCTAGTTTTGAAGAGCGTGAAAACGATGTGCAACTAGCTTGCGAATCGTCCGCAGCAGACGAACGATATGCTCGCTTCGAGTTGTTGAGTGCGTATCTAGATGGGGAAGTGACCGCCGCCGAACGCAAGCAAGTTCAAAAGTGGCTCGACACCGATCCGCAAATCCAAAAACTGTATACTCAATTGCTGAGATTGCACCAGGGAATTGATAGCATTCCCATACAGCCAGCTGCTCCATCTGCCTTAGATCTGTCAGAACAAGTATTTCAGCGCGTCGATCGCCAGCAGCGGGGCAAGCGACTGATCTTTATCGGAGGAGCTGCGATCGTAGCTGTGATTGTCGGTGCCATCAATCTCCTATTCGGACACGATTCTCCCATTCATCGAGTTGCGGATGCGCCTCAAGCTCCGCTTGAGTTAGATTCCGAACAGTTGACGATCGCGCTAAACCATCCCATTGTCGAAATTCCCTCCGCAGCTCTCCTTCCCTCCGAACAACTTAACAAGTTAAATAAAAAATGAAGGCAGAGGAGTGTGGGGAGCGTGAGGGGAGTTGGGAGACAATGAACTACTAACTACTATCTACTAACCCATCCAAAATCCAAAATTAATAACCGATTGTAGTCCACCATCCAGAAGGAACGAGAACGCCTCCCAATTGTCGTACCTTTTCTAGCGCCATCAAGTAGCCCCAAGCTTCTCCGAGAGGCTCTCCAGAGAGGTCATAGACGAGGAGTTTGTGGCGTTCGTATTCGTTCTCTTGGGGCGATCGCTGCGGATGATAATCTTCCAATTCATCTAGCCTTTCTAAAACCCCTTCATCAGCAAAGGTAAGCAAGAATCCGATCGCCTTACGATTTCCTTGGGTCAAAGCTGGATAGCCGAGCGGAAGGTGATAGAGTTCGCCCCAAGTATAGGCCTTTTTTGCCTCTACCACCTTATCGGCGCAGTAAGACTGATAATTGCATTCCCCCGGTTTTAGCGTTCCGTAGACAAAAACTTTTAGTCTCAATTACTTGTCCGATACTAACCTAACCATCGACGATCGATTGTAGCAATTTCATAAAAATTGTAGTGCGGGGATCTTGCCCGCGGGACGCTCGCACTACGTCCACAAATGATTTAGGATTTCTATAGTATTGAGTCCTAAGAAATTTTATGAGTAAGTTTGTCTTTATTACTGGCGGCGTTGTCTCCAGTATAGGGAAGGGAATTGTTGCTGCTAGTTTGGGAAGGTTATTCAAATCGCGAGATTATTCCGTCTCTATCCTCAAACTCGATCCTTATATTAACGTCGATCCGGGCACGATGAGTCCTTTCCAACACGGAGAGGTATTCGTCACCGAAGATGGGGCGGAAACGGACTTGGATCTGGGACACTACGAACGCTTTACCGATACACCTACCTCCCGTCTCAATAGCGTAACTACGGGATTGATTTATCAGGCAGTCATTAACAAAGAACGTCGCGGCGCTTATATGGGAGGAACGGTTCAGGTCATTCCTCATATTACCAACGAAATCAAAGAACGTATCCGTCGCGTTGCCAAAGATACCAATCCCGACATCGTAATTACCGAAGTTGGCGGAACGGTCGGCGATATTGAATCTTTACCCTTTCTAGAAGCGATTCGTCAGTTCCGCAAGGATGTGGGACGCAATAACGTGGTTTACATGCACGTTACGCTCGTTCCTTGGATTCCTGCCGCCAAAGAAATGAAAACAAAGCCAACGCAGCACTCGGTTAAGGAATTGCGCTCGATCGGCATTCAGCCAGATGTCTTGGTCTGTCGCTGCGATCGCCCCCTACATCCTGGCATGAAAGAAAAACTGTCGGAATTCTGCGACGTTCCGGTGGAGTCGGTTATCACTGCCCAAGATGCTAGCAGCATCTACGAAGTTCCTTTAATCTTAGAAAAGGAGGGACTGGCACAACAAACGCTAGAATTGCTGAACTTAGACCCGCGCCAACCCGATCTCAGTCAATGGCAAAGCTTGGTAGAAAGGATGCAATCTCCCAAGAAACAAATCGAGATAGCAATTGTCGGAAAATATATTCAGTTGAGCGATGCTTATCTGTCGGTTGTAGAAGCCCTAAGTCACGGCGCGATCGCACTCGATAGCGAAGTCAAACTCCGTTGGGTCAATGCTGAAGATCTCGAAGAAGACGGAGGCGAATCTCATCTCGATGGCGTTAGCGGTATCCTCGTTCCTGGCGGTTTTGGCGTTCGCGGAGTCGATGGCAAAGTCAAAGCGATCGCGTATGCACGCCAGCACAAAATTCCTTTCCTCGGTCTGTGTTTGGGAATGCAGTGTTCCGTCATTGAATGGGCGCGTAATGTCGCTCATTTGGAAAATGCCAATAGTGCTGAATTCGATCCCGATACGCCCAACCCTGTAATTAACCTGCTCCCAGAACAACAGGATGTGGTAGATTTGGGCGGTACGATGCGTTTGGGGTTATATCCCTGTCGTCTCGCCTCAGATACGCTTGCCTTTTCTCTGTATCAAAAAGAAGTCGTCTACGAACGCCATCGCCATCGCTATGAATTCAACAACGCCTATCGCAGTCTATTTTTAGACACTGGCTACGTTATTAGCGGAACGTCTCCCAATGGTCGTTTGGTAGAAATTATCGAACTTCCAGGACATCCCTTTTTCCTCGCGACTCAATTTCATCCAGAATTTCGTTCTCGTCCTAATACCGCTCATCCCTTATTCTTGGGATTTGTTAAAGCAGCTTTGGAACATCGTTTTGTTAGTATTGAGTCTTCCGAGTCAGAAATTCATTTTATGACTCCTGAAGCTGTATAGTTTCCAATTTCAGAAATGGGCTAATAGACAAGAAGTTTGCTAATCTGCGCGGGAAGTCTGTACATTTTCTTCCGCGCCTTTTAATGTTTTTGGTTCAAACTACGATATTGTTCTTCATTAAGGCGTCCTGCTTCGTAGAGAGTTTCTGTAATTTCAGAAATGGTTAACACAGAATGTGCCCGGTAGCCATTTTCTTTGAGTCTATCTTTAACCCCTCGTTCATGGTCGATAAAGACGACAATATCTTCGACCTCTAATCCTACTGACTTCAGTTTTTCTGCGCCTTCCATGGCACTTTTGCCGGTGATGAGAATGTCGTCTATAATGACTACTTTTTCTCCAGGATGAAAATTTCCTTCGATTAAACGACGAGTTCCGTGTGCTTTAACTTCTTTGCGCGGATAAATCATGGGGCGATGAAGGCTTAAAGATAGTCCGGTGGCGGTTGGCAGAGAACCGTAGGGAATGCCAGCAAGGCGATCGAAGGTTAAGTTTTGTAGAATTTCAGCATAAGCATTGAGTACTTGATGAAAGATTTGGGGATTAGAAATAATTCGGCGCAAGTCGATATAGTAAGAAAAAGTTGCTCCAGAAGCTTGAACGTATTCGCCAAAGAGAAGACAATCGATATCATAGAGTTGCAAAATTAAATCTTGATGGGGATGTTGATTTAATAAACAAACATCGGGTACCCAAAGATCGCAACTAGAATTTGCTGGTGTAATTTGACTTTTGACTTGGTTAATTTCTTCTCTAATAGCCCGAATCTTTTCTGCTAAATTGTCTTCTAAAAACAAACCTTGCGGGACGGGAATCAGCAATCCTGCGCCATTGTTATTTAGTCCAACCGTTAAAAGCTGTTTGAGGCGATCGCCCTCTCCCCAAATACTTCGCACTAAAATAATTCTCTCAGGTGCAAGAGAGCGAATTTTGGTCAGTACTTCTGCTTCTGCGGTTCCTACTTCCAAAAATAACTGTTCTGGCGATCCCCAAGTTTTGGCTTCCCTGACGACTTGTAAATAAAAAGGCGAATCCGGGGTGGGATAATCTTGCAGGGCAACTGCACCGGGATTGGCAGTATGGCAGAGAATAAAAACGCCTTTATCGGAGTAGACTAGAAAAGGCGCAACGTGGTCTTGTCCCGCATAGGGATTGAGGGTAACGGCATCGACTTGCCACCCGTCAAAAATGGTGCGAGCAAGCACCGTACTGGTATTGAGATCGCCGTGTTTGGCATCCAGGATGACGGGAATATCTGTAGGAATCGCTGCCAAGACTTGAGAGAGTAATTGAAATCCCTCTATGCCCAATGCTTCATAAAAGCCGAGAGTCGGTTTGTAGGCGCAGACAAGATGGGAGGTTTCGGCAATAATCGATTGCAACCAATGCCACATCTTATCCAGGTCGCCATCAGCGCGATAGTTTGGAGACATTATTTCGGGATTGGGATCGAGGGCAGCAACGAGTAAACTTTGATTGCGGGCGATCGCGCGATCGAGTTTTTCACAAAAGCTCATTTTTTTGTCTGTCTTAGGCAGCAGGGTTTAGAAAGAATACTTATCTGACGATATTATCCCTGGCGTGTCAACTGATTATAAAAAATTAGACTTGAAAGTCAATCGAGGCGATCGCTTCTCAAATCTTCTTCTAAGATTGCTTCGATGTCACGTGCGCCATAAATAACCCTGAAAACTTCCACTCCTGAGTCAGTAGATCGATAAAAAACAAGATATTTTCTATAGTCTTTTACAGCCTGTTGCCGGATACCCGCGAGAATAGAATTAGAAAATTGACAAGGTTTCCCTATTCCAGGCATTTATGCTAGTTGCTTGAAGGTTTCTTCGGCAGCTATTAAAAAGCGATCGCAAGCATCTAGATTATCTTCTCCAATGTAGGTAGCTAGTTAGGTGGCTTTCACATATCTGTTAGAGCAATCTTGAGAGGTCATTCGATGTAACCTCGATTCGGCAGACTCCTAGAGGCACTGGTATAATGGGCAGATCTGTGTTTCATGGGGACTAATACTTGTGGCAAGTCTGTCAAGCATCTCCGATATTGCTCCTGAAGTGCAAAATATTGCTCTTAGGGAAATTGACAACCTTGACCAGCAATTGCAGCACCATTTCCAATCTAAGTTTTTAGTTCAGCCTGCACTTACTAGGCTTTTAGTAAGTTTTCAAGCTAACAAAACAAGACCTATATATCGATGGTACAAGTACAAAGAAGCCTTCTCCGCTTCTCTTGTTGAGTTTTTATTTCAAAGATACGGGTTTAATCAGGGCAAGATTCTAGATCCCTTCGCAGGTAGCGGAACGGCTTTGTTTGCCGCTAGTGATTTGGGACTTAATGCTGATGGCATTGAATTGTTACCAATTGGTCAACAAATTATTGAGACGAAGAAAGCCCTTGATACAGGATTTACATTCGATGATCTTGTACGTCTTAAAACTTGGTTGAGTTCGCAAATATGGAAACAGGCTGATAAAGAGTTCTGTTTACCAGAATTTAGGATTACAAAAGGAGCTTATTCTACAGAAAATAAAAGAGCAATTGAGCAGTACCTCGGAGCTTGTTATCAGGAGAGCGAAAGAGTTCGAGAGGTTTTGCTCTTTGCTCTACTATGTGTTTTAGAGTCTATAAGCTACACTCGCAAAGATGGACAATATCTTCGTTGGGATTATCGCTCCGGTCGTGGACAGGGGAAAAAGCCTTTCAATAAAGGTGAAATCCTAAATTTTGATTATGCTATTACCAATAAAATCCAAGAAATTATTGATGATCTGGAACCCCCTACACATCAGGTAGAACTTTTTTCAGTTAGGAGACCACAAGGTGAAATCAAACTTCTTAAAGGATCTTGCCTAAAATTGCTGCCGACTTTACCTGATGCAATTTATGACGCTGTTATCACGTCTCCACCCTATTGCAATCGATATGACTACACTCGTACTTATGCCTTAGAGCTTGCATTGTTAGATGTTTCTGAAAAGGGACTAATCGATCTCCGACAGGAGATGTTAAGTTGCACAGTTGAAAATCGCTCGAAAGATCTATTGGCTATCAATCCAAATTGGAACTTGGCTTTAGAGACTGCGAATTCACAACCTTTATTGCAAGCCATCCTAGACTATTTAGATAATCAGAAACTCCAGGGTGTATTAAATAATAACGGAATACCCAGGATGGTGAGAGGTTACTTTTATGAAATGGCTTGTGTCATACAAGAATGTTCTCGCGTACTCAAACCTGGGGCACTGTTATTTATGGTCAATGACAATGTGCGTTACTCCGGCGTAAGTATTTCAGTGGATATGATCCTCTCTGACTTTGCAGAGAAACTAGGTTTTATCGTTGAAAATATTCTCGTTTTGCCTGGTGATAAGGGTAACAGTAGTCAGCAAATGGGAAATCATGGGCGTGATCCCTTGAGAAAATGTGTTTATGTATGGAGAAAACAGTAACCTGATCCTATGACTGCTTATCTTAACCATCTTCAGTCTAGTGATGATCTTGTAACAACCTATGAAGCGACTCGTGCGGGCTTTGTGGCACTTGCACTTGAGAAGAATCGACGGGCTACCCCTTATGTTGCAGAGGCAAGGGCACTTCAAGCAGCAGCAAATCAAGTTAGAAATCCTGCTGATTTGCTAAACGTTCAGGGTATCGAGATGGGACTGTTGACTGCGGCAGGATTATCGGACAAATCTCTTGCTCATTTGACCGCAGAGGATAAAATTGATGCGATTAACGGTCTAATTAAGAACTTTCTTGAACCAGCAGGTGCAAATTTTGTAGAGGAATTAGTCTTTAGATTTCTATTGACTCGTGGCGATACGCTCGGTGGTTCAATGCGTAATGTCGGTGGAGCGCTCGCCCAAAGGAAACTGACTCGTGCTATTCTTTCAACCCTGACCATTGCAGGTCAAAGTTACCATTGGCAGCATTCAAAGACAAAAAAGTGGATAGCGATGACAAATGACGATGCAGAAATTGAGTTATCTTTACGCGGACTCAGTTGGGAGAGTGATCTTGGCAGGCGTACACTTATCTATAACCTAAATATTCCGTTGGTTAAAAGTAATGTAGATCTCTGTTTGTTCAATCTTGCGCCAGAAGCACTGCCCGCGAATAAATCCAGCAAGATAGAACCTGTTGAAGTTGAGCCTTACACAATTGCCTTGGGAGAGTTGAAGGGCGGAATTGATCCAGCCGGTGCTGACGAGCATTGGAAAACGGCACAAGCGGCGCTGAACCGTATACGACAAGCCTTTGCAGATGCTGGTCATTCACCACTTACCTTTTTTGTAGGGGCAGCGATCGAGAGAAGGATGGCTGGCGAAATTTGGGAGCAACTACAAAGTGGGATGCTCAGTAATGCTGCAAACCTAAATGAGGAGAACCAAGTTGCATCTATTTCTCGTTGGCTGTGCAGTTTGTAGAAGTAACAGCCACCTAACAATGCGTTGGTGCGGACGGAACAGAGGTTGTCGGTGAGAGTTTAAGGTGATCTGCCGCCGCACAACTTCGCCGTTCAATCAGATCGCGAATGACTTGCGGTCGTTTAGTTGCCTTAGCCATTACTCTTGGTTCGCTTAGCAACTTTCTCCCTTACTGCTTGACGGATGTCTTCCCAATCTCGATCGCTCATCTGAGTTGCTACGCCAGAGTTCAAACCTTCCAAAAGCATCGCTTCGAGAGGTTCATTCACTTTACGCTTTTGGTCGAGACGCACCAATTCCCGAAAATACTCGCTGACGCTGCTGTAACCGCCATTGGCTACCTGTTGTTCAACATAAGCTTACATGGAATCAGGTAGGGAAATGTTCATGCTTTTTACAAGCGTTACTTCCTCAACTTGGGAGCATCCACTTTTGGAAGAAACACCCAATCAGACAGCAAGTAAACCATTAAGATAAGCACAACGAACAGAGAGGATGTGATTGACACTTTCAACATTCCACTGTGCGCCAGAAATTTTGATCCTTAAACCAATTTGTTTAATTGCAGATTCAACTGCCCCTGAACCGATAGAACATAATTGTTCAGCCTGATAATAGCTGTAATTGACAATGCGAGGGAGATGTTTTTCCAGATAAGCGATGAAATTTTTAGCTTGTTTACCTCGGCAATGATTAAATAGGGTCTTGGCCGCTTCTACCTGACCTTGCCACAACAGAGTTTCCGCAGCTTTGAGTCGCTTTAAAGAACCACCAACTTTATAAAGATTTTCCTTCAGGTGATACCAATCCAAAATTTCACAGCGAGAAAACTGGTCTTGTCCAAATTCTCTCACCAGATTCCAGACACCATCATGTCCATCTCCCAAGCAAACAAGAGGGTCTAACAACTGTTGGCTATTGACATAATCAATTAATGATTGGTTGTCATCAAAAAATGCACCATAGTAAATCCCTTGCAGACGAACGGTTTTATAGTCTCGCCAGTGGCAGCCTGCTTTCGGTTTACCCCTGAGTCGGACTTTTCCTCCATCTACGCTGACTTCTGAAACTGATTGTTTAGCAAGTGGTAGTTGAAAATCTTGTGACAGCACTAGTTGTTGTTGTGTTGAATGACCAACTTTTACTCCTGTCAATGCCTCAATCTCGATTTCTGCTTTTTGGTATGATTCGTTAGCTGATAACCTCAAACAGCACTTTTGAAGTAATGGACTTAGGCGAGTTCTTGGCTTTAAACCTAGTCTAATAAGCTGTTTGGCTTTTAATTTCAGTTCCCCTACTAGGCTTTTTATTTTCCTAGTTTTACCTACTTTTGTTCCAGTTTTTTGTTCGATAAAAAAGGGCTATTTCTGGGCTGACTAGTTCTAATACTTGACTGCGAACTGTTTTTTCTATGCCTTCAAGGTCTGTCAGCTTACTTTTGTCTGCTTCTTCATACAGCAGTGTTGACAATTCTTGTAAGCAGGCTTTGATCCGTTCTTGTTTCTCTTGGTTCATTGTCAGCGATCGCACAGGATTATTTCCCTTTACATTTTCCCATAAATGGTAAATCTTCCAAAACTGGATGCTCCCCTCAACTTATTTCCTCTAGTATGGCAAATTATGTCATTTTCTGCCAAATTAACCGAGACTCTCGCTACGCGATCGCGCCTTTCAAAGATGCTTATTTACTTATCTGGGTCACTGGTTGGACTTTAGATTCTCTTTGCCAATCTTGCCATCTTTCGTGCAGCCAGAATAATAATGCCAAAACCGCAATTTCTATCATTTGGCAAGCGTGGTGAACGGTGGCGATTGCTAAACTCTCAGCCATTGGCGCTCCAAATTTGCTTAGGGCAAAGGCAAGCGAGGCTTCGTATACCCCCAAATTTCCCGGCGAGATGGGTACTGAAATTCCCAAATTTAGGATAAGGATGGAAAATACCAGTTCGGGATAGGACAAAGAAAATCCCAGAGCAACGCACAGAATATGCAAGGCAATGACTTTGCTTAGAGAATTGCCAGCGCCCATCAGAAGCGCACTAGAAAACCGCTTGGGTTCTCGCAAGGCTTGCAGTCCTACTTTGAACCCCTCAATCCATTGCGCGATCGCGCCCGATCGCTTGCGAAATCCAAAAAAGAGGGTATAGAAAACGATCGATAAAATTATCGCGCCCAATAAAACTAATCTAACATGTTCGTTCCACTTAATTTCGGGAAGCGCGATCGGGGCTTGCGACAAGGCTATAAGAGCCAGTAAAATAATCGAACCTACATCTGCCAGTTTGTCTACCACAAACACGATCGCGCTCGATTCCGAGGCTTCGACTTGGCGACCTTTTTTATCTTCATGTTTTCTGGTCAGAACGACTTTCAAAACGTCTCCCGCACCATTTGGTCCGAAGGTATTGAGAAACTGTCCGTAGGTAAACGCGCGGGCAGTATGCGTCCACTTCAATCTAGCTTCTTTTGGGAACAGAACCCACAGACGATTAATCTGAAAAATCGTTTGGAAAAGTGCGGCAGCAAAGGCAGCTAAGCAGTAAGTCAATTGAAACTTCGCGATCGCATTAAAATAAGCACCTTGCTCGAGGTGCATCGTTTTAGAAATAAAAATTACGCTAATTCCAATGACCAGAAAAGTAACAACAATAAGAGTAAGTTTGTTTTTCATTTAAAATTCATTTAAATAGGTAACACAGCAGGTTGTGAGAGCAGAACGAGGTATCTCCGCTATGTTTAGTATTCCCACTTTAAGGATTTTTCTCTCTATTTTCTTGATAGACGCATTATTCCTTAAACAGGTTTCTCAGAGACAGAAGCACTTGGGATTAGGCTATTATCTTAACATCTCGATCGTCTCCTAAACGCTAGATGTGGTCAGTTTGTCGATCGCACATTTTATTATTTATTAGATAAGATAGATTTTGATTGACTCAAATACCGTACAATTACTGAGATTTAGTGGGGATTTTCACGGACATGAGGAGTGATTTAAACTCAAATCAAATTCAATCGAGCAAGAAATTCTCTTTAGAAAACCTTAAGATGACATGGCGTAATCTTGTCATCTATGGGATTGGCGTAAAGATACTTTGGCAGCTTGAAAAGCTTATTCCTCGCTACTCTCTAATTGGCGATACGCCTTTCTTTAAGAGAGAACACTTTGATTGGGTGCCGCTATTGGAAGCTAACTGGAAAATTATTCGCCAAGAACTCGATGAAATCTTAAAGTATAGCGAGCAATTACCAAATTTCCAAGATATTTCTCCAGACCAAGCCTACAGAACGAGTAAAGATAATCTCTGGAAAACTTATTTCCTTTATGGATACGGTTTTAAAGCTGAAAAAAATTGCGCTCGCTGTCCGGAAACTACCCGTATTCTCGAACAAATTCCTGGCATGAAAACTGCCTTCTTTTCTATTTTATTACCGGGAAAACATATCCCGGAACATCGAGGTCCTTATAAAGGTTTGATTCGCTGTCTCCTCGGTCTAAAAATTCCCGAACCTAAAGAAAAATGCCGCCTTCGTGTTGGCGACGAAATTCGCCACTGGGAAGAGGGAGAATGTATGTTATTCGATGATTCTTTTCAACATGAAGCTTGGAACGAAACCGATGACGTTCGCGTCGTTTTATTCATAGATATTGTCAGACCGATGCGCTTTCCTTTATCGTTTTTTAACGATCTTTTCTTGAAATTGATTGCTATATCGCCCTATATCCAAGATGCAACCAAAAATCAAAAGAAATGGGATAGCCGCTTAGAAGAGTTATTTGCAGCTAACGTAGTTAAAGATCTATAGTTAACTGGCGATGCGATCGGGAGATCTATCTAATAGATTATCCCGCTCGCAAAATTTAACAAGATAGTGAATGAGTAATCCCCAAGAAAAACCGAGCAATAACCATGACTAAACTTAGCTTCTGCGCCATTGTCAACAACGAAGAAGCTTCTTTGCCGAAATGCTTAGAAAGCATCAAAAATGTCGTTGATGAGATAATAGTCATGGATACGGGGTCTACTGATAAAACGGTAGAAATTGCCAAAGAATTTGGTGCAAAAGTTTTGCATTATAACTGGCAAAATAACTTCTCTGCAGCGCGAAATGAAGCCCTAAAACATGTTCGGGGAGAATGGGTTTTAGTATTAGATGCAGATGAAGTACTCTCTTCTAAAATCGTGCCTCAAATGCGACAAGCGATGGAAGATCGAGATGCTATCGTTATTAATTTAATTCGTCAAGAAGTCGGTGCCGCTCAATCTCCTTATTCTTTGGTTTCGCGCCTATTTCGCAATCATCCAGAAGTTAAATTTACTCGTCCCTATCATTCAATCGTTGACGATAGCGTTGCTCAATTACTCAAAAAAGAACCTCACTGGAAAGTTATCGATTTAACCTCAGTTGCGATCGTTCATTATGGTTATACGCCAGAGGCGATCGCGTCTTTGGATAAATATAATCGAGCTAGAAAGTTAATGGAAGAATTTTTTGCCGTCTATCCCAACGATCCCTATATTTGTAATAAATTAGGCGGACTTTATTTACAAATTGGAAAAGAAAAAGAAGGCATTAAATTACTCAAACAAGGATTAAAATCAAACCAAGCAGACGCACATATTTTATTTGAATTACATTATCATCTCGGCAATGCTTACGCCCGCCAAAAAAAACAACTAAAGCAAGCAGCCAAGCATTATCAAAAAGCAATAGAGCAGCCGATTTTACCAATACTAAAAATAGGTGCTTACAATAATTTTGGCAGTTTATTGAAAGAAGTCGGAGATTTACAAAACGCCCAAAAAGCCTACGAAATTGTTGTTAAAATCGATCCTAACTTTGCATTGGGTTATTATAATCTCGGCACGACTCTCAAAGCAATGGGGCAGTTTCCAGAAGCGATCGCAGCATATCAAAGCGCGATTAAACTCAATCCAAATTATGCCTTTGCCTATCAAAATTTAGGGATCGCTCTTCTAAAAGTTGGTAATTTCTCGGAAAGTATGGAAGCTTTTAAAAAAGCAATTTCCCTTCACGAATCTCAAAATCCTCAAGAAGCAGCAAGACTCCGCCAAGGATTGCGAGAAATGGGAATCAGAAATATAGAATCTAATCAATAGTTTATCTAGGATCGCTACAATGAATATAGGTTGAGTTGCTTCTACGCGAAACGCGAGATAGCCTTTTTAAAAGGCTAGCGGCTATCGTTCGATTCAGTCGTTAAATTCTCATTCGTGGTCGATGCACTCACCACTCGTCCAGCGAGCGAGATTTTAGATAGCTTCACTCATAATAATATTGTGCCTACTTAGCATCAACCGTAACCGTAGCGACTAGAACTGCAAGCGTGAAATTTCCCTCAAAATCCCGCTCTAAGGCTTCTGCCTCATAGTTATTTGAGAAGGTAAATTATGCTGAATACTCCTTCGTCTTCCGATTCTATTAGCGGGACAAGTCAATTTTGTGCGTTTGCCGAACTTTTCCGGCTCCCAGTCAGTGTCGTTGCTGCCCTAGCAGGCTGTGCCACGACTTATGCCCTAAATTCAGCGCTTCCACTCCAGCTATACCTACTAACGGCAGGTGTTTTATTCTGTATGACTGCTGCCGCCTGCGCGATTAACGACTATTGGGATCTAAATAAAGATCGAATCAATCATCCTAACAGACCGCTTCCATCCGGTCGCCTTTCAATCGAGCAAGCATGGTGGGCTGCTGTTGTTCTATTTACTTGCGCTCTGATAGCTGCTATTCCTTTGGGGCTTTATTCCTTTATCCTGGTCGCTGTCAGTATCATTTTACTTTGGAATTACTCTCATTTGCTGACCTACAGCGGTATTCTTGGCAATGTACTCGTTGCAACCATCATTGCCTTTCTAATTTTGCTGGGCAGTTTGGTAGCTGGAAAGCCGTTCGCGATGTCTTACCCATTAGGGTTTCTCTTCTGCTATGCCTTGGCTAGGGAACTTATTTGGGACGTACACGATGCAAAAGGCGATCGCGATTATGGGATTATTACAGTTGCCAATCGGTGGGGAGAGCAAACGGCTTTCTCAATCGCTTGGGGTTTGATTGGCGTGTTGAGTGCATCAATTCCGGTCGCTCTCATCGGTCTACCGATGGCGCATCCTCTATTATTTGCAGCATTCTCCTCAGTTATGCTGCTGATCTTTGGAACCACATTGTTTCCCTATCAACAGCAACCTAGCGAGCGAACTTACGAAAGATTTGTCTTCTGGGAGCGCATTGGTATGCTGTTGGGAGTGCTAGGGCTGTTAGGTGCCGCTCCACCGTTTTAAAGTACAAAAACTTTTCCCGTTATCTTAAACAATAAAAATTGACAAGTTGAAGAAAGCTCCGTCGTGGAACGGCGGAGTTTCTTCGACGTTCGCAAATTTAAGGCAACGATCTTATAAGCTTGCAAGCAAAAGCGATCGCAACACTGCAACTAGATAAGCAAAAAAGTCATTTTTTGTAATCTTTAACTCAATCGAAGTCCGCGATCGTGAGAATATAATTGATAAACTCTAAGAATTCTACGATCTCTTCCAAAACTATTAACCCATCTTTGCTATTTGCAAATTAAATTTGCTTAAAAACAAAGAACAATTGGAAGGATATTAGATAACTGAAAAAAACATCTATTTAATTTTTTACTTCTCCAAGTTTTTCCGCCATTTTGAACATTGCCCGCAATGAGCAAGCAGATTGCCAAAAGTCTTGAAAAAATCCCGTTACGTCTTTTGCTTCTAGTGCCCTTTGTTTTACAAATCTTCGCCGCTGTAGGATTGACAGGATATCTATCCCTACAAAACGGACAAAAGGCTGTCAATGACCTTGCTAGTCAGCTACAGAGAGAAATTAGCTCGCGGATCGACCAGCACCTCGATAGTTATTTAAAAACCCCGCGAGCAATCAATCAAATCAATGTGGATGCCGTAAGGTTGGGTCTGCTCAATCTAGGAGACATCAAAAAAACCGGGCATTACTTTTGGAAACAAATGCAAGCATTTGAAGATGTGGGTTACATCAGTTACGTACTGACGACGGGCGAATATACAGGCGCGGGACGCTGGATGGAAGGTAAGGGTGTTACCATCGATGAAGTTTCCGCCGATACCAAATGGAAAAACTATACCTACGCAACCGATAGTCAAGGAAATCGCACCGAAGTAGTCTTTACCTCTGATTACAAACCTTTAACAGAATCTTGGTATACGGACACGGTTCGGGCAGGCAAACCGATATGGAGTCAAGTTTTTCCCTGGAGTGACGTTCCAGATATTTTGTCGATCTCGGTTAGCTATCCGATTTACGACTACGCTAAAAAACTAAAAGGGGTCTTGAGCGTTGATTTCCGGCTTACAGGGATTGGCGATTTCTTGCGCAATTTAGCAGTCACTCCGTCAGCCAAAATCTTTATCTTAGAGCGCAACGGGCTAGTGTTAGCCAGTTCGAGTCCTGAAAAACCTTACAAAATGGTGAACGGTAAGGCACAAAGACTGAATGTTCTAGAAAGTAAAGATCCTTTAATTCGAGCCACAGCCGACTATTTAAGAAAACATTTCGGCAGCTTTAATGAAATTCAAAATAGTCAACAGCTTGAGTTTATGCTCGATGGCAAACGCCAGTTTGTCCGAGTCACCCCTTGGCGAGATGAGTTAGGTCTAGACTGGTTAGTAGCGATCGCGGTGCCAGAATCGGATTTCATGGCACAAATTAATGCTAATACTCGAACTACGATTTTGTTATGCTTGGGTGCTCTAGCAATAGCAACTGTCTTGGGGATCTATACGTCTCGTTGGATTAGCCGACCGCTTCTGCGATTGAGCCAAGCATCCCAAGCCATTGCGAGCGGTCAACTAGATCGACAAGTTAAGGTCGAAGGGGTAAGCGAACTGAGAATTCTGGCTCGCTCTTTCAACCAAATGGCTAAGCAACTTCGAGACTCTTTTGTCGCGCTTCAAAAGACCAACGCAGAACTAGAAACCCGCGTCGAACAGAGAACCGCTCAATTCAAAAAAGCCGTGCAAGCAGCGATGAAAGCAGCTTCAGAAAGCGCTACCGCCAAACAAGCCGCAGAAGTAGCTAATCGCGCCAAAGGTGAGTTTTTGGCAAATATAAGCCACGAACTGCGCACTCCTCTCAATAGCGTCATTGGTTATGCCAATATCTTGATGAACGATCGCGCTCTATCTCCCCAACAAGCCAAAAGAGCCAAAATTATTCAGCGCAGCGGAACCTATTTATTAACGCTAATTAGCGACATTCTAGATTTTTCTAAGGCAGAAGCTAGCAAGCTCGAACTCGAACCTACTGATTTTCATCTTCCTAGTTTTTTAGAAGAAATCTGTGGCATCTTTGAGATGCGGGCGCAAGAAAAGAAACTGCTGTTTCAGTGCCAGATGACGGGCGACATCCCCACTGGCGTAAGAGCCGATGAAAAGCGACTCAGACAGGTATTAATTAATTTGCTCGGCAATGCCGTCAAGTTTACCGACAAAGGACAAATACTCCTCAAAGTTAGCGAAATCGGCACGAACTATAGATCGAATTTCATCCCTCATAAACAAATTCGCTTTGAAGTCGTCGATACGGGAGTGGGAATTAGCCCATCGCATTTAGAGACAATTTTTCAACCCTTTGAACAAGTTGGCGATCGCGATCGCAAGAGAGGCGGTACGGGTTTGGGCTTAGCAATTAGCAAACAACTGTTGGAATTGATGGGCAGCCAACTACAAGTATCAAGCCAACTACAGCAAGGTTCGACTTTTTGGTTCGATCTCGCCTTACCCGTCGTCGAGATAGCTTTGGAAACCCAACCGAAGGGACGGATTAAAGGTTATCAAGGAAAACCGCGCAGAATTCTTGTGGTAGGCGACCGACAAGAAAATCGTTCGCTTCTGCTCAGTTTGCTCAAACCCTTGGGGTTTGAGGTAATGATGGCAAAAAATGGCGAGCAAGGATTGACCATTGCCCGTCAACTTAAACCCAATCTCATCTTGACCGATATCATGATGAGCGTTAAGACTGGCTTGACGATGACGAGAGAAATTCGAGAAATTCCTGAAATTAAAGACGTGCCAATTATCGCGATTTCAGCCAGTCTAATCGAAATGATGGAGGAAACTTGTTTGCGTGCTGGCTGTAATGCTTTCTTGTCAAAACCTATAGACCAACAGCAGTTGCTCTCTTTACTGAAAGAATACTTGCACTTGGAATGGATTTATGAAGGCGAATACTAATATCCAGTCTCCAGTCATCCCGATTTAGCTCAAAACTATGCTTGTTCGGGTTCTTGATAGATGCATAAATCGAACCAGAAAGTCGTTCCTACTCCCACCTCGCTAATTAAATGCACTTTGCTATGGTGCTTCTCGATAATATTTTTAACGATTGACAGTCCAAGTCCCGTTCCCTCTAGGGTATGAACCCGATTTTCAACGCGGAAGAAACGTTCAAAAATCGCTTCTCGATCTTCGGGGTCGATCCCAATCCCTGTATCCGATACTTCTACTCTGACTTGAGACTTGCGATCTGCGCGATCGAACTTGTAGGCACGAATGCTAATCTTGCCCCCCGCTTCCGTAAACTTGAGAGAATTGCCAACTAAGTTGGTTATTACTTGCAGTAATAAATCGTAATGACCCAAAACAGGTGGTAAATTTGGCTCGACCTCTTGGATGATTTCTAGTCCTTTATCCTTGGCATTGAGTTGATAGGTTCGCAGCGTTTGTTCGATGATTTGAGCGATATCGACAGCATCGAGATGATAGGTTTTTGAAGATTCTAGACGAGATAAATCGAGTACGTCATTGACCAATCGAGTCAGGCGATCGGTTTCGTGATTAGCTGTTTCTAAAAACTCTCGACGTTCGTTTTCCGTTAAATCGTTTCCAAATTCGCAAAGGGTTTCAATAAATGATTTGATATTAAACAGAGGCGTTCTCAATTCGTGAGAGACATTGCTGATGAATTGACTTTTGGCTTCATTTAATTGCGCCTCGCGAGTTACATCCTGTAATGTCATGGCAATTCCTTTAATCGCCTCGCTATGGCGATCGAGAACTTGCGTTAAGAAGATGCGAACAGTCCGTCGAGTAGGTTGCGCTATAGTCAAGCGAAATTCTTCTGGAGAGGTGCTGCTATCACCTAGAGACAGGCGATCGAAATTTTCGGCTGGCGGCAGGTCATTTGCTAACTCGGCATTTTCCGATTTAAGGACGTGACCGGAAGCGAGTTGGTGGAGTGGTTCGCTCAGTTGTTCCTTCAACTCTGAGGGAAAAAGGTCGAGAACGTTAGCCCCGATCGCGTCTCGCCCTTCCCAACCCAACATTCGCCTTGCTGTGGGATTGACTAATAGTAATTGCAAGTTGGGATCGAGCAAAATCGCGCCATCGGCAATGGTGGACACTAGCGTTTCTAACTTGGCTTTCTCCGCCGTGAGTTCTTCGATATTTTGCTCTTCATAGCGTTCTAGCCGTTCTGCCATCTCGTTGAAGCTGAAAATTAACTCGCCCAGTTCGCCGCCAAAGGGCAGATCGATTCTCTGTTTAAAGTTTCCAGCTGCGATATTTTTCACGCCTACCAATAACTCTTTAATGGGTTTGGTAATGGCGAGGGCGTTAAAAACAGCCCCTAAGATAACCATTGCCCAAATGGAAATAAAAACGGCGATTGTAACATCTCTGGTTATGTTAGAGGAAGCAACAACTGTCGGATTGGGATTTATGCCGATCGCCAGCACGCCTAGATATTTCCCTTCGTGTCTGAGGGGGACGAATACGTCAGTCACTTCTCCATCTGGCGTAATATGCTGGCGCACCATTGGCAGTTCGGTACTGTCAGCGTAATCTTCTGGTAGCTGTATGCGACGTTCGATAGTCAGCGAGTTTTTTACTTCAGCTTCCGAGTAGGGAATGCCAAAAAAAATCTTGCCTTCCCGGTCGGCGTAAATCATGTAGCGCACGCTGGAAGTACTCTGATAAAAACGACTGGAGAAGCGTGCTACTTCTGTCAAATTGTCTTCAGCGATCGAAGGAACAACATTAGCAGCTAGCAGGAGTCCCAAATCTCGACCGAAGCGGGTATCGTTTAGGCGGGCATCTTGCTGAATGGTATTGACTGCCCAAAAAGTCAGACCGCTCATGAGCAAGGATACAACTAATGTTGCAGCCGCCATTAACTTGGTTTGAAGCGTAAACTCCGACCACCAACGGGCAATAATTTCTCGAATTGTTTTGAGGAGATCCAACAAGTTCAATTCTATTCTATTCTAAGGAAAAGAAGAAATCTCTATGTAGATATAATTTTCCCCATTTATTATATCGCCTTCTTTACTTCCCTTGCTTTAACAGTTCCGATGTTCTCTCGCTTTTAGGTAACCAGAACTGCGTTGGCTTTGTCTGTTAACAGTTTTTTTGTTACCGACGCTAATGACTCGTTATGAGGTTGTCACAATAGCACTCTGCGTCCATATTAGGAACTTCATCCTTACTGCTCAATTGGATTTGTGTGAAGCTAACTGTGCCACCTCATACAGATGTTTTTGGTATTTCTGGGCGATCGCCGTTGCCAATTCACTCATTTAGAGTTTTACAATAATTTCGTTGTCAGCGCCTCAAACCTCTTTCATGTCACAGTTTCCTTCCCTAGAAGCCGCCTTGAAGCATTTTTTCGGTTACGAACATTTTCGTCCGGGGCAGCGAAAAATCGTTGAAGAAGCGCTACAAAATCGCGATTTGCTGGTCATTATGCCCACAGGTGGTGGAAAATCGCTTTGTTTTCAATTGCCTGCCTTACTGAAACCCGGACTCACCGTAGTCGTGTCGCCTCTGATTGCGCTGATGCAAGATCGGGTAGATGCCTTACAGGACAACGGCATTGGGGCAACGTTTCTCAATAGCAGTCTTACGTTTCCAGAAGTGCGATCGCGAGAAACTGCCATTCTCGACGGTAAGATTAAATTACTCTACGTTGCACCGGAAAGACTATTGAGCGAAAGATTTCGTAACTTTCTCGACTTGGCAGCCACAAAAATTAGTATTACTGCTTTTGCGATCGATGAAGCCCATTGCGTTTCGGAATGGGGACACGATTTTCGCCCAGAGTATCGACAATTGATTCAACTGCGCCAAAGATATCCTCACGTTCCGATGTTTGCCTTGACCGCAACCGCAACCAAACGAGTACAAGAAGATATTATTCAACAATTAGGACTGCGGCAGCCCGGAATTCATCTGGCTAGTTTTAATCGTCCCAATATTTATTACGAAGTCCAACCCAAAGAACGCCGTAGCTATAATCAATTATTAAAACTTATTCGCACGCAACAAGGGTCGGGAATCGTCTATTGTCTCAGTCGTCGCAACGTCGATGAAATTGCGTTTCGCTTGCAAAAAGATGGCATATCAACCGTTCCCTACCATGCCGGAATAACCGATGAAGCGAGAACCTTAAATCAAACTCGATTTATCCGAGATGACGTAAAAGTTATCGTCGCAACTATTGCCTTTGGCATGGGAATCGATAAACCCGACGTTCGCTTTGTCATTCACTACGATTTACCCCGCAATCTAGAGAGTTATTATCAAGAATCGGGACGAGCAGGAAGAGATGGAGAACCCGCTAATTGCACGCTATTTTTGAGTCTAGGCGATTTCAAACGAATTGAATATATTATCGACCAAAAAAGCGATCCTCAAGAGCAAAGAATTGCTCGCCAACAATTACGTCAAGTCATTAATTATGCAGAAGGAACTGAATGTCGCCGCACAATTATTTTACGCTATTTTGGCGAAAGATTTCCGGGAAATTGTGCTAGCTGCGATAATTGTCGAAATCCGAAACCTATAGAAGATTGGACGATTGAAGCGCAAAAATTTCTTTCTTGCGTGGCACGCACTCAAGAAAGATTCGGCATGATGCATATTATTGATGTATTGCGAGGATCGAGCAAAAGAAAAATTGAAGAATACGGACATCACCTTTTATCTACCTATGGTATTGGCAAAGGTAAAACGGTGGAAGAATGGAAAATGTTAGGACGATCTTTAATTCATCAAGGATTAGTCGATGAAACGACCGACGGCTATCCCGTTTTGAAATTAAATAAACGAAGTTGGGAAATCCTACGAAAGATGCGCTCGGTGCAAATAGCTGTTACTGCACCTTCCAATTCTAAAGTTTTAGAAAGTTATAATCCCAGAGCAGCAGAAGTTGAAATTCTTTTGGAAAGATTAAAGCAATTGCGCAAACAAATAGCCGATCTTCATTCTCTTCCCCCTTACGTTATTTTTTCCGATTATAGCCTCAAATTAATGGCGCAAATGCAACCAAAAACTTTACAAGAATTTGCTAAAATTTCTGGTGTTGGCGCTCACAAACTCGAACGGTATGGAGAGCAGTTTGTTTCTGAAATTCGTGCCTTTTATCAGGAACAAAAACTACCCGTTTCTCTGCCTTCAAATAGTCAAAAAATGACTCTACAACTTTATCAGCAGGGCTTGTCTGTAGAAGAAATCGCCCAGAGACGAGGTTTTACCATCTCGACTATTTATACTCACTTGTGCGAACTGATAGAAACGAATCAGCCGATAGATATTAATGATTTCGTGGTTCCAGCCAAGCAAGAATTAATTATCCAAGCCATACAAACAAAAGGAGCCGATTCTCTAAAAAGTTTGAAAGAAGTTTTAGGAGAAAGCTTCGGCTATGAAGAAATTAAACTGGTACGCGCTTGGTGGCGAAGTGAAAAATAGCGATCGCTACTATACTTAACTTAACTGGCGCTAGAGAAAGGGAAAGCAGGTGGAGTTTACCATGCTGTTTTTGAATCCGGTATTATAGTTAAAGTTATTGCTCTCGCGATCGCGAGTCTCTTGGGTTGTGAAACTCAGCAGATATCTAGTAAGACAAAATTGCTTCTGTAGAGATAAAGAATCTTTTGTCGATAAGGGACAACTTGCATCACAATGGGATAGGAGGAACACCGAAGGAGCAACCCCATCATGCTGGCATACATCCTAGCGATCGTCGTCGGACTTGGCAGCCTAGCCCTTTTCCTAACCGCTTTCTTTCGCCCCAAGCTTCATCGCCAAGATGACTTTCTCTGGAGCGGTATTGGCTTATTCTATACCCTAGTCCTCTGGCTTGGTGCCCAACAACTTCGAGGAGGCTTGTTGTTAGGTCAAGTGGCAGGTACGGCTCTCATCCTGACCTTCGGCTGGCAAACTCTAAAATTGAGATGGGCGATCGCTAATCCAGAAGCGATCGCCGAGATAGAAAGCTTTTCTTTATTAGCGTGGTTGCAAAACCGTGTGAGCAGCGCCTTTAAGAAAAAACAACCTTCGCCCCCGCCTATAACTGTTGCCCCTCCAGCTGCTAAAACACCATTAGAAGTTGTTGAAACTCCTCCAGAAGTAGAAGCTGAGGAACCAGCGCCACCCCAAGCAGAAGTCGTCACCTCAGAGCCTTCTGAACCTCCCATACCCGAACCAACTAGCGAAACAGTCGTTGAGGAAGCAATTTCCATCCCCCCAGAAGGCGAGACGGCACAAGAGGAAATTACTCAAGCCGCGACGACTCCTGAAGATAAACCAGCAACGCAAAGCAAAGAAAGCTTTTCTTTTAAAAAGCTATTCGGTTTTGGCAAGCAAAAGCCCGAACCCAAAATCCCTTCCGCCAAACCAGAAAGTATTACGGCAGCCCTAGATTCGTCGGAAGCCGAAACAGAAAGCAGCAATAAAACCGATGAGGACGCAAGCATTCCCCAAACTCTAGAACCTGCGGCTGTCGTCGAATCTACAGACGCGATCGCTACATCCGAGCCAGAAACAGAGACATCTAACCAAGCAGAAATTGAAGTAGGATCCCGCGATAGAGACGAAGAAACGCATATTGAAGCTCATCGAGCCGAAGCCGAAAGTCCCCAAACGAAAACGAGCGAGAAAGTAAAATTAACAGAGATTTCCTCGGAACCCACAGTGGAAATCGTTGATGCTGGGGCGAACCGCGAGGAAATGTTACCGGAGTCAGAACGAGAACATTCCACCTCTGAGACCTCGAAATCGGTTGATGAGGAAAACGTACTGGGAACCCCTAATTCCTCTAGCTCTCCCTCTCCAAGTTCGCCAGAAGAAAATAAACAATAAATATACAATCAATCCGGAAATCGATCGAAGCCCTCTGAAGTATAAGAGTGTTAGGGGATAAATTCAGATTCTGATAAAGATTATGAATAACAATCTCGCCAATACTCAATCTAAGGTACTAATCGTTGGCTATGGAAATGACTTGCGCAGCGATGATGGCGTCGGACAGGAAATCGCTAAAGTTGTTGCCCGGCAGAATCGAGTCGGAGTGCGATCGCTTTGGAGGCATCAATTAACCCCCGAACTTGCCGCTGATATTGCCGAGACAGAACTTGTTATTTTTGTCGATGCCTATCTGGCTTCACAGATGCAAGATGTACAAGATGTAAAAGTTTGCTCGGTAGAACCGCTTGACTCTGGCACCCCAAGCAGCCACAGTAGCGATCCGCGCGGGGTGCTGTTGCTTGCCCGAACTGTCTTCGGTCATTGTCCGCCAGCTTGGTTAATCGCCGTACCGGGAACGAATTTTGAACTGGGAGAGAGCTTTTCGCCAACTGCCCAAAAAGGTATGGAGCGAGCCTTAGAACAGCTCGATTGTCTCCTTGAAACTCATCGATTTACGATAGCTTCATAGGAATTTTGCTGCCATGTAAATAACTTAATTTAAATTGCATATCTTAAAATAAGAGAAAAACAGCAATTTTCTCTTTATTGATTTTCTAATTAGCTTATTTTATGCTTTTTTGAATAGACAAATTAGATAATTAGCGGTCTTACTTTCTAGCTAACTTCGATTGCCTCATAGATTGCTGAGTATATTTACTTAGTAAACGATCTTGTTAACTTTTTTCCTAAAAAGATTTTTTAAAGAATTACAGTAAGTTAACAATCGTTTGTGTTATAAAACACTTTATTTATTGTGAGTTTTAAGTTTGACTTAATTAATATCAATGATTCTTTCAAGTAATAGTTAACCTTAAGATAAAAACCAGAAAGAATTCACAGAATCTTTACACAAGCTAGTATATTCTTGACAAAAATCTTATACATCTTTAAGGCTATTGCTTATAGCATAGAAAAAGAAGATAATTAATCACTAATAGTTCCCTAGCCAAATTAGCTTCAACGTTATGTTCACCCTAATTCATTAGAAAAAATGTCTAACAAAAGAAAAAAAAGAAGCCAAATTCAAAAGTTCTATTGTCCTTGCTGTCAACAACGTCTATGGCGTCTAGGGGGTCAAAAATACTATTTGTTTTACCAGGACATATCAGAGCTTAAAAAAAACCTGGGGATCACCCGAAAAAAAGCCAGCTTTTTAGCAACCCAAAATTCTGCCTATGTAGACCGCAATGCTTGGTTAGAAGAGTTCTTTTGCGAGGAACACGGCACGATTTGGATGCGACTTTCCAGGCAAGCAGATGGTACGCTAGCAGCAATTCCCGCTAAAAGAAGCGATTGGCAATCTACGACTCGCACGATCAATCCAGAGATCCCCAATCCATCGGTTAGTGAATTTAGCTACCACATGAGTCGTCGGGCAAGCACTCAGTTGGTCTGAGGGAGGAAATGCTAAGACTTTGTGCTTCGCAAACCACTCGAAGACCAACAACGCTTGACCTAGAATCGGGTTCGCAACAATCGCGATAAGCCGAACAGCAATGTTTAGGATGAGACAGCCAAAACCCACCGCGAATGACACGCAATCCCTCCCGATCCTCGGCAATCAACCAAGCACTGCCATCAGCAGGCGCTCCTTCATAATCGTCGTGCCAGAGATCGAGACACCATTCGTAGACGTTCCCGTGCATGTCATACAAACCGAAAGCGTTAGCTACTCCGAAGGCTCCTACTGGCGTGGTTCCCTCAACCTTTTTACTTCTCAGTTGCGAACCATGAGTGTTAGCCAAATGCTGCGGCAGTCTTTTCCCAAAATGGAAAGGGGTTATCGTTCCAGCTCGACAGGCATATTCCCATTCAGCCTCAGTAGGAAGTCGATAATTTTTGCTATAAAGTTCCGACAGTCGCCGGCAAAACTCGACGGCTTCGTACCAAGAGACTTTCTCGACCGGGCGATCGGCTCCTTTGAATTTGGAGGGATTAGGAATGAGGGGTAGCTCAACGGGATCTAAGGTAGCGACTGCCTGCCACTGAGCTTGGGTAATGGGGTATTTGCTCATAAAAAATGGTTCGATCGCAACCCAATGTTGAGGTCTTTCGTTGTCGTATCTTTCGATTTCATCGTCCGGCGAACCCATCGCGTAGATTCCAGCAGGAATAGCTACCATCTCTAAAACGACGCCATTGCCAAGCTCTTCGCTAAAATAGCGACCTTGAACGCGGCTCAGCTTAAGTTCTTGCGCTTGTGATTTTACAGTCGCTACGTCAAATTCAAAAACACGGGTATTCATTACCGCTCAACCTCTTGTTATGAGTCAGCCAATTCCCATTAGCTATAAAGTTCTTTTCCAGTTCCTATCTAGAGGAGTAATTTATGCAGCTTTTACTCAACTTTAGATATTAGTTTGTCAGGAAATAGTAAAAAAGTTGGGCAGATTCTCTAGATTAAAATGCCCTATCGATCCTAACGATCCCTGCTTTTAACGGTTTTATCTTTAAAAATCGATTGATTGCTTTACTTAACTCGTTAAAAACAATATTCTTGTCTTATAAATTAAATAAAAATCTGCCTATGTCTAATGCTTTAGATCGGCTCAAACGGATGATTCTACTCACTACGGGTTTAATTGTATCAACCGTAGCCATAACAATCGATCCTCAAGCCGCAACAGCTCGATCGTCATCTATCGAAGTAGCGCTAACTCCCGCCGAAACCAGCGCAGGTGCTTCCGAAACGGCTTATATTTTAGGAGCAGGCGATCGCGTTCGCGTCGATGTCTTTCAGTTACCCCAATACAGCGGCGAGCATCAGGTTTTGATCGACGGTTCGCTCAACCTACCCAGAATTGGCAGCGTGCCAGTTGGGGGAATGACCTTAGAACAAGCAGCCAAAGCTATTGCCGCTAAATACGCAAGTGCAAGGGTTCTCCGAGACCCCCAAGTGACCGTTAACTTGCTGACACCGCGTCCGGTGAGAATCGGGATTGCCGGAGAAGTTAACCGTCCCGGTTCCTACACCATGTCGCGCGAAGCTCGCGAAGGAGGGACGGGGGGGCAATTGCCCACTATTGCCCAAGCATTGCAGCTTGCTGGAGGAATCACTCAAGCCGCAGACTTACGTAACGTTCGAGTGAGTCGTCTCCAAGGTCGGGGTTCCCAGCAGACGATTACTGTCGATCTGTGGCAGGTAATCCAGACAGGTAATCTCGGTAATGACTTAACGCTGCGAGATGGCGATACTATCTTTATCCCGACTGCCAGCCAGATTAACCTGGCAGAAGCTCCCCAGCTAGCAGCAGCTAGCTTTTCTGTCGATAGAAACCGCCCGATCAATATCGCCGTTTTGGGCGAGGTTCGGCAGCCAGGTACTCATACCATTCAAGGCCAAGGTCAGCCGGGTCAGCAAGGCGCTGGACTGCCAACCGTCACGCAGGCACTCAAAGCAGCTGGTGGAATCAATCCCCTCGCTGACATTCGTAAGGTTCAGATTCGTCGGCGCACCCATGCCGGTTCCGAACAAATCGTCGAAGTAGACCTCATGCAGCTCTTGCAAGCTGCCGATTTTCGGCAAGATTTGCTCCTTCAAGACGGAGACATCGTCTACGTTCCTACATCGGAAGAGATAAACCTAGCACAAGCCTCTCAGTTGCGTTCTGCTAGTTTTGCTCCCGATAAAACTCAGCCTCTCAACATTACCGTAATCGGTGAAGTTTTTCGTCCGGGTCCCTATACGGTGACTGGCAGTGCCAGAACCGGTCAAGCGGGCGTACCTGGGGGAACGGGTGGGGGTGAAAGCGTCGCTCCTACCGTAACTCGTGCCATTCAGGTAGCTGGCGGGATCAAACCCCTCGCCAACGTTCGTCAGGTCGAAGTTCGTCGCCTAACAAGCACAGGAGAGCAGCGGACTATCACAGTCGATCTTTGGAAGCTCCTGCAACAAGGAGATTCGAGTCAAGACGCAGTATTACAGGAAGGAGATACGATTGTCGTACCGCTCGCAACAGCACAAGATCCTGGAGAAGCCGCTCAAGTAGCTGCGGCTAGTTTTTCTCCAGACACGATCAAGGTTAACGTAGTTGGAGAAGTCCAGAAACCCGGAATCGTAGAAGTTCCCCCAAATAGCCCGTTAAATCAAGCCATATTTGCTGCGGGAGGATTTACCAATCGAGCAGAGAATGATACGGTAGAACTAATCCGCCTTAACCCAAACGGTACGGTGTCTCGACAAGAAATTTCTATCGATTTTGCCCAAAAGCTTAACAACGAAAATAATCCCGTACTCTACAACAACGACGTGATCGTAGTTGGTCGCTCTTCTCTGGCCGGCATTTCAGATACGCTCGATGCAGTATTAAACCCTGTAGGAAGATTCTTTTCGATCTTTACTTTGCCATTTACTTTATTTAATCTTTTTGATTAAACAGGAACGATCATGAACTCTGAACGCAATTCTCACCCGTGGCTGCTAGCCAGTGCTGCTCGGTTTAACGAGAGTGATGAAGGGGGATTAAATCTAGGGCAAATCATCGCCGTTATCCGTCGTAAGGCAGTTTTAATTGCTGGTATCACTCTCGGGGTCGCAGCTTTAGCTGGAATCAAGGCTATTACCGACGATCCGATCTATCAGGGTCAGTTCGAGATTTTAATCGAGCCAGAGACGATTGAGTCTAAAGTCATCTCTTCGGCTAACCGCGATACCATAAGCGATAAAGGTATCGATACTGTCCAGGAAGACGAAGTCAAGCTCAAGATATTAAAGAGTCCCGAAGTGATGGCTCCCATTGTCAAACAGCTTCAAGCTCTTTATCCAAAGATTACCTACGAATCCCTTTTTAACGACGTAAACATTACGACCAAGGGAGAAAAAACCCTAATTTTGACAGTCTCCTACCAAAATAAAGATCCCAAACAAGTCAAAACCGTTTTAGATACCGTTTCTAAGGCTTATTTGGACTATAGCCTCAACACTCGTCAGACTGGGATCCGACGAGGAATCGACTTTGTTGAAGGACAACTGCCTCAATTGCAAGAGAGCGTTGCCGTTCAGCAACAGCGACTGCAAAAAATCCGGCAGCAGAACAATATTATCGATCCAGAAATCAAAGGTCAACAACTGTCTACTTTGATTGGCTCTTTCGAACAACAGCAGTTGCAAACTCAGCTCGAACTCAATGAAGCCAAAGCGCTTTATACTTCGATGCAACAAGAATTGACGCGACAGGAAGCTAGTTCGGTTGCCCTGGCAGCGCTGGCTGAAAATACTCGCTATCAGAACTTACTCAACCAGTTGCTCGAAATCGACAGTCAAATGGCTAAAAGCTCCGCCTTACTGCTGGAAGAAAGTGCAGAAATGAAGACTCTCAAGCAGCAGCGGCAAAATTTACTGCCCTTGCTTCGTCGCGAAGGGCTTAGAGTGGCCAGAGAGACCTCTAATCGCATCCAGCAGCTAGAAACCCGAAATAAACTCTTAACGCAGACGCTAGATCGTCTCAATCGGGACGTGAAGCAATTGTCGTTAGTTCTGCGTCAATACAATGACATTCAGCGAGAACTGGAAATCGCCACAGAAAACCTAAATCAATTTCTGTCTAAGCGCGAGGGCTTGAAAATCGATGCAGCTCAAAAGGAATTGCCTTGGCGGTTATTGACTCCTCCTCCAGAGGAGCTCGTACCAGTCTCTATTAGTCTCCGGAAAAACTTATTGTTGGGGGTAATTTTAGGGTTGCTATTGGGTTTGGGAGCGGCTTTAGCCTCAGACAAACTGAGCAATCTACTCTATACTTCTCAAGAAGTTAAGGAAGTCGCCAAGCTACCAATTCTGGGCGTGATTCCTTTTGAAAGAGTCTTAGAAAAATGGTCTCCCCTTGAAGAGCGCTACGCTCCGATCGACAGACCCGCTCGCGTTCTGATGCCGAGCGACAGAAACGGAAAATCTCAAGCTTTTTCTGTGAGTCCTGCTTTTCTGGAAGCTTTCCGCTTTCTCTACACCAATATTCGTCTGCTCAAATCCAATCCTCCCATCCAATCGCTTGTCGTCAGTTCGGCTTCGTCTGAAGACGGAAAGTCTACCGTTGCTCTCTATCTCGCTCAGACGGCAGCAAGCATGGGTCAGCGAGTTTTATTGGTAGATGTCGACCTGCGCTATCCCAGCCTGCACGATCGCTTGATGTTGTCCAACCAACAAGGGGTATCGGATATTCTGTCTTCAGAAACGCTCGACTTCAACCATGCCATCCAGCGATCGCCGCTTGAAGATAACCTCTACATTCTGACCTCTGGATCGATTCCAGCCGATCCAACCAGATTTCTCGCTTCTGTAAAAATGCAGGAGTTAATGGAGAGACTGCAAGCCGCCTTCGATCTAGTTATCTACAAAGCCTCGTCCCTTTCAGAATTTGCCGATCCCTATCTACTAGCCAACCATACTAATGGCATTCTGCTCGTTGCCGGATTGGGCAAGCTAAAACGCCCAGTGCTCGAACACGCCCTGGATGAGTTAAGGATATCCGGCACGCCAATTTTAGGAGTGGTGGCTAATATGGCGAGAAATTCGGTGTCGGCTTCTCGTCGAGAGGAATTGACAAAAGAGCGGGTAGCTTATTAGTTTTTTCTCTAAAATTTTTGTCGAGTCTTGCGGGCTTCTTGCCCTGAAAAAAAAACAATTGATTTGAATGGCTGAAAAATTGTTTTTTGTCCGGCGAGCCAGAATTCTCGACGCTTGACGCGATCGCTCTCTCACATATCTCACATATAAGTGAATCCGGATCGATCCTGGGGACACAATTAATGATAAGTTTTTCTCAAACCAACTGCCAACTTTTGGTAGCGCGATGAGATCCGGTTCAACCAGTGAGAGCTTATGGTGAAAAATGTAGAAATGACTAATGTCGAGCAACTGCTAAGACAATATTGGGCAGGAGAAAGAGATTTTAAAAGAATCAATCTCCATGCTGCCGATTTGAAAGAAGTCTGCTTGATAGATGCCGATTTAGAGGAAGCTAATTTGGAGGGAGCTAATCTTTACCGAGCTAACCTAAAAGGAAGTTGCCTCTACAGAACCAATCTAGCTCGCTCCAATCTCAGAGAAGCTAACCTGAGCGGCGCTGAAATGTGGAAGATCGATCTCGGTCAAGCTAACCTAGAAGAAACCGACCTGAGCGGTGCCAATTTGAACGGAGCTTACCTTTGGAAAGCAAAACTCTGTATCGCCAACCTAGAGCGAGCTTACCTTAAAGAGGTCAATTTGGTTCAATGCGACTTATGGAGAGCGAACTTGAGAGGAGCTTACCTGATTGGTGCAAACCTCACAGGAGCGAGTTTAAAAGGGGCTTGCTTGGAGAGAGCTAAGTACGATGAAAAAACAATTTTTCCAGATGATTTCGATCCCATCAGTGCTGGAATGCAGACCTGTGAAGGATATTAACAATTCACAATTGAGCGACTGAGGTTCCAGACCATCAGTTTTAGCCTTGGAAAGGGAAAAAATTCTTCCTCTACTCCAAATCCTTGCCTTGCAGGTGCGGGATCGTAGTGGTGAATTGATTTAAAATCTACTGACCCGATTGAATTTTTATCATTTGATAGAGGCAAAAAATTAGTTGGTAAATATACTTGACATCTTATGTGTAGTAAAGCTATCTTTGATGTCGAATAGATAAATAAGTGATGCTTAATATCATACTGTTTCTTCCAGCAGCTAAGCTGCTGTGAATTGCTTGAGAAGACACCTGCGAGTGCGCTTGAGTAATTCTAGAGGGTAGGCTTGTATTGTCTTTTTTCAGAAAAAGCTTTTTACTAAGAAAAAATTAAGTTAAAGCTAGCAGATTGTCCCAAAGGGATAGGATGTCATGCTGAGCGTCGCAATAGCGAAGCGAAGCATCTGAGTATACCAACTCCAAAGAGAGATTGTTTGTTACGTTCTACTGCACTCAAAATAACAAAATGGACTTTTAGGATGTCCTCTAAAAATTTATAGAAAAGCCTTTTTAATTGATTTTTCATTCAATTTAGAGTGCAAAAGACTTAGATGGAAGGTTAAGTAAAAAGCTTAAGCTCTTTGATTCAACCTTCTTAAGTGGTTATCCAGGCTAGGGAACAAGTTAAAGAAAGATACTCTAAATGTTAGTTCAAATCAATAGCGACGGATGAGGTAAAGGTCGAAAATATTTGCCCGACTGTTCTCTAAAGAAGTAGAACCACTAATCTCTAGTACCATCTGGGCTAGAGCTTTTTTGTTAGTCGATAGCAACGTCTTGACAGTGAAGAGAAAACTAATCGAAAAGCGCATCACCATAGGCTTTAGCAAACCCGAAATCGAGAAGCTAGAAGCTTACTGTAAAGTAACAGGCAGAAGCTATACCGATGTAATTAGGGAATGCATTAGAAATCTCACAATTTCTCCCATTAGGCAATTATCAAATAAGTCAACCAACGAAAATCTCTAACTTGTTTTACCTTCTAATAGTTGACTCTTAACCCTAATGCTCAGATCTTTTTCTAGATTTTTATATATTCTGGCAGGAAAGAAAAAACAGCTTGTTTTTCTTGTCTTTTTATTTTTGTTTGTTTCCCTGCTAGAAACCTTAGGAATTGGACTCATCGGACCATTTATAGCATTGGCTACTAATTTAGAGCTAATCGAGCAGAATTCCTGGTTGAGTTGGATTTACGTACAACTAGGATTTCAAGATCGAGTCCAGTTGATTTGCTTGTTTGGTTTAGCCATTCTCGGCATCTTGTACTTTAAATCCTTCTTAGGGTTTCAGATTCAGAAGTATATTTTTGAATTTGGCTTTAAACAACAGGTGGATTTACGCTCTAGATTGATGCATGCATATTTAAGTACCGATTATGCTTTCCATTTAAATCGAAATACAGCCGTATCAATCCAAACAATTGTCAGGGAAACTTTTAATTTTGCCAATGGCATTTTGATGCCCATTCTTTTTTCAGCCTCTCATTTTATTGTTATCTGTGCTCTGACCTTACTGCTTCTCAAGACAGATTTAACAGCTACAGCCATCATTTTAATAGTTTTACTTCTTGTATCTTCCTTACTCTATCAGTTCAAAGATAAGGTAACTCGCTGGGGGAAAGAAGCCCATGAGGCTGATATCGAGATGATTCGTATTATCAACCACGGATTGGGAGGATTTAAGGAAACCAGGGTTATTGGTTGTGAATCTTATTTTGAGGGTCAGCTTTCCGAACAAGCCGAAAAATTTAAAAATGCTGTGGCATCATTCAATGCTTTTTCTCTCTTGCCACGCTATATGCTAGAGCCTCTACTAATTACCTTTCTAGTAGGCTTTACAATTGTCCATCTGATTTCCCATCAAAGTGCAGAACACCTAACTGCAACTTTAGGAGTATTTGGAATGGCTTCAGTTCGATTGCTACCAGCAGCCAGTAGTTTTATGCAGTCATTTAGCGGGATCAAAAACTCTAGCTACGTCATCGATCGACTTTATCTAGATTTGAAAGAGATAGAAAAAGCGGAATTTGAAGGGAGAGAAAGGACACTTCAAAACAATAGTAAAAATCTATGGCTGGTTGGCAATAAACAGGAGCCTGTTATGGCTTTCAGCGATCGAATAATTCTAGATAAAGTAACCTATTGTTATCCTGAGATCTCAGAACCTTCTCTTAAAGATATCTCGATAGTCATTAAGAAAGGAGAGTCTATTGGTTTAATTGGAAAATCTGGAGCGGGAAAGACAACATTAGTCGATGTGATTTTAGGTCTTTTAACGCCTGAAAGTGGAGATATTCAAATCGATGGTGTATCTATAAGTCATAATTTGCGCTCCTGGCAGAATTTGATTGGCTATATTCCCCAATCTATTTTTCTGATAGATGACACTATTGAACGAAACATTGCATTTGGCGTTCCGGACGAACAAATCGATCGAGCACGCTTGGAAAAAGCCATTCAAGCAGCGCAGCTTACAGAACTAATTGATGACCTTCCAGATGGTATTAAGACCATTGTTGGCGAACGAGGAGTTCGTTTGTCTGGAGGTCAGCGTCAGCGAGTTGGAATTGCTAGGGCACTTTATCACGAACGGGAAATTCTGGTACTTGATGAAGCGACGGCGGCTCTGGATAACGAAACCGAAAGTCTGGTAAGCGAAGCCATTAAATCGCTAAGTGGGACAAAAACCATGATTATTATTGCTCATCGTCTCTCGACAATCGAGCATTGCGATCGCATTTATTTACTAGAGAAAGGTCAAATAGCTAGGTCGGGTAGCTATCAAGAAGTTGTTGCTGCCAAACATACCATAGCGGATTTCAGCTCGTAAAGAGTATAAAGATTGCGATTTTTTAATAGCCTACATCGAAAGCTTAAAATTATGAAGACTGCTAATTTAACTACCAATCAAGGTACTGCGAACACCCCAGACCCTAATACAATTGTTGTAGTATGTGCCGCTGATAATGGGTATGCAATGCAGGTCGCTGTAACAATGCATTCTATCCTTGACAATCTTAGTGCGGATCGAAAACTGCTCCTGTTTATTATTGATGGAGGGATCGAGGATTACAACAAGCGCAAGATTGTCAAAGGTCTCCATCCAAATCGATGTGAAGTTAGGTGGCTACCGCAACCGGATGCCTTGCTTGGAGACATTCAAGTTCTTCGAGATTTTTCGATTGGAAACATTACGGAACCGAAACACCTTACAATCGCTGCATACTACAGACTTGTCATTCCCGAGCTGATACCTGATGAAATCAAGAAGGCGATCTATCTCGATTGCGATCTAATTCTGAATACCAATATCGGGCATCTGTGGGATCTAGACATCGGAGAAAATTATCTATTGGCAGCACAGGATCTGACAGTATTAACCGTGTCTGCACCAACCGGGCTATTAAATTATAAAGAATTGGGTTTGTCCCCAGATGCTAAATACTTCAACTCCGGAGTTTTGGCGATCGATGTTGCCAAATGGCGGGCAGACAACATCAGTGCTAAAGCTTTGAAATACCTAAGAGAAAAACGAGAATACGTGCGATGGCACGATCAGGACGTTTTGAATGCCGTACTCGCCGATCGTTGGGGAGAACTACATCCCGCTTGGAATCAGATCCCTACCATCTATCGCTTCCAATCTTGGCAGGATAGCCCTTATACAGAGGACGTCTATAATGAGTTAGTCTACAATCCTTACATCATCCATTTTGGAGGATCTGCCAAGCCATGGAACTCCCGTGAAGAACATCCATTCAGGCACCTGTTCTTTAAGTACGTTGATATGACGGCATGGTCGGGCTGGCGATTTTCTATTTGGAGACGCCTCTGGCGCCGACTAAATCGAGAGGCAAAACAATTATTCAATTTCCTACTACCTACTAAAAAAGATAGCGTAAAAAATTCGGCTCAAGTTGCTGCTAACTAACAAGATTTATCATGAAGGCAGATTTACATCATGGTTGAAAAGATTATTTATCAAAATCAACTGCTGGCTCTGATCGTATCTAATCAGTTTAACAAGCCGGGGATTCACTTCTTTACTCCAAGCGAATTATCTCAACAGATGGCGTATATGCGCCATCCAATTGGCAAGATTATCCAACCCCATGTGCATAATCCAGTGCCTCGCGAGGTGAAATACACTCAAGAAGTTCTCTTCATCAAAAAGGGTATGTTGCGAGTGGACTTTTATAATGACCAACAGCAATATCTAGAGAGCCGTATCCTCGAATCAGGCGATGTGATTCTCTTAGTTACCGGCGGTCACGGTTTTGAGGTACTCGAAGAAGTCGAGATGATTGAAGTCAAACAGGGACCCTACGTCGGCGAACATGATAAGACACGCTTTATAGGAATCGCTGCGGAACAGGCAAAAATTGTGGAACTAAACAAAGTTTGATGAAACTCAGATCTTCCACCATTCTCAACAACTGCTAGAAAAAGTCTTCTAAAGAAGACCCGATAGGAATTTCAGTCGATTTTATTGATAGAGTTGAGCTTTGAGCCTAGAACTAAAGTTCTAGGCGTTGATGCCAAAGCGCAGGCTCTGAGTTTTAATGGACTTAATATGTAAGCCTGGAAATTGATTTCCAGGCACCTATTGCGAAGAGTGCAAGATCTTAGATGAAACCAATTCCAGTTAACGAACCCCTTTTAGACGGAAACGAAAAGAAGTATCTTAATAAATGTATCGATACGGGTTGGATTTCCTCAGAGGGTCCGTTTATTAGGCAATTCGAAGAACAGTTTGCTGCCCGTGTAGGGCGTAAATACGGGATTGCAGTAAGCAATGGTTCTGTTGCTATTGATGCGGCGATCGCTGCCCTCAAAATTGGCAAAGGCGATGAGGTAATTTTGCCAACCTTCACGATTATTTCCTGTGCCGCAGCGATCGTCCGGGTGGGAGCTGTGCCAGTTGTGGTGGATTGCATCTCCGATACTTGGAACATGGACGTTCGCCAGATTGAAGCCAAGATTACCCCTAGAACTAAAGCCATTATGGTCGTCCACATTTATGGTTTGCCCGTAAACATGGATCCAGTGCTGGCACTGGCAGATAAGTATGGCTTGTACGTTATAGAAGATGCCGCCGAAATGCACGGACAGACTTACCGGGATCGTCCCTGTGGCAGTTTTGGCACTATCAGTACATTTAGCTTCTACCCAAACAAGCACATCACTACAGGCGAAGGGGGAATGATACTCACAGATGACGAGCATCTGGCGGAACGCTGCCGCTCTTTGAGAAACTTGTGCTTCCAACCCCATCAACGATTCGTCCATGAAGAATTGGGTTGGAACTTTCGCATGACTAACCTACAGGCAGCAATAGGGGTTGCCCAGTTAGAGCGGCTCGATGAGTTTGTAGCTCGCAAACGTCACATAGGACAACTCTACACCAAACTGCTGTCGAACATTCCTCAACTGCAGCTCCCGCTTCCTAAGACCGATTATGCTACTAATATTTACTGGGTATATGGAATTGTCTTAAATGATGAGGTGCCTTTTGATGCGAAGGAGGCAATGCACCGTTTGGGACAGTATAAAATTGGTACTCGTCCCTTCTTTTGGTGCATGCACGAGCAGCCAGTTTTCCGCCGGATGGGCTTGTTTGAGGGCGTATCATGTCCGATCGCAGAAAAACTCGCTCGTCGAGGTTTCTATATTCCCAGCGGTATGGCATTGACCGACGAGCAGATCGGGCAAGTGGCTCAAGTTTTGAGAGAGGTAATTCAATGAGTGTATTTGGCAATTATGCCCGTTACTACGATTTGCTCTATCGGGATAAAGACTATGCTGGGGAAGCACAGTTTGTCAATCAATTGCTCCAAACCTATGCCCCGGGTAGTCAATCGATTTTAGAGTTGGGTTGTGGTACTGGAACTCATGCCATTCTGTTGGCAAAAGAGGGCTATTACATTAATGGGGTGGACTTGAGTCATGAAATGCTCCAAAAGGCTAAGCAGCGTCTTTCCCAAATGTCCGATCGACTAGCAGGTCAACTGGAATTGTGCCAAGGCGATGTCCGTGAGGTTCGTCTGAACAAACAATTTGATGCGGTCATTTCCTTGTTTCATGTAGTCAGCTATCAATCGACCATTGAGGACTTGCGAGCTATATTTTCCACTGTAAAATCTCATCTGAAGCCCGGTGGAATTTTCATTTTCGATTGCTGGTATGGACCGGCAGTGCTCACTGCTCGCCCTACTGTGCGCGTGAAACGTTTGGAAGATGAAGCGATTCAAGTTACCCGCATTGCAGAGCCTATACTTTACCCAAACGATAATTTAGTAGATGTCAACTATCATGTTTTCATTCGCGACAAGAGTAGTGGGGTTGTAGAGGAAGTCAGGGAAACCCACCGGATGCGTTATCTATTTCGATCGGAAGTAGACTTACTTCTTGCAGAAGCTGATTTGGAGGCTGTAATCAGCCGGGAGTGGATTACTGACCGGGAGCCAGGATTTGACACTTGGGGTGTTTATTATGTGGTGCGAGACCGATGAGTAAGAGAATTGCCTACATTCATTACCCCTACGGTCCAAAGAGCGCTCGACTGGAAACCATGCCTTTCTCGCTCAACTCTGTGTTGGAACTGGCAAGAGTTGGTTGGGAAATCGATCTTTATCTGTGGGAAAGGCCCTCCCGGAACTATGCTAGCTTACTGCCGAAAAACGTCAGAATTTACTATTCTATTGAGTCGCGATACAACCTCTTCAACAACTTGCGACCAGACTGGTTCAGGTTTCGCTACCATTGGTGTCGAAACTACTATTGTGTATTTGGATTGGGTCAGATTGGTGCTTACATTGGCTCGCTGATGGCAAAAGCGAGTCAGTGCCCTTTCGTCTATCTCAACGACGAATTTCCCAGCCACTGGAACAATCCCCTCTGGGAACCGCTGGAACGCCAGGCAGTAAAGGAAGCTATCTTGATTGTTGTTCCTGATGCCCAACGCTTTCAGCCATTGTGTCAGGAACTTCAACTTTCGATAACAACGCCCCATGTGGTTCTTCCAAATATCCCAATCGTTCATTTCTCCAATAAGCCGATTGACTGGCACAAACGCCTTAAGCTACCCAAAGGTTCAATTCCTTTTTTGTATGCGGGTTCGGTGACTGTCTGGGCGCAGGTGCCAGAATTACTGAAAACCGTACCTTATTGGCCCGATCTAGCAGTTTTGGTAGTGAACAGTCGTTCAAAACGTGAGATTGAGACGTTTTGGCAACAATACTCGCATCTTAAAATGAGCGATCGCATCTTTTGGAGCGACGAGCCATTACCAGAAAATCTCTTGAATTCGTTAGTATCCTACTGCGAAGGAAACTTTGCTCTCTACTGCAACACTGGTCCAAACATTGAATTGGTTGGCTTCTCTTCAGGCAAGTTAATGCGGAGTCTGGCATGCGGTTGTCCAGTAATTGCAACTGAGCTTTCCTCCTTTGAGTTCATTCGGAAATATCAATTAGGGGTATTGATTAGAAATTTTGCGGAAATTCCAGATGCTATAAAGCAAATCATGGGCAATCGGGAAGCGTACCGTCGAAGATGTCTGGACTTCTGCGAAACTCACGCTTCCTTTAAGTTGCACTGGCAGAATCTTTGTCAGACGATGATAGAGGTGGCGCAAATCGATCTGTGCAAGCCAACTCGATCGTTCTAACTACTGGTGGTTATTTTGTTCGCTCATCTTGGTTAATCGATGGAGTCACTTAAAGGGCTTTCCTAAGATTCTTGCAATTGTAAGGTACAACTTTTTCATATTCATAAAGTCGAGTTTCATCTGCTTCCCGCTATCAGATATTTTGTTTGGGAGTTAAAACCTATGAAGCGAATCAAAGGCTTGATGAAAGAAATACTAAGCAAGACATTGAGAACTATGGGTTATGAAATAGTTTACCATGGGCATAACTTTAGAGTGAAAGACGAGCGAGCAAATGAATATGCAAGAAATGCACATCTTCAATACATTTTTGACCGCATGAATATCAATTGTGTTTTTGATATTGGAGCAAATGAAGGACAGTATGCAAGAAATTTGAGAGGGCTTGGTTATGATGGCTACATAATTTCCTTTGAACCAGTGTCGGCAACATACTCAATATTGGAAAAATCTGCTAGTAGAGACCCTAAATGGAAGGCATACAAACTCGCATTGGGTACCGAAAATAAAAAATCTGAAATTAATTTGTTTGGTACATCGCTTTTTAACTCATTTTTAACTTATGAAAATGAAGAAGTTAGTACTAGCAATATAAGTAAATTGTGCAGCCAAGCCGATCTTCCAACAGAATCTTATACGATTGCAGGAAGGGAAGAAGTAGAAATCAAAAGACTGGATAATGTCTACAATGAAATCGTTAAAGATTTGGGTATTGAGTGTAGGCTATTTATTAAGCTTGATACTCAGGGTTACGATCTTGAAGTTTTAAAGGGTGGAAAAGAAACAATTCAGAAAGCCATCGGACTTCAATCAGAAATTTCATTTATTCAACTGTATCAAGGAATGCCGGGCTACCTAGATTCACTTCATTTTTTTGAGTCTTTAGGATTTCAAGTAACCGGACTCTTTTGCGTCTCAAGATATGCTAAGAGTTTGGCGGCAGTAGAATTCGATTGTATTATGAAGTCATCATTGATTGACTAAATTATTTGAGAAGATAATTAGTACTGTAGCAGTCCCAAAAAGTCTGAAAGTTTGAAAGAGAAAGATCGAGAACGCTGCTGCCTAAATCTATTAACCAATCATCAACATTTAAGATAGCAAGACTTAAATTAGTCGTCTTTTTCGCAGGAACGACTAGTGGCTCGATTAACCCAACTCCATAGCTAATTTCCAATGAAAATTCTACATTTAGCAATGCATGAAAGTTCGGGGGCCGGACACGCTGCTTCGCGCTTGCACCTCGGACTACTCAAGGAAAGAGCAGATTCTTCGATGCTAGTTTTCCAAAAAGGGTCACAGCATCAATCGGTTATCGAATTAGACAAGCCAACCGCCTTCTTCAAAAAGATCCAGGAAAAATTATTTGGCAGGACAATCAGCCAAATTTGGGGGCATAACAACACCTTTTCAATCAATGCAACCCCTTCTTTAATTCAGAATCGAATTAAAAGTTTCAAGGCTAACGTCATCAATCTACATTGGGTTGGCTGGGAGTTTTTAAGAATAGAAGACCTCAAAAATCTTCAGGTTCCTCTGGTTTGGACGCTCCAAGATATGTGGCCGTTTACTGGAGGCTGTCACTACAGCCAAGAGTGCGATCGCTACATCCATTCTTGCGGTGCTTGTCCTCAGCTTCGTAGCATCAAGGAATCGGATTTATCGCGCTGGGTATGGCAACGTAAAGCCCAGGCTTGGAAGGATATTAATTTAACCGTTGTTGCGCCTAGCACGTGGATGGCTAATTGTGCGAGTTCTAGCTCCCTTTTCAAGAATCGACGAGTCGAAGTGATACCTTTTTGTCTCGATACCGAACAATATAAGCCTCTCGATCGGCAAAAGGCTCGCGAACTTCTAAGGTTACCTCAGGACAAGCAACTCGTTCTTTTTGGAGCGCTCAGCGCTACTCGAGATCGCCGGAAAGGGTTTCAGCTTCTAGTTCCAGCCCTACAGAACCTAAGTAAGGCTGGATGGCGAGAGCGAATAGAACTGATTGTCTTTGGGTCATCGGAACCCGACAATCCCATCGATTTAGGCTTTAAAGCGCACTACCTGGGCCCATTAGATGGCACCTCATTGGTTCGTGCCTATTCGGCAGCAGATGTCATGGTCGTGCCATCAATTCAGGAATCTTGGGGACAAACGGCTTCCGAGTCGCTTGCTTGCGCTACGCCAGTCGTTGCTTTTAAGGCGACGGGATTGAAAGACATTGTTGACCATCAGCAAAACGGTTATCTAGCGAATCCCTTTGAAATTGAAGATTTAGCGCAAGGAATTGCTTGGGTGCTAGAAGATGCAGAACGCCATCAAAAACTGCGCTTTAGCGCTCGCGAGAAAGCCGAGCGAGAATTTGCCCTAGAGTTACAAGCACGTCGCTACTTGTCTGTTTACAGCGAAATTTTAGAGGGACGCGATCGCGAGAAGAAAGCAGCCCTGGAGCCTTTAAATACTACAGCTGAGAAAGTTATTATTTCCTAGATCGTTACATGCAAACTGAGTCTTTGACAACACCAGCTGACAAGGTTGAGAAGCCAGGTAGTTTAAGGGAGAATGCCCAAAACCCAGAGCGCCAGGATTTAGAGCTTGGCGCTCGCCAACTCCTAGTCTTTGAACTCGCCTACGGCGGACATTATGCAAGCTATATTCGGCATCTGGCTGAGTACTGGCGTAAAGAAGAATTACCAGGATATCTCAACTTTGTTGTTTCGCCAACTTTTGTGCGACACCATCCCGATGTCATAGAGATTGCTTCGAGTTACGATCGGAAAAACCTAAACTTTGTAAGCATTACTCCAGGGGAAGAGGCGGCTCTGATTCCCAGAAAATCTTTCGTCCACCGTGCCCTGCGTTCCTTTCAAGAGTGGAAACTGCTGCGCAAGTACGCAACTTTACTCAAAGCCGATAGCTGTCTGCTCTTATATTTTGATTCTTTTCAAGCAGCGATCGCTTCGGGAGCGTCCCTACCCTGTTCCTTCTCAGGCATCTATTTCCGACCGACCTTTCATTACAATACCTTTGCTGGCTACGTGCCAACTTGGAAGAATCGCTTGCAGCACTGGCGGGAAAAATACATTATCCTGCCTCGCGTCATGCATCACCCCAGGCTCCGCAATTTATTTTGTCTCGATCCTTTTGTTATCAGATTTATGGAGCGATTTGGCTCTCAAGTAAAAACGATTCATTTGCCAGATCCCGTTCAGGTGTACGAAATGCCTCAACAAGAAAAGCTAAAGCAATTCAGAACGAGCTTAGGGATAGAGCCGGGCAGACAGGCATTTCTCTTATTCGGGGCATTATACGATGGGCGCAAAGGGATTCGCGAACTGCTAGAAGCCATTTCAACCTTATCGCCTAGCCTCTGTCAAAAACTCTGTCTTTTGTTGGTCGGTCAAATATTTCTCACCGATGAGTCGCCAATACAAAAGCGAATCGCAGAAATTACTCAGTCTCTCCCCGTGCAGATTGTCGTTCGCGATGGGTTTATCCCCGAACGAGAAGTTCAACTCTACTTCCAAAGCGCAGACGTCATTTTGGCTCCCTACCAGCGTCACGTTGGCATGAGCGGCACTTTAGTGCAAGCGGCAGCAGCCCAGAAACCACTTTTAGTATCCGATTACGGTTTGATGGGAGAAATTGCTCATCGCTGGCAGCTGGGATTAACGGTAGACTCGACAGTTCCCAGCGAAATTGCCAAGGGAATCACTCAATTTTTGCTCCAAGGAACGGATAAGTTGGGCGATCGCGCCAAAATGAAAGCCTTCGCAGAACAGAATTCAGCTGAAAACTTTGCCAGTTCGATATTGCAGCATCTTTTGACGGCATAGCATCCCCCTTTATTTTATAGAAAATAGGTATTTTGACAGAGCGAGTTATAAAGCAAATGATTAACGATGGTGCGGCTTTAGAGATATCTCAGGTGAGTAGTATCAAGAATTCCCCACGAGTCGCTTGGCTTCTGCAAGGAGCAGGAGCTTACTACCAGCCGATAATGAGCGAGTTTACCCGTCTTTTTCCGCAGACAAGGGTATTTACTGCCGATTGGCCCGGCTTTCTCCCTGGATTTGAAGATTCCTTCGCTGTCAAGCAAGTAGGAAGCATAAAAGTCCTATCAATTCCTGGAACGTCTAAAACCTACAAGCCTTCCTTTACCTACTTGTCTCCGCGCGTTGTCGCTCCCCTGTTCGAGTTTCATCCCGATATAGTTTTCTCTACGGGGTTTTCTATTTGGACTATTCTTGCTTTGCTGCTAAAAGTGTGGTGCAGGTGGCGAGTGGTCGTTCTCTACGATGGCAGTTCGCCAGGAGTGGACTATCAAAAGTCATGGCTGCGCCTATCCCAGCGTCGGTTAATCGCCAGGATAGCAGATGCCTTCGTAACCAATAACCGTATCGGAAAAACCTATTTAACGGAGATACTCGGAGCTAGCGCGGACAAGGTTTTTGCCAGACCCTATCTGGTTCCCCATCCAAAAACCTACTCCCAAAACTCTGAAAACCTCGACCTGGCTGAATTACAATTGCAGCATCCCGTATTTCTCTTTGTCGGACATCTCATTCCGAGAAAGGGTTTGCATGAATTATTACAAGCTTGCTCCTTGCTTGAAGAGCGGGGATATCGAGACTACTCGTTGCTCGTGGTTGGGGATGGGTCGCAGCGCTTAGAACTAGAAGAGTTTGTCAAAACCCATAACTTAGGAAAACAAGTCAAATGGGTTGGCGCTGTCAAGTATGAACGAGTAGGAGCCTATTTTCAGCTAGCCGATGTTTTTGTTTTTCCTACCATCGAGGATGTTTGGGGTTTAGTTGCAGTCGAAGCCATGATATTTGGCAAACCCATTCTCTGTTCCAAATGGGCAGGAGCAGTAGAACTGGTAGTCGATGGGGAGAATGGCTATGCGTTCGATCCTCGCAATCCCGAACAATTAGCACAATTAATGAGTCGCTTTATCGATCGCGTCGACGCGATCGAGCCAATGGGAGAAAAATCCAAGCAGATTATGACCAATCATACCCCAGAAGCTGTATCAAAGCATTTAGCTGAAATTGTTGAATTCGTTCTGAATAAGCGATAAACAAAACAATACATCCTCTTAGAGTTTTTTTACAAAGATTCAATATGTCTCAAGCTCATTTCAAAGAGCCTGTCTACATTCTCATTCCCGTTTACAATCGCAAAGAGACGACTTTAGCGTGTTTGGACAATCTCAAAAAGTCCGGAGATTTACAGCGCTATCACGTTGTCATTGTAGACGATGGTTCTACTGACGGGACGGCGGAAGCGGTCAATGCTCTCTACCCAGATGTTGCCGTTTTACCAGGTAACGGAGATCTCTGGTGGACGGGAGCAATGGCAAAGGCTATGCACTATGCCTCCCAACAGGGAGCCAAATATTTCATCTGGCTTAATGATGACTGTTTTCCCGAACCGGATGCCCTATCGCAGTTAATAGCGTTTATGCAGGCTCATCCAGACACCATTGTCGGACCTAGCTGCTATGTTCGTATGTCTTCTAGTTTATCCATCAGCACCCACAATGCTTTTAAAGGTCGCAAAGGTTGTGCTGCTCGTCCAGGAGAAGTAATTTACGTCGATGGCTTATCTGGCTGGTGCGTAGGCATTCCTGCTTCTGTCTTCCGCAAGATAGGTCCTCCAGATACCTACAAATTTCCTCATTATTCGGGGGATGATACGTATATTTTGAGAGCCACTCGCGCTGGATTTAAAGCCTGCGTTGTGGGAGATCTCAAGGTCAACCTCTTTGGTCCCGTTCACCCAAAACTCGATTTTCATAGCTATTTTCGTCCCGGTTTGACTCCAGTTGCAACCTTTAAAGCTTTATTTTGGAGTAAAAAATCTCCCTATCGTTTACCCACTGCATTCTTCTATCAAACAGAACGGTATGGTCCGCTTCTAGGACTGTCATTTTTTACGCTTAAGCTAATTTTATGGTTAGGAAAGTGGGCAAAACTGCAATTGATGTTAGGGCTAAGACCCAAAACCATCGAGGTTGGAGATAGCCTATGAAACGACTAAAAGTTTTGATGTCCGCCTATTCTTGCGAGCCTGGTAGAGGATCTGAGCCCGGAGTGGGTTGGAATGTTGCTCGAGAAGTCGCCAAGTACCACGATGTCTGGGTGTTGACTCGCCCAGATGAAAGTAGGGAAATCATTGAAGCCGAACTAGCTCGCCATCCCATTCCTAACTTACACTTTGTTTACTTTGCTCTCCCCTTCTGGAAGGATAGCATGCGCTGGGGTCAAAGCGGCGCCATGCAAATCCACTACTATCTCTGGCAGATTTATGCTTATTTTGTTGCCCGTCGCCTACATCGGGAAATCGGGTTTGAAATTTCACATCACGTGACTTTTGTCAAGTACTCAAGTCCCAGCTTTCTTGCCTTGCTGCCCGTACCTTTTGTCTGGGGTCCGGTAGGTGGTGGGGAATCCGCACCTGGAGCTTTTTGGCAGGATTTTAGCTTTCGAGCTAGAGCATACGAAACCGCACGCAGCTTTGTACGCTGGATTGGCGAACGCGATCCCTTCGTATATCTGACTGCCAAGAGAAGTGCTGCTATCCGCGCCACAACCGAAGATACAGCCAAGCGATTGCTCAAAATGGGGGCGACAGACGTGCAAGTTCTTCCAGAATCGGGTCTTTCAGAAGACGAAATCGCGCGTCTTGCCCAGTACGAGATGCCCGAAGGATCTCCCGTAAGATTTATTAGCATGGGTCGGCTTTTGCATTGGAAAGGCTTTCACCTAGGATTGCGTGCCTTTGCCAAAGCCAACTTGCCTGATGCCGAGTATTGGTTGCTAGGCGACGGTCCCGAACGGGAGCGGCTGACAATTCTGGCTCAGAAACTGGGAATTGCTTCACAGGTTAAATTTTGGGGCAGACTGCCAAGAGAAGAAACGCTGCGTAAGTTAGAGGAATGTCATGTCTTGGTTCATCCTAGCTTGCATGACTCAGGGGGCTGGGTGTGTTTGGAGGCAATGGCAGCAGGTCGCCCGGTCATCTGCCTCGATTTAGGAGGGCCAGCCGTTCAAGTAACTGAGAAAACTGGATTTAAAATTCCAGCTCGCACGCCCGATGAAACCGTCAGCGACATGGCAGAAGCAATGGTTCGCTTAGTTCGAGACTCCCAGCTTCGGAAAAGCATGGGACGGAGCGGACAACTGTTAGTCAAAAACCATCATAGCTGGCAAGTCAAAGGCAAGCGCCTGGTGCAGCTTTACGAAGAGATCGTCGCTCGCCAAAAAGCGATCGCCCAAACGATTAACCCCAAAATTGTTTGAAAATTAGGCGTTGCCGAAAAAGTTGAGACTGCATCGAACTCGCGTTTTCCAACTAAAAGAGGATTAAGTCTCATGCAAATTCTGAGCGTACACAGTCGCTATCAGATTCGTGGCGGAGAGGAAGAAGTGTTTGAGTCCGAAAGCGGTCTTTTACGGGAGATGGGACACCGAGTTGAGGTGTACGAGGAGAGCAACGATTGCGTAGCGGACTCGGCTCTCTGGCGCATGGCCCTGAAGACGATTTGGTCTGATGAAGCCTATCAAATCGCCAGCCGTCGTCTAACAGAACACTCCTATAATGTGGTACACGTACACAACTTTTTTCCTCCGATCTCTCCCTCGATTTATTATGCAGCTAAAACTAAAGGAGTCCCCGTCGTACAAACTTTGCACAACTACCGCCTTTTGTGCCCCAATGCCCTCCTTTTCCGAGAAGGGCGTATCTGTGAAGACTGTTGCGGAAAATCCATTCCCTGGCCCGGCATCTTGCATGGCTGCTATCGAGGCAGTCGGGCAGCTACTGGCGCAACTGCTCTCATGCTGACAGTTCATCGTGCCATGTCTACCTGGACGGAGATGGTGGATTGCTATATCGCTCTCACTGAATTTGCCCGACAGAAATTTATCAAAGGGGGACTACCAGCAGACAAGATTGTCGTCAAACCCAATTTTGTTCATCCCGACCCCGGAATCGGTCAAGGAAATGGTGGCTATGCCTTATATGTAGGTCGGCTTTCGGTAGAAAAAGGCATAGACACTCTGCTGGCAGCCTGGGAACGTCTAGATGGACGAATTCCTCTCAGGATTATTGGCGATGGCCCCTTGGCCGGTCAGGTAATCGAAGCAACCAAACGACTTTCTCAAGTGGAATGGTTGGGACGCAGACCCATGTCGGAAGTGTATCATCTCATGGGAGAGGCAGCGATGTTAATCTTTCCGTCAAAATGGTATGAAACCTTCGGTCGCGTGGCAGTCGAGGCTTTCGCCAAAGGAACGCCTGTAGTTGCCGCGGGGCTAGGCGCGCTCGCCGAGCTGGTCGAGCGCGATCGAACTGGTCTCCATTTTTGTCCTGGCGACCCAGAAGATTTGGCAGCCAAAGTAGATTGGCTGCTAGCACGCCCAAAAGAACTTGCCCGGATGCGTCGAGAAGCTCGTCTGGAATATGAAACCAAATACACTGCCGAGAAAAACTACCAACAACTTATCGAGATCTACAAGCGGGTTCGTTATCCTTGCACGCAACTTGCCATTGCCGATCCTGTAAGTTGACGAAAGATATTTTGACGGTTTGCGACTATTGCTCGCCAAGATGCCTTCAAAACCCTCTATGCGCCGTTATGTTCCCCTTGATTTTACCGTTCGAGGCGTAGAATCGTTGGAGCATCTACTTAGATTTCAGTGCCGAGGTAATTTTTCAGACAACTCAGCAATATGCTTATGAAACTGAAAATTTTCTCCGAACGGAACTGCATCCCGCAAGAAACAACCTACGAGCCAATACTATTCCCCTTTTGGGGCAAGCCGCCTGAAAGCTCTTGGAGCAGAATTTTCGACCCTTATGTAGAGATGGGTCGTTCGTTGTTTGAAATGTCTTCTTTAGAAGAAGCCGATCTAGCCGTCATTCCCGTTAATTGGGAGCCAGTGTTTAGTTCTGAAAATTTGAGTTCGCCAATTCGACTGGTGAAAAAAGCCAAACAAGCCAAGAAACCAGTAATCAGCTTTTTCAGCGGTGATTGTTCCCATCTTGAATTACCTGTCGAAAGCGATCTGGTCTTTCGCCATTCACTATATCGCTCTGTTAAACGAGTCAATGATTTTGCTTTTCCTGCTTGGAGCCAAGACTTGCTTGAGAAATATTTTAATAATCAGCTTCCCATCAGGCGAAAGCAAGCGAAACCCGTCGTGGGATTCTGCGGTTTTTCGGTCAGCAAAACGCTTAAAACCTACTTAAAATTCTTTTTGCACTGGAGTGAAAAGTTATTCGTACAGCGAAAAATCCCAAGATATCATATAGGTCATGTTTTAAGAACTCTAGCGTTGTCTATCCTGTCCAAAAGTCCGTTAATTGAAGCTAATTTCGTCAAGAGAAACCGACTTTTTTTCCACGAACCCAACTTGGCCTTACAGGAGAAAATTCAGCAGGAATTCGTACAAAATATGAGAGACAGCGATTATGTCTTCTGTTGTCGGGGGTCTGGAAACTACTCGTTTCGCTTCTATGAAGCCCTCTGCTGCGGACGAATACCAGTTTTTCTAGATACGGATTGCGTCCTTCCCTACGACTTCGAGATTGATTGGAAGCAATACTGCGTCTGGGTCGATGAGAGCGAACTTCCATTTATTGCCGAGAAGATAGCTGAATTTCATGACAACCTCTCGCCTCAGGAATTTATAGATTTGCAGCATCAGTGCCGCCGGATCTGGGAAGAGAGAATATCTCCTAAGGGATTCTTTGCCAACCTATACCGTCATATTCCCGTAGCATTCTCCGCTCGAAGCCAAGAAGAACGTAGATTATTATCAAAAATCAGCTAATGAGAACGGCACCCGCAGGCGCTGGGCAAGTCAATGAACACAAGTACTTCACTCAAAAGAAAAGAATCTATCAAAACTTCTACAATCATTCTATTTGCATTCGCAACGGCTTTTTTCCCGCGCCTGCTTGACTCGGCAGGAGCGCCATCAATCGTTAATTTCTTTCACTTCGTTGCCGTTCCTTTTGCCTTCATCTTTGCCTTAGTCAAAACTCGCCCTACAGACCGAAAGCAAATCGCAGTTGTTAAACAACTTCTGGTTGGCTTGTGGATCTTGCTGACGGTTGGTTTCGCTAGTGCCCTTTGGAATGGTGCGGGAGCTGTCAATGTAGTCTTTGGGTTTTTACTTTTGGCTGAGCCATTCATGCTGCTGATTGCGACAATTAGCCTTCCGATGTCCTCGGAAAGCCTTGAGCGGATTCGAGGGTGGATGACAGGTTTTGTCTTTTTTCATCTATTTCTGATCTATGTTCAATATGGTTTGGGTTTTTGCCATTTACCGGGAGATTGCGACAATATCCAAGGGGTTTTTTATCGGTCGGGTTCCGGGCATGTTGTCGGGGCTTCGGTTTCTTGTACGTTTGCCATCTACTATTTTGTAACGGCTAAGACAAAACCCATGTGGCTAAGAGCATCGGTGTTAGTTGCTGGTTTTTTAAACATTCAATTAGCAGATGCCAAACAGATTGTGCCGATCTTTGCCTTAGCATTTCTTATTCTGGCGATCGCCAATGTCGAACAGATTGGCAAAGCGCTGCTGTATATAATAGGCATAATCTTATTTATTGTGGTGTTTCTCTGGGCTGTGCAAAACATCGAGGCTCTCAGCGGTTTTACTACTTGGGCTAGACCAGAAATGTACGGACCGGACGGCGAAGCGACAAAACTGAAGCTTACAGGAATTCGTACAATCGTCTCCTACTTTCGTTCGCCTGTCAATTGGTTGTTCGGACTCGGTCCCGGTCACACCGTCAGCCGAATGGGAGGGTGGATGCTGAGAGACTACAGTTCCTTGCTATCCCCACTGGGAGCCACCAGGGTTCCTATTGGCGAGACCGTTCCCGTCAGCGAAATTGTTTGGAAAGACGTAGCCGAAAGCTGGCTGGCGAATGGCAGTAGCTTTTTTGCTCCTTTTTGGGGTTGGGCAGGCATCTGGGGCGATTTTGGATTTATCGGGTTGGGAGCCTACTTATATCTTTGCTCTATTGTGTGGAGGAGACTTTGTTTGGACGATCTGCCTAAGTACTTCATGCTTACCGTATTCGTCTGCGGCTTGATTTTTACCCAAATGGAAGAACCCGCTTATATGCTTTACATCGCCAGCCTCATTGGTCTGCGATGGCAAGAACATCAAATCAACAAGCGTATTTACTCGCGATTATAAGAATTGGGCAGGATTACGCTTTACCTAAATCGAGATCTTAAAAGCACAAAGTTTCAACCATGCGTTCTCGCTTTGCCATCGTTACATTTTGCTCTCTGGTCTTGTGCGGTCTGCTATTGGCGATCGCGTTTCCTTCTTGTCTTTCAGGAATGAGCAGTTCGGTAACTACATCAGTAACCACAAAGGTAATTCATCCAAGGGTTATCTATCCCACCGATGCCAACCTGGTGAACGTGCGGGACTACGGCGCCAAGGGCGACGGCGTTACCGACGACACGGCAGCCATTCGCCAAGCGGTACAGGAAAACTTGACCCAACATCGGACGCTGTTCTTCCCAACAGGGACGTATTTGGTCAGCGACGCGATCGAATGGAAGGGCGCAGATGGGATATTTGGTGCTTTTCTCACCTGGCAAGGCGAAGGTTCTGGCAAAACTACTATCAAGCTAAAGGACAACACCGCTGGCTTTAGCGACCCAACACAACCCAAACCTCTAACCAGAGCGGGATCGCTAGGAACTGGAGAGCTTGGGGCTGGCAATCGCGCCCACAATAACTACATTTTTGACATGACCTTCGATATCGGCAAGGGCAATCCTGGCGCTATTGGGGTTGATTTCAATGCTAGCAACACTGGCGCAATGGAGAACGTTGCGATCGTCTCTGGCGACGGCAAAGGAGCCGTTGGACTAGACTTGACCCGCGAGGTCGGTCCCTGTCTGATTAAAAACTTGACAGTTAAAGGCTTTGACATCGGTATTCGTGGCGGTTCTGCTCTCTACAACGTTATCCTTGAGAATATCCAACTGGAGAACCAGAATGTGGTCGGGATTGAGAATCAAGACCTCGTGCTAGCTATCCGCAAGCTGACTAGCATCAATTCAGTGCCTGCCATCAGGAACGGCGGTGACTGGTCGGGACCCATCGTTTTGATTGACTCGGAGCTTCGCGGCGGTTCGCCGCAGGCTGTAGCGATTGAAAATTCCACTAACATTTTTGTACGAAATGTCAGTGTCGAAGGTTATCAAGCTGCCATTCGAAGCTCAGATCGACTCATCGCCGGTCCCAAAATAGAGGAATTTGTTTCTACTGCACCGATAAGCCTGTTCGATTCGCCGCAGAAAAGCCTAAACCTGGCTATTGAGGAGACACCGCAGTTCTTCGATAATAACTCGAACAACTGGGCAAACGTTGAAGCTTACGGTGCCAAACGCGATGACGACCAAGACGACTCCGATGGCATCCAAAAGGCGATCGACTCAGGTAAAACCACGATTTACTTTCCTTGGGGATACTACAACTTAACTAAACCAGTAATAGTACGCGGCAACGTGCGCCGCATCATCGGCTTCAATTCTTGGCTTCGCCCCGATGGGATTTTATTCCGTTTCGAGAATAACGAGCATCCAGTCATTTTTGAGAGGTTCAATTTTGAAGGTGGCGGACTGGAGAATGCAGCATCGCAGCCTGTAGTAGTTCGGCACTCTATCGGACCAGTCTTGCTGAGCACTCCTAAGACCAGCACCTGGTTCATTGAAAACGTCGTTTCTACACCAATTAACCTTGGCAAAGGACAGAAACTTTATGCTCGTCAACTTAACTGCGAGATGCCGCCCCCTAACCCCATGATTAAGAACGATGGCGGTTTGCTTTGGTTGCTTGGGTACAAAACAGAGTTTGGCAACATCGTAGCAGCTACACTCGATGGCGGAAAAACCGAGATACTGGGTGGACTGTTTTATCCCGCTCAGGGAGTTAGCGATCCCAAGATGCCGGTTTTACTCAATCGGGATTCTTCTGTTTCAGCCATCTACAGAGAAATGGCTTTCGGTTCTACCTACGCAACTCAAATAGAGGAAACTCACAAGGGAAAGACAAAAACCCTAAAACGCGAGGTTCTCGGTCAAGGTCACATGGTTGCCGTACCTTTGTATGTGGGATACGAGCCATAAAGACTCAGCAGACACAAAAAACATTATTTAAATAATATTAAGCTTAAATTTTTCTCAAAAAGAAAGGAGAATAAACTCCTTTCTTTTTCTTTTTAATGGCGATTTATTTAGAGAACAGGAGGCAGTAAGGATTTAAAAAATGATTCCTCAACCTTTGATTCCGAAAAAATATGTGCTTAATGCACCCATTACCGCCTTAACTTTTGAAGAACAGATTTTTTTAATTCTGAGGTGGGCAAGAGCGCGAGAGAGTAGAATCGTCTGTCTAGCCAACGTTCACATGCTCATGGAAGCTCACTGGAATCCAGAATTTGCCTCAGTATTAGCAGCAGCCGATCTCGTTTCTCCCGATGGTATGCCTTTGGTGTGGATGCTCAGAAAAATGGGAAAGCGAAGCCAAGACCGCGTCGCCGGAATGGACGTTTTTCTTCGTTTATGTCAGTTAAGCGCCCAAGGCGGCGTGAGTTTGTTTTTCTTGGGATCCCAATCAGAGGTTCTAGAGCGAATGAGGAAAAAATTAGAACGAGAATTTCCCAACCTCAAGATTGCTGGCATGGAACCCTTGCCTTTTAGACCTCTGAGTCCGACTGAAGACCAAGCTCTGATTGAAAAAATCAACGCTAGCGGTGCTGGGTTGGTATTAGTTTGTTTGGGATGTCCCAAACAAGAATATTGGATGATTCAGCACCTCGATAAAATCCAGGCAGTCATGATTGGAGTAGGTGCAGTTTTTCCGCTCTATGCGGGCATTCGCCAAAGAGCGCCTCGCTTAGTGCGAGATACGGGTTTGGAGTGGTTATATCGATTGATACAAGAGCCAAATCGACTCTGGTATCGCTACAGTCATACCATTCCGCCCTTTATTTGGTTGGCTTCGCAACAACTGCTCGCACGGCCTAAGCGTCTGCCTGCAAGCAACCCCATTAAAAATTCCTTTTTTCTCTCTAAATCTGCGAATGTTATTGATTCCGAACAGGAATTGCCAATCGTCGATTTAGAATCTTCTAAAATTGGCGAAATTTTAGTAAGGCAAAACTTAATTTCTGAAACCGCTTTGTCAGCGGTGCTAGAAGAACAGCTCGATCGCTCGGAGAAAAAAATCGGCGAACTTTTAGTAGAACGAGGGTATATTACTCAAGCCGAACTTGAATATCATCTGAGAAATCAAAGAATTAAGTTGGGCGAACTTTTAGTTCAGCGTCAGGTTATTTCTCAAGCCAAATTAAACAAATTGCTAAATTGGCAAAAATCTACTTTCACTTCTAAAAAGTTAGGAGAGATTCTGCTCCAGCAAAAACTTCTTTCTGCCGATGAGCTTTCACAAGTTTTAGTAGAGCAATACTGGCGGAGAAAAGGCTTATGGTTAATAACTGACAAGGTTGACGATCGCTATTCTTGGCAACTTGAAAGCCTGCATGTAAGCAATTGAAATAGTCAAGAAAGGAGAGGTTATGAAAGTAGCAATTCTGGCTGGCGGTCTGGGCACTCGGATCGCCGAAGAAACCGAAAATAAACCGAAACCAATGGTGGAGATTGGCGGACAGCCAATTCTCTGGCATATTATGATGCACTATTCCCACTATGGCTTTAAAAATTTTACGATCGCCCTTGGTTATAAGGGAGCGGTTATCAAAAAGTACATGGTAGACTATTGCTCCCTCAACAGCAACCACCTCACCGTAGAAATGCGAAACGGCGAGGTCAAGCATCATGGCGGCTACCAACTCGATTGGACGGTCGAATTAGTCGATACCGGACTGCACACCAATACAGGCGGTCGCATCAAACGCCTCGCTCCCCACATAGGCAATGAAACCTTCATGCTGACTTGGGGAGACGGCGTTTCCGACGTCAATTTACACGACCTATTAGCTTTCCATCGCGCTCACGGCAAACTAGCTACCCTCACTGCCGTTCGTCCGCCAGCGCGTTTCGGTCACTTAGAACTAGATGGCGATCGCATCGCAGAGTTTTCCGAAAAGCCTCAAACCAAAGAAGGCTGGATCAACGGTGCGTTTTTCGTCCTCGAACCCGAAGTGTTCGACTATATCGATGGCGACGATACTCAGTGGGAAAAAGAGCCACTGGAAAGATTAGCCAAAGACGGTCAGCTAATGGCTTACAAGCATGACTCATTCTGGCAATGTATGGATACGTTGCGCGACAAGCGTTTGTTAGAAAACCTATGGGCAAGCGGTAAAGCACCTTGGAAAACTTGGGAGGAATCAAATGAGAATACTACTAACTGGTCACAAGGGATACATCGGCACGGTAACAGTACCAATGCTACTAGCCAAAGGGCATGAAGTCGTCGGGCTAGATAGCGATTTGTACGAACGCAGCACCTTCGGAGAAGGACTGCCAGAAATCCCAGAAATTAAAAAAGATATCCGCGACGTGGAAGCCTCGGATTTAGAAGGATTCGATGCCGTGCTGCATCTAGCCGGACTCTCAAACGACCCGCTGGGCAACCTCAATCCCGATCTAACCTACGAGATCAACCATCTGGCCTCGGTTCGTCTGGCGAAATTAGCCAAACAAGTCGGTATCGAGCGCTTCATCTTCTCCTCTTCTTGTAGCAATTATGGGGCGGGCGGAGAAGATTGGCTGACCGAAGAATCCTCTTTCAATCCCGTCACGCCTTATGGAATTTCCAAAGTTCGGGTAGAGCAGGATGTCGCGCAACTGGCAGACGACAATTTCAGTCCCACCTATCTGCGCAATGCGACCGCCTATGGAGTCTCGCCCCGTCTGCGGTTCGACCTCGTTCTCAACAACCTAGTTGCTTGGGCGTTTACCACGGGTCGGATTTATATCAAAAGCGACGGCACCCCCTGGCGACCAATCGTCCACATTGAAGATATCTCTCGCGCCTTCATTGCTTCTGTTGAAGCCCCCCGGGAGTTAGTACACAATCAAGCCTTCAACGTCGGGCGTAACGAAGACAATTATCGCATTCGAGATATCGCCGAGATCGTTCGCGAGACAGTTCCCGGCTGCCAGATCGAGTATGCCAAAGATGGCGGACCGGATAAGCGCTGCTACCGGGTTGACTGTAGCAAAATTACGCGCACCTTGCCAGACTTCCAACCCCAATGGAATGCTCGCAAGGGAGCGGCAGAACTCTACGCAGCTTATCAAAAAGTTGGGTTAACCCTCGAAGAATTTGAAGGACCGAGATACCAACGTATCGCCCACATCCAACAGTTACTCAGTAATGGATTGCTCGATGAAAATCTGCGCTGGAAAACCGAAGCGCTAGCAACCAATCGGGCATAAATATAAATCTCTAACCCTAATGCTACGGATAGAAAAAGTGTTACACAGAGGCGGCAGCAAAAAGCGATCGCCACCCAACCGTCTATCCAGAATGTCAAATTCCCTATCTGTAATCTTATTAAGAGAGGATTGAATCAAATTGTCTCGTCGTTATTTATTTACTTCCGAATCCGTTACTGAGGGGCATCCCGATAAAATCTGCGACCAGATCTCCGATACGATTCTGGATGCTTTACTGGCGAGCGACGATCGCAGTCGCGTTGCCGCAGAAGTTGTCGTTAATACGGGTTTAGTCCTGATTACGGGAGAAATTACTACTAAAGCCCAAATTAACTATGTAGATTTAGCGCGGCGAAAAATTGCCGAAATCGGTTATACCAATGCCGAAAACGGATTTGCTGCCAATAGCTGTTCGGTTTTGGTCGCTTTAGACGAACAGTCGCCTGATATCGCCCAAGGAGTGACAGCAGCTCAAGAACAACGCGAAGAACTCAGCGATGACGAATTGGATCGCATCGGCGCTGGCGATCAGGGGATCGTGTTCGGCTATGCCTGCCGAGAAACGCCCGAACTGATGCCCATGCCCATCAGCTTGGCGCATCGCATCTCGCGCCGCTTGGCAGCCGTTCGTAAAACGGGAGATTTGCCCTACCTGCGTCCCGACGGGAAAACCCAGGTTTCCGTTATTTATGAAGATGGGCAACCTATCGGAATCGATACGATTTTAATTTCTACCCAGCACGCCGAGACCATTGGTGAGATTGCCGACAACGCAACCGTACAGGCAAAAATTAAAAGCGATCTCTGGGATGCCGTCGTCAAACCCGTCTTTGCCGACATTGAAATTAAACCTACTCAAGAAACTCGTTTCCTGGTCAACCCTACCGGAAAATTCGTCATTGGCGGTCCCCAAGGAGATGCCGGACTGACTGGACGCAAAATTATTGTCGATACCTATGGCGGTTACTCCCGTCACGGCGGCGGCGCTTTTTCGGGTAAAGATCCAACCAAGGTAGACCGTTCGGCTGCCTATGCTTGTCGCTATGTGGCTAAGAATATCGTGGCAGCAGGGCTGGCAGATAAGTGCGAGGTACAGGCAAGCTACGCGATCGGAGTCGCTCGACCCGTGAGCATCATGGTAGAAACCTTTGGCACGGGTAAAGTAGACGAGGAAAAACTGCTAGCCTTCGTCAGAGAATATTTTGAATTGCGTCCGGCTGGAATTATTCAGAATTTTAACCTGCGTCGCCTCCCAGCCGAGCAAGGCGGTCGTTTTTATCAAGATGTAGCAGCTTACGGACATTTCGGACGCACAGATCTCGATTTGCCCTGGGAACGCACCGACAAAGTGGTGCTTTTGCAAGATGCTTTTGCTCCTTCTTTATCAGAAGTGACAGTCGGAAATAGTCGGGGCAGGTTTTGAAACCTGCCCTGACGTACAAAAATGTTCGGATTGGATGGTAACGAGCAAGCCTTGACATTTGATAACTTAATAAATAGCCGATGGTTAACCGTTTTCGCCAAGCCGTTTTAGAGAGAGAATTTTTAATTACGGCTGAGATAACCCCGCCCAAAGGCGGTAATCCAGCGCGGATGATAGAAGTGGCAAAAATGCTCAAAGGATGGGTTCATGCAGTCAATATTACCGATGGCAGTCGTGCCGTTTTGCGGATGTCCTCGATCGCGGCATCGGCAATTTTATTGCAGCATGGCATCGAACCCATCTGTCAGATGACTTGTCGCGATCGCAACGCGATCGGTTTGCAGGCTGACTTAATGGGCGCGCACGCCCTCGGCATTCGCAATCTTTTGGCGCTAACGGGCGATCCCGTCAAAGCTGGCGATTGCCAAGCTGCCAAAGCGGTTTTTGATCTCGAATCGGTTCGCTTGCTCAAAGTTATCGACAAACTCAATCAAGGTTTTGACAGCAACCAGCGATCGCTTCCCGACGAACCACTCGACCTGTTTGCTGGGGCGGGGGTCGATCCCCAACTCAAGAGCTGGTCGGGGTTGCAACGGCGCTTTGAGAAGAAAATAGAAGCGGGGGCACAGTTTTTTCAAAGCCAACTGATTACGGATTTCGAGCGGTTGGATAAATTTATGCACCAAATCGCGGCTGGAGCGGACAAACCCATCCTAGCTGGAATTTTTTTGCTCAAATCGGCTAAAAATGCTGAATTTATCAATCGCTACGTGCCTGGAGTCAAGATCCCGCAAGACATCATCAAACGACTGGCAGATGCCCCCGATCCCTTACAAGAAGGGGTAAACATTGCCGCCGAACAGGTGCGGCTAGCCAAGCAACTCTGTCAGGGAGTACACCTGATGGCAGTCAAACGAGAAGATTTGATTCCCCAAATTTTAGATCTAGCAGGAATGTCACCCGTCGCTTGCAGCGAGGCAATTTCAGGACTGCTCGTCTAGCTCGACTCGATTAATTCCACTTTATATTTTTCGCCTTTCGCCACAAACGAAGATTATGCAAGACCCAAAGCTAACTTGCCGCTCTTGCGGAAATCCCGATTTAGATTTGATTATCTCCTTTGGTTATACGCCGCTAGCCGACGGACTGCTAACTAAAGACCAACTCGACAAACCAGAATATACCGCTCCTCTCGATCTGGCTTTTTGTCCCGACTGCGGACTGGTTCAGATTACGGAAATCGTTCCGCCCGAAATTCTCTTCTGCAGAGACTATCCCTATTTTTCTTCCGTATCCTCATCCCTGCTCAAACACTTTGGAGACAGTGCCAAAGCCATTATCGAGTCGAGACAACTCGATCGCAACAGCTTGGTCATCGAAGCGGCTAGCAATGATGGCTACATGCTCAAGAACTTCTTCGAGCGAGGGATTCCCGTGTTGGGAATCGATCCGGCCTCCGGTCCGGCAGAAGCCGCGCAAAAGGCTGGTATTCCTACTCTTTGCACCTTCTTCACTCAGGAGCTAGCCAAACAACTTTTAGCAGAAGGCAAGCAAGCAGATGTCTTCCTTGCCAACAATGTCTTAGCTCACGTGCCAGAACTCAATGGGTTTGTAGCTGGTATTGGCATGCTCTTGAAAGAAACGGGCGTGGCAGTAATTGAGGCTCCCTACGTCGTCGATCTGGTTGACCACTGCGAATTTGACACGATTTATCACCAGCACCTTTGCTATTTTTCCGTAACTGCTCTGGACAAACTCTTTAGAAGACATTCGCTCTATCTCAACGATATCCAGCGCACCTCTATCCACGGCGGTTCTTTGCGCCTATTTGTCGAGCCTCGCGAAGCCGTAAAGAAGTCAGTGAAGGCATTATTGAAAAAAGAAGCAGAATTGGGAGTCGATCGCATCGATTATTATCGCGAGTTTGGCGATCGCGTGATGAGCGTCAAGTATTCTCTGCTAGATATCCTTTGGGATCTCAAAAAACAAGGCAAAAAAATTGCTGCCTACGGTGCTGCTGCTAAAGCCACAACCCTGCTAAGTTACGTCGGCATTAATAAAACCCTGGTCGATTACGTGGTGGATTTGAATAAGTTCAAACAAGGACGTTACATGGGCATCAATCACCTGCCCATTTTCCCGCCCTCGAAGCTTTTGGAAGACAAACCAGATTATGTTTTAATCTTGGCTTGGAATTTTGCCGAAGAGATTATGCAACAGCAAGAAGCTTATCGACAAAAAGGTGGAAAGTTTATTATTCCGATTCCAGAACCTACAATTGTCTAGTCGAAAAGCCAAGGGAGCGAAACCGTAGCCGTTAGCTAATCCGAGAGCTAGGAAATCATGAAAGTAGCCTTTGTCAATCAACCTTGGGGGACAGTCGAACCTCCGGTTCAAGCGGGTTCTATTCCCATCATCATCTATCAAACCGCACGTCGTTTGGCTCGTTCTTGCGAGGTAACCGTCTATGCCAGGGGTAAATTTCACAAGCAAGAAAAACGCCATGAAGAGGTAACTTATCGATACGTCCCCCTCATTTTTGACAAATTACTGCTGAAGTTGCTGTCCAAATTTCCGCGACTTTTCGGTCTCAAGAGCGCTCCCGGCACCTCGGATTTTCATTACCCAGGTTATACGCTGCAAATAGCGCTCGAACTGAGAAAGCAGAAATATGACATCGTTCACCTTCATAATTTTTCTCAGTTCGTTCCCCTCATTCGCGCGATTAATCCCAAGATTAAAATCGTCTTGCACATGCATTGCGAGTGGCTGACGCAACTCGACGCAAAGCTCATCGAGGAAAGGTTACGCCACGTCGATCTCATTATTGGTTGCAGCGAATATATTACCAACAAAGTTCGGCAAAAGTTCCCTCAATTTGCCCATCGCTGCTATACCGTTTTTAACGGCATCGATGCCAATGTCTTTGCGAACGAAACACAGCGTCATAAAACCAATCGCGATCGCGTCAATCAACTCCTATTTGTGGGCAGAATTTCTCCAGAAAAAGGCTTGCACGTCTTGATAGATGCCTTTCGAGAGGTCGTTCGCCACTATCCCAATACAGAACTGAAAATCGTCGGACCAGAAGAAGGGGTTCCTTTTAACTTTATTGTGGGTTTGAGCGACGATCCTAAAGTTCTCGAATTGGCAACTTTTTATCGGGGCAATTATTTCTCCCAGTTAAAAGAGAGAATCCCGTCGGAAATCGCCTCTCAAATCTCGTTTGTGGGTGCGGTTCCCCATTCTCAATTAGTCGAGTACTACCGAAATGCAGATGTCCTGATTAATCCATCGCTGAGCGAAGCCTTTGGCATGACTTTGGCTGAGGCAATGGCAATGGAGATCCCCGTTATCGGGGCGCGAGTCGGCGGCATGGTAGATGTGGTCGAAGATGGCAAGACGGGTTTCCTGTTTGAGTCGGCAGACCATCGGGCGCTAGCCGAAGCGATCGCGCGACTCCTGGAAGACGAAACGCTTAGAGAAAGGATGGGCAAGGCAGGTCGTCAGCGCGTCCAGGAGCTTTTTGACTGGGAGAGAGTAGTTGAAAATTTACTGTGCCAATACAAGAAAATCGGCGAGGCGAATGAGCAAGTTATCTCTGACGAGTCCGGTGCGTCAGTTTTATCGGTTCCTCCTCAACTCCACCCTTAACGAAAGAGGCGAAGACGATCTGGGGCAATCGGCGATTATTTTTTCCCCCCACCAAGATGACGAAACCTTGGGCTGTGGCGGAACGATTATCCGTAAGAAAAAGGCGGGAGCCGATGTCAAACTCGTATTTATGACCGATGGCAGCAGCTCTCATGCCCATCTCATTCCCGAAAACGAGCTAAAGTCTATTAGAGAGCAAGAAGCGATCGCGGCGGCTCGATCCCTTGGGCTAGAGGCTAGCGATACGCACTTTCTCGCCTTCAAAGATGGACGGTTAGAAGAACATCGGGATGCCGCCATTGAGAAAGTCAAAACTATTCTTCTTTCCCATCGACCTCAAGAGGTTTTTATTCCTTACTATAAAGAATCGCCCTCCGATCACTGGGTCACTAATCGAGTCGTTTTATCTGCCCTCAAACAAAGCGGGATAAAAGCAACGGTTTATGAGTATCCCATCTGGTTTTGGCATCATTGGCCCTGGATAGGGTTAGGGGGGAGCAGACGAGAAAAATTGTCTCTTTTAAAGAAAAGTCTACTGTCTGGCTTCGGATTGCAGATTCTCAAAGATTTCAGATGTTCTATCTATGTCGGCGAGGTTTTAGAACTCAAACGACTTGCCCTGAGCCAGCATAAATCTCAAATGACGCGACTCCTGAGCGATCCCAGTTGGCTTACGCTTAACGACGTGTCAAATGGGGAGTTTGTAGAATGTTTTTTCCAGAACTTTGAATTGTTTTATAAATATAATTTGTCGGATCGATAGAGCTTTTTTAGTTTTTTTAGCAAGGAATAGCGTTGATGAAATCGTACGGACGAAAGCGATCGCAACTGACGAGCCCTTATACCGATCGCCTAACCGACTCTTACTCTGACGAGCGGCCCATCGGCAAAGTTATTGGTACTAAAAGCGCTGGCGGCGCTATTCGTAAAGGCGCAGACGTAGAAAAGCAGATCGCGATCGACAACGGGGCGCTGCGATTTCAAACCCTGATGAAACCTGGCTGGGGCAGACAAGGCATTGCTTACGGTCCCTATGCCCGCGTCAATGGACTGGCTTTCTCAGTCTTTCTCCTTAACGGGCACAATACTTCCGAATCTGAAAATATCGGACAGCGTCTAATAACGCGGTTTTGGCGCTGGATTCGTGGCAGCGAGACTGAGACCCCAGCGCTGCGACTCCTGCGTTGGCTTGGCTGCAAACACAAGCAGCAAACCCTACGGGTTTTCCTGTGGTGGATTCGCAACCATAAAGGAGTTAAAACATCTCGTATAGATGAAAACCTGGCAGTAGGTTGGTTTCCCTATGAAGTTCCCTCTAATCCCCTAGTACAGGGAAATGGAGCGATCGTTCATGCAACGGGACCGGAAAATGGAGAGCTCTGGATTCGCGTTGGTAACGAGCTGCTCTCGACCTTTAAGGGATTACAAAACCTCCCAGTATATTACATCATCATTTTGCGCGAGAAGGGCGCAGCCTATTACGCTGCCTCTGTTCCCAATGCTCATGGTCTAGTCGCCTATCCCAATATGCGTCCTCTGGCGATCGATCCGTTCAACGACGATGCCACTGTCTATGCCGCACTCTATCAGAGCGTTTTGGGACAGGCAGGTTTCCGGGTCGATACACGGGTTTATAGCGCCCATGTAGAGCTAGTTCCAGAACTGGCTAATTGGTATGGCACCGCTCATGCAGCCGATGACTTGATTGGCGAAGGATTATTGGCAGGTTTGCCAGCAGAAGTAGGCGGTGTTTGGAGCGTGTATCGAGGCAGTTACGAATTAACTGCCAACGGTGTCAGATCCTTGCAAACGGATAGCCTAGCTGTCCTTAAACCCAGCGCTCCTTCTGGGCTGATCCACGCGATTATCGAAACGCCAGCGATTGTAACTACGTGCGGTTTTCTGTGGCGCGTTCGAGACAAAAATAACTTCTGGAGTTTTCTCATCTCAGGCGATCGATGTCAGCTTCAGATTCAGGAAAATGGCATCTCGAATATGGTGGCAGTTAGCGATGAGTGGTATTTAGCGTCTAACACCATCAACTCGGTACAAATATTGGACGACGGCGAGACATTTGGTCTGTACTTAAATGGCAAGCAGGTATTTAACACCTGGTTCGCCGATACGCGCTTGCAAGAAGCCACGGGAGTTGGTCTTAATACGGTTGAGGCAAACGAAAGTCTCTACATTCGCCACTTTGAAGCTCACCCGCGCAGCTTTTTGATTCCCAGAGGTCTCGATCTTGGCTCTCCTTGGATAGCACAAGGGACTCAGGTGGTTGTCAGCGATGATTTTGACGGTGCAGCTAGAGACTTGGATCGAAAAACGACCAGCATTGGGAACAAAGTCTGGCACAAGGAAATTGGTCGGGGCGCGATCGCGCTCAGTGGAAGTGGCACAGCCAAAGTCCAAGCAAACGCGCAAAGTCCCAATCCAGGACGAACGGCTTATACTATCGCCTGGGATAACCCTAACCTAGCCGATTTGCAAGTAGACGTTACTCCCCCAGGCACCGACCGAGGTCAGGGGCACAAAAGTCGTGCTGGGTTGATCTTCTGGCAGGACGCTAACAACTACATCATCGTTAACAATTGGCTGGATGATTTTTACGGGGGTGCGTCCGTTTCGTCTTTCTTTTATCTCGATGGTTTCGAGGAATTATATGACGCAGTTTGGACAAACGTTGGCAGCCGCATTTATTGGGGCGTTCCCTATACTCTGCGCGTCGTCTTTGACGGAATGCATTACATGGCTTTCGTCAACGGTGAGCCAGTCCTATATCGTGCCCTGACGGATGTTTATCCCGATACCCCACGGCTGGCTATTAACCGCGTTGGCATTGTTGCCAACTGGGAATGGGGAAATGATACGGGCAGCCTATTTGATAACTTTATCGCCAAGGTCTAGAACAATGAGATTGACCGACTCTCGCTCTTGGCTCAAGCAACTACTGGGCTATCTTTTGAGACTTCTGCCGCTAAGTTGGATCGAATGGCTATGTCAATTAGAGTCAAGCCCGAATATTCGTCGCATTGCTCGCTTAGGCTTGAGGAATCGGGACGTAACTCTCGGTAATGGCGTAGGAAAAGGACTAAAGTTCAACGCGGCTGAAGCTAATCCAGATAGTGCCCTCGGTATTTATGAACTGCCCATGCAGCAAGTGCTGGCAAGCCACCTCAAGCCAGGCGACACTTTCTACGATATTGGAGCCAATGTAGGCTTTTTTACCGTTCTTGCCGCCAAGCTAGTTGGTTTGTCTGGACGAGTTTACGCCTTCGAACCCGTTCCAGAGAACGCCGATATTATCCGACACAATGTCAAACTCAATAACTTCTCTAATGTCATTATCTTGAAGAAAGCGGTTTCTGACTCGACAGGCAAAGGCAAACTGCTGCTAGCCGAACACCCCGGAGGTCATACTTTATCAACAGTAGGTATGCCCCCCGATCTGAAAGGTTCGACTACTGTCGAGTTGGTTTCTATTGATGATCTAGTGGCACAAAAAACAATAACTCCTCCTTCAGTGATAAAAATTGACGTTGAGGGAGCAGAACTCGACGTTCTTCGCGGTATGTTCCGAACTCTTGAAGAATTTAAACCCATCCTTATTTATGAGGTAGATGATGGCGATCGAGAAGCTTTTATGCGCAAAAGTCAAGAAATTGAAACTTTTGTGCGATCGCGCGGATACACGATCTCCCATCTAGAAGAAGCTTATTCCAACCTAGGATGGTACGTCGGACACGCGATCGCAACCCCAGCGCGAACGGAATCCGTCTCCCGATAACTTTCGCTTGCTCCTTGAAGAGGAATCAATTCAGGTAGCGCTCATAAACTCTATGGCAAAATGGACGAGCTAAAGCCATGAAATGGAAACGAACCGCTATTTTTCTAGGAATCGTCATTCTAGCAGCAATAGCAGTCATTCAATTTCGCCATCCCAGCGATCCCGCTAGCCATCTGGTTGACGGCAAAGCGATCGCCTCCGATAAATTCGGTCACCAAGTCATCGACCCCTCTCCTCCTTCGGGTTCCGATTGCTGCCTAGATATACTAGCCATTGGAGACATCGACGGAGATCGCAAACCCGATGTTATGGTGGGGTCTGAAAAATCGATTGGGGCGCTATGGTATCATTATCCATCCTGGACTCGTTATCCCATCGGCGATGGCGACTTTACTACCGACGGAGACATTGCCGATCTAGATAGAGACAGAGACGGAGATGTGGTCATCAGTTCCATCTCCCGCGACGCGATCGAATGGTGGGAAAATACGGGCAATCCCTTTGAAAAATCCGGTTGGGTTCGCCACGAAATCGGTTCTCAATTCTCCCACGACCTAGCCGTTGGAGATCTTAACGGCGACGGACATCCAGACGTTGCCATGTTCAGAAAAGACGAACCCAGACAGCTAACTTGGTTTGAAGCACCTGCCGAAGCGCGACAACCTTGGACTCGTCACGAGGTCGATACGCCGCCCGGAGAGGGATTGGATCTCGGAGATATCGACGGAGACGGCGACCTGGATATTGCAGGCAGCGTTAACTGGTACGAAAATGAAGACGGGAAAGCGCTCGAATTCAAGAAGCATCCTTTGAATATTGCTTCTTGGGGTCAAGAAACGCGGGATATCATCGCCGACATGAACGGCGACGGCAAAAAAGATATCGTTCTCAGCCATGCCGAAGGAGAGGGCAGAGTTTCCTGGTTTGAAAACCCTACCTGGAAAGAACGCGCGATCGAGACTGAAGTTCTCAAGGGCGCTCACAGCCTAGAAGTCGGCGATTTCGATAAAGACGGCGACCTCGACGTTTTTGTCGGCGAAATGAACACTGGCAGCGGTCGGATTAGGGTTTATTTGAATGCTGGTAACGCTCAAAGCTGGAACCGCCTTACTCTCGGCACTCAGGGAACTCACAATGCTCGCATTGGCGATATTAGCGCCGATGGCGACCTGGATATCGTTGGCAAGAACTACACGGGTGCAAAAGTGGTAGAGATGTGGGAGAATAACGCCGCTAAAGCCAGTAAAGAGGTAAGTCTCGGTCGATGGACTGAGATTCAAGTAGACGATCGCAGAGGGGTCTACAGTCAAGGAAAATATTTCGGCGCGATCGATCTGATTCGAGATAGCTCGATCAAATACTTCGGTCTAGCCATGGGAGATATGACGGGCGATGGCTACGGAGATATCGTATCGGGACGCTATTTTTACCGCAATCCGGGTACAGATATGACGGGCGAGTGGTCTCGCGTTACGTTTCCCATCAACGTCGATGCCATGCTAGTTACAGACGTAGATGGCGACGACAAAGCCGATGTCATTGGAGAAGACCTTCCAGACATTTATTGGTTAGAAGCCAAAGATCTCCAAGGCAGTTTCTGGCAAGCAACTAAAATCGGCACGCTCCCGAAAACCGCTCACGGAAACGGACAGGGCTATCAACTCGCGCAAATCATTGCCGGGGGCAAACCGGAAATCCTTCTAGCAGGCGGAGAGGAAAAAGGTGAAATCTACTACTTTGAAATTCCCAACAATCCCAGCGCGGAAAACTGGCCTCGCACCTTAATTACGAATGAAGCTAGCGAAGAAGGCATCGGCGTTGGAGATATAGACGGCGATCGCGATATCGACATCGCCGCTGGGGATGTGTATACTGGAGGGGACAAAATCGCCTGGTGGGAAAATCCAGGTAACGGTCGAGGAAATTGGCTCAAGCATAAGATTGGCACCGTCGAGCACTGGCCCGATCGCTTTGCCATAGCAGATATCAACGGAGACGATCGCTCGGATATCGTCGTCAGCGAGGAAAATGAGGGCAAAGAACCCAACGCTCATGTATATTGGTTCGAGCAACCCGACAACCCCAAAAATGCCGGTTGGTCGCGCCATCCGGTAGCGACTCAGTATACTACCAATGCAATGGACGTTGCCGATATGGATAGAGATGGAGCCGCAGACATCATTACTGGCGAACACCGAGGCACAAAAATCGTTGCGATTTGGAAAAACGTCGATAAGGGTTCTGCTTGGATTAGGCACGTAATTTCCGTTGGTAAGGAAAGCCATCTAGGAGCTAGAGTTGCCGATCTCAACCGAGATGGAAATCCAGAAATAGTCAGTATTGCCTGGGACGACTACCCCAATCTTTACCTTTGGCGCAATGATGCCAAAGCCTCGCCAAACCCATCCGACTAACTTTATCGATCTCTCATGACTCACAATATCAAGCCCAAAATTGTCATAATCGGCGGGGGTTCTGGCGTAAGTACAGTACTTAGCGAGTTGAAAAAAGTCGCCGATGTCACTGCCGTCGTCTCGATGATGGACAGTGGCGGCAGTAGCGGTCGGCTGCGGAACGAACACGGAATTTTGCCTCCTGGCGACGTTCTCAAATGCATCTCCGAGTTGCTGCCCGATGACGAGTACAGTCAAAAATGGCGCGACTTGCTTAACTACCGCTTTCACAAAGGGGAAGGACTCAAGGGCCACAGTTTGGGAAACCTGCTTCTCGCCTCTGCTTATGACTGGGAGGGCGGTGCTTCCTTTGGGATCGAAGCCATTTCTCAATTATTAAAGCTTCAGGGTCGCGTTTTGCCAGTGACGCTCAACGACGCGAATCTGATTGCCAAATTGAACGATGGCAGCGATTTGATCGGCGAATCTTTAATCGACCTGCGCTCTAACTTCGAGCTAGCGATCGAATATATCTATCTTTCCCGCCGCGCTCAAGTTTATAAGCCAGTGGCGCAGGCGATTTTAGAGGCAGACCACGTCGTTATCGGACCAGGCAGTTTGTTTACCAGCATTCTGCCCAACTTTTTGGTAGAAGGGCTTCCCGAAGCCTTAAGGCAAACGACCGCGCCGAAAACCTATATCGTCAATTTAGTTACCGACCCGTCTGAAACCAATGGCTATAAAGCCTCGGATTTTATTAAAAAAATAGAGGAATACTACTGCGATGAAACTCTCATTGATTACGCCGTGGTGAATGTAGAACCGATTGACGAGAGGCTGAGTCGCCTCTATGCAAAAGAATATAAGTTTCCCGTCGAGCCAGATCTAGAAGCCTGTCAAAAACTGGTCGCTAAAAAGATTATTAGCGCTAACTTGGTCAAAGGCAAAACTATCTTGCGGCATGACAGTCAGCGTTTGGCAGAGATTCTGCTGGCTTACTCAAAACCCACCGCCGAGGAACATGCAGATGTGAAGAGTTACTTGCAGATTGAATCCTCAGCCTTGAGTAGCGAACTAGGCAACAGATATGCGCAAGCTTGTGTCTGATGCTGTCGCGAGCGATAGAAAGACTCAATCCCAGTAAATTAATCACTTACAAGGAACTTTAGATGATACAACAGCCATTAGTGAAAAATTCCGCCCTAAAAGAAACCACCTATTCGGCAGACCATCAATGTCCGAACTGCACTCATCAGGGACTGTCGCTTTTTTATGAAGTGCGAAACGTTCCCGTTCACAGTTGCTTGATGCTGTCCACCCAGCAAGAAGCGCTCGATTTTCCTTGCGGCGACGTTGCTTTGGGATTTTGCGATCGCTGTGGCTTCGTCACTAACGTGCTATTTGACTCCAAATGGTCGGCTTACGCGCCCAACTACGAAGATCAACAAAGTTTTTCGCCTACCTTCAATAAGTTTGCCCTCGATCTCGCCAATCGCCTAATCGAAAAATACGATCTGCGCGACAAAGATCTCGTTGAAATTGGTTGCTCCAAGGGGGATTTTCTCCTACTTCTATGCGAATTGGGCAACAATCGCGGTGTTGGAATCGATCCGAGCGTCGTCGCGGGCAGAGTTAAGAGCAAAGCTGCCGATCGCGTTAAATTTATTCAAGATTACTATTCACAAAAGCATGCCGAGTACGTCGGCGATTTTATTTGCTGTCGCCACACGCTAGAGCACATCCATCCTACCTTTGAATTTATCAGAACCGTGCGCCGTTCCATCGGCGATCGCGCTAACATTCCCGTCTTCTTTGAAATCCCCGACACGACCCGCGTCCTCAGAGACATGGCTTTTGAGGATATCTATTACGAGCATTGCTCCTATTTCACGCCGGGATCGCTAGCTCGTCTGTTCCGTTCCTGCGGTTTTGAAGTGACCGATCTCTATCGAGACTATGGCGATCAATATCTCATGATTGAAGCTTTACCCGTCGCTATTCCATCTGACAAAATACATCCCCTAGAAGAAACCCTCGAACAAATGAAAGAGGACGTGCAATATTTTGCAACCAACATTAAAAACAAGCTGGAAACTTGGAAGCAAAATTTAGAACAGTGGCAAGCACAGGGACAACGAGTAGTCGTCTGGGGTTCGGGTTCTAAGTGCGTCGCTTTTCTGACGACCCTCAATACGATCGATAAAATTCAATACGTTATCGACATCAATCCCCATCGTCACGGAAAATTTATCCCTGGCGTGGGCAAAGAAATCAAGTCGCCGGAATTCTTGAAGGAATATCAACCGGATCGAGTCATTGTGATGAATCCCATTTACTGCGATGAAATTGGGCAAATGCTAAACGAAATGGGAGTCGTCACCGAATTAGTTCCTCTCTAAAAAGCCTAAACTATACTTCTATTTCTGCACGAACCGAGGAACCCTTGCCAAATAACAACAATCCATTTTCTCCTAAGGATATGAATATTTATCTCTATCTTAAAATGTTCCCACCCTTTGGCGATGGCGAGGCGATGAATAATGGCGCTGTCAAGTATGTAAGCGGTTTCGCTGCCGGACTGGTAAGCTGCGGCGCTCAAGTGACAGTGTTGTGTGAGGGTTCCCTCTCGCGAGATACGAGCGATAGTTCCTATCAAACCGACGCAGGCTACGAAATTAAATGGTTTGCTAATCCTAGCAAACACATGAGTTTTAACATTTCTGACGGTTTGCGGAACTATATCCAAAATGATATGAAATCGGGACTGGTAGTAATTAACGGGATCTTCCATCCTAGCGTTTATGCCATCTCCCGCCTCCTCGCTCGCCAAAATATCCCTTATATCGCGTCGCCGCTCGATCCCTACCACCCTTCTATTTTTGCTAAAAATGCTTATCTAAAGTGGCCCTACTGGTATTTCCTAGAGCGGCGAATGCTCAAGCAAGCGAAAGCCATACAACTCTTGGACATTCGCCATACCGAATGGCTGCATCGTCTGGGAGTGCGAACTCCGACGATCGAGACTCCCTGTAGCTTCTCAGCCGAAAATGTCCCGCCTGAGTCGGCGTTGCAGTGGCGAGACAATGAAGATCCCCAAATCCTCTTTCTCGGTCGCATAGACGCTCACAACAAAGGACTAGATCTGCTGCTGGAGGCATTCGCCCAAATTTCTGAGGCGACGAATGCTCGACTGGTCATTCAAGGACCGGACAATGGAGACAGAAAAGCCTTAGAACAACAGGCTGCCGAGCTTTCAATCGCTCAGAGAGTTTCTTTTTTGGAACCCGATTTCGATCGCTCTGCCTCGTCAATTGCAGGAGAGTGCGATATCTTTTGCATTCCCTCGCGTTTTGAGGGATTTAGTTTAGCAGCGCTCGAAGCCATGCTAGCGGGTCGAGTCTTGCTAGTTTCAGAAGTGGCTGGCATCGCGCCTCACGTCAAAGCAAGTGGGTGTGGCGTTCTTGTCATCCCAGAAGTCGCGGCAATTAAAAAGGGTTTGCTGGAGCTATTGGCGCTTCGTCCCCAGTGGCGAGACATGGGTTGGCGCGGGCGAGACTACGTACTCAAGAATCTTCAGTGGAATAAGATTGCCTCTACTGCCTTAGAGCATTATCAAAAATTAATTCATCGATAAAGAATAAAGCGAGGAAACATAATATAATGAACAATTGGAAGCCACGAGTTAGTATGGGAATTCCCGTCTATAATGGCGAGAATTTTCTTAGGGAAGTTTTAGATTCTCTTCTAGCGCAAACTTTTGAAGATTTTGAGTTAATCATTTCGGATAACGCCTCTAGCGATAAAACTGAGGAAATTTGTCAAAGCTATGCGACAAAAGATAAGCGCATTCGCTACCACCGCCAAGAGATAAATCGGGGACCGGCATGGAATTTCAATCGAGTCTTCGAGTTAGCCCAGGGCGAGTACTTCAAGTGGGTAGCCCACGACGATATCTATGCCCCAGAGTTTGTAGCCAAGTGCGTCGAAGTCCTCGATCGCGACGATTCCATTGTATTGTGCTACGCAAAAACTAAGTTTATCGATTCAGAAGGGAAAATTCTCAAAGACTACAATTACCAGATCGCTACCGATTCGCCACAGCCAGCGGAGCGCTATCGCAGCCTGGTATTAGTCAACCACAGGAAACATGCCGCCGTTGAAATTTTTGGGCTGATCCGTAGCGATGCCCTTAAGCAAACCCCGCTTCTTGGTTACTACGCCCGTGGAGATAGCGTTCTCCTAGTCAGGCTGAGTTTGTTGGGTAGGTTTTATGAGATTCCCGAATATTTATTTTTTAACAGAGATCATTCCCAGCGATCGGTCAAAGAAAAGCAGGTTCAAATCGCTAGAGGAAGAACTATAGTCGCCAAATTTCTTGGGATGGGACCATTACCGCCTACAGAATGGTTCGATCCATCGAAAAAAGGAAAAATTGATTTTCCAGAATGGAGACTTTTTTATGAATATTTTATCTCCGTAACATCCTTCCCACTCAGCGTAAATCAAAAGCTATCTTGCTATTTGTCCCTAAGTTCTTGGTTGGCTGGCAATTGGATCAAGTTAGTCAGAGATTTGTTAATTGCTGCCGAACAATCACTGAGGAATACTTTTGAAAGCTCTAACCAAACCGGGCAAATGCAGAAAAAAATGGAAAAAGAAGCTGTCTGAAATTAGTTAGCCTTATCCTGAGAATGGATAGCGCGATCGCGCTATCCATCGACGCTTAATTCTTCTGTTGTTCCTCACTAGCCTTTGAATATAAGTTCGATTCTAAAATCCTACCTAGTTTTTAGATGTGACTTAAGAAAAAGAACCAGCAAGCTAAGGAGTAGCAGCTATGAAACAATCCCTGCAACCGCTCGAAGACACTCACAGCTCGATCTCCTTACAGCTAAACACCAAAACTTTGGGTTTGGCGATCGCGGCGAGTAGCTTATTTCTATTTTTGTGTAGCAGCATCAGGCATACACTTTTTCGTTCGGGGGCTTTCGATCTAGGAATTTTTGACCAAGCCGTTTATTTAATTAGCCAAGGACAACCGCCCATATCCTCATTCTTAGGCGTTCATATTTTGGGCGACCATGCATCCTCGATTCTGTATCCGCTGAGTTTATTCTACAAAATTTACCCTGACGTTCGTTGGTTATTAGCCGTACAAGCAGTAGCTTTGGCATTGGGCGCTTTGCCCGCTTGGGCTTTAGCCCGCCAAGCCGGATTAAAGCAAGGACAGGCGGTAGGAATAGCAGCCGCCTACCTTATGTATCCCGTAATTCCAGCGGCCAATCTATTCGATTTTCACCCAGAGGTCATAGCCATTCCGGCGCTTTTGGGTGCGGTTTTGGCAGCGCGTTTGGGGAAGACAGCCTGGTTTGTCGCGGCAATCGTCCTTTTTTTAAGCTGTAAGGAAATCTTATCGCTGACTGTAGCAGCCATGGGAGTCTGGCTGTTCGTGTTTGAGAAAAGGCGTTTATGCGGCGCGATTGCCATCTTTTCCGGTTGTGCTTGGTTTTTGATCGCTACCCAGGCGATTATCCCCTCATTTACTAACCTCGATGCAGGAATAGGAACTGAAACGGGCATGGCGGCTGGAATGAGCCGTTATGCTTATCTGGGCGGAACTCTGCCAGAAATTGCCAAGAATCTGCTGCTGAAGCCGCATCTTGTTTTAGAGCGAGTCCTGTCCCTCGATACTCTTAGATATCTGGCTTTTTTGGCGTTGCCAGTCATTTGGGGACTGTCAATCTGGGATCTCGCTCCGTTAATTGGGGATCTCCAACGCTGATTTTGGATATTTTATCTGAAAAGTCTGCCCAGCAAGGCTTAATGCATCATTATTCCCTACCCATCGTCCCCTTTTTAGTGGTGGCGATCGTTTCTACTCTTGCCGCCAATCGATCGTGGCTGCGAAAGGGAAAAAGCATTATCCTGTGGATGTTAGCGATCTTGTTTTTGGGTTTAACTTTAAGGCTTGCCCTGATAGATAATAAAGGTTATTTGTTCGACTGGTCTAATTGGCAAGCAACGCAGGAAGCGATCGCCCAGGTTAAAACCAAAGGCAGCGTGTTAACCACCCATGAAATCGCTCCCCACGTGACTCATCGTCCTGTAGTCAAGTTTTATCGTTCCCCGCCCGTTAATGCGTCTAAATTTGACTATATTTTGCTAAATTTGGAGCATGCAAGTCTCAGGGTTGAAAATACCGCACCTGGTTTGGTCGAGCAACTCGAACGGGACAAACGATTTCAATTAACCTATCAAAAAGATAAAGTTTATCTGTTTGAAAAATTGAGGAATAGTTAGTAGTTAGTGGTGAGTAGGGGCGGGTTTATCTAAAAACGCTCTAGATTTACCGATACTTAGTCTAAAAAACCCGCCCGTACAGTAGTAGTTCGTGGTTTGGTTAGTCGTTAATTGTCTACCCACACTCCCCACTCTTCCCCTACTTCCGACTTCCGACTCCGCCGCGCACGAAGCTCCCGCGGAGGAGCAAGCAGCGCCGACTTCCGAATTCTAAGTTCTGCCTTTCTTAATGAATCCACACGAGTTTTAGGAGTAAAGATACCAGTGTTTGACGTTGCCATTATTGGTGGAGGAATTGTTGGCTTATCTGCAGCGATGGCTGTGGGACAACGCTATCCAGATGCCAAAATTTTAGTTTTAGAAAAGGAAAGCGATTGGGCGGCTCACCAAACTGGAAATAACAGCGGTGTCATTCACTCTGGGATTTACTACAAACCGGGCAGTTTCAAAGCTAAATTTTGTCGCGAAGGCTGCCGCTCGATGGTTGCCTTCTGCCAAGAGCATAACATCGCCCACGAAGTTTGCGGCAAAGTCATTGTCGCGACCGAACCCCAGGAACTGCCGCTGCTGGAAAATCTCTATCAACGGGGATTGGCAAACGGCATCGAAATTGCCAGAATCAGCGGCGAGGAAGTCAAAGAAATCGAACCGCACGTCAGTTGCTTGGCGGGAATTCGGGTTTATTCGACCGGAATTGTCGATTACAGGCAGGTATGTCAGAAATATGCCCAGCTAATTTGCGATCGCGGTGGGGAACTGCACCTCAATACCAGGGTTGAAAAAATTCTCGAAACCCCGCAAGGAGAAGTACTGGAAACTAACCAAGGCACCTTTACGGCTAATTTTGTCATCAATTGTGCCGGACTGCATAGCGATCGCGTGGCTAGATTGGGTCGCGTCAATCCCCAAGCCAAGATCGTTCCCTTCCGAGGCGAGTATTATGAGCTAAAGCCAGAAAAACGCTATCTGGTCAAGCACCTTATCTATCCCGTTCCCAATCCTAATTTTCCCTTCCTGGGGGTTCATTTTACCCGCATGATAGACGGAAGCGTCCACGCCGGACCAAATGCTGTACTCAGCTTCAAGAGAGAAGGGTATAAAAAAACCGATTTCGACCTGCGGGACTTTCTCGAAACCATGACTTACCCCGGTTTGTGGAAACTGGCTGCCAAACATGCCGATGAAGGGATTAAAGAAATCGTTCGCTCTTTCAGTAAAGCTGCCTTCGTTCGTAGTTTGCAACAGCTCATTCCCGAAGTGCAGTCCGACGACCTAATCCCCACTCATGCAGGCGTTCGAGCGCAAGCACTAATGGACGATGGCAAGCTAGTAGATGATTTTCTCATCGTCGAAGGTCGCAATGCCCTACACGTTTGTAATGCTCCCTCGCCAGCAGCGACTTCTTCCCTCGAAATCGGAAAAGCGATCGCCGAACGGGTTCCCGCACCGCGGCATTTGAAGATAGCGGTTGGCTGAGAGCCAATTGCTAAACTTGAGAATGACTTCCTAGCATAATCTTAAAGCAGGCTATGAATCCACACGATCGTCTTACCGGATCTTCTGTCGCTATTATCGATCGCCTAGTGGAGCGATGGACTCCTGCTCTAGTAATTGGTAGCTTTTTGCTGGTGCTGGTCGCCACGCTGTACCCTTTTAACTTTTCGTTTCAAGATGGTATCTCGATCGAATTAATTACTCATAGTTTTTACCATCCCAGCAATTCGGGCGATCTGGTCAGGAATATTCTGTTATTTGTTCCCTTTGGTTTTGGGGCGACCTGTCTGACTCGGAGACTCAAGTTAGGATTTATCGCCAGTTTTCTAGTCATCGCGATCGCCAGTACTGTCTTATCGGTGACGGTCGAGATCCTTCAGGTATTTATCCCTTCGAGAGCGCCTACGATCGCAGATATCGCGACCAATAGCATCGGAGGCTATTTGGGTTTTGTCTGCTTTTACCTGTTGCAGCTTATCCCCCTCGGTTTTGCCTGGGCGATCGCAAAAAGAAAATGCCTTCTCTCACCCAAGACGTTAACAGCGGGGTTCATCGGCTATTTTAGCCTGATGTGTCTAATCGCGATCGCCCTACAGAATACAATAAATCTTAGCAATTGGGAATCGAGTTTTCCGCTGTTGCTGGGCAACGAGCAAACGGGGGATCGACCCTGGCAAGGGTATGTTTCTCAAGTGGACATTGCCGACCGCGCCTTTTCTAAGGCAGAGATAGCCCAAATTTTTAACAATCCGAATGGTTTGACTCCGCTTGAAGACGCGGCAATTGCTTCCTATCGCTTGAGGGGCAAAGGCAGCTACGCCGATCTAAAAGGAAATCTTCCCGATCTATCTTGGCACGGAAAACCGTCAGATACTGAAAACCGAGCAGGGGTCTTTCTCTCTGACAGCCACTGGTTGCAAACAGTCGCTCCTGCCACCGCGATCGCCCAAAAAATTGGCAAAACCTCTCAATTTACCATTGGAATTGTTCTGGCAACGGCTGACACGAGACAATTTGGTCCTGCGCGTATCCTCTCCCTTTCAAGCGATCTTTTTCAGCGCAATTTTACCTTGGGGCAGGAGGGATCTGACCTAGTGTTTCGCTTGCGAACGCCAGTCACGGGAACAAATGCTAACCATCCCGATTTCGTCGTCCCCAATGTATTTTCCGATACCAATTTCCATCGTTCGATCGTTACCTATAATGGTGTGACCCTTAGCGTTTATATCGATCGCGTCGAACTTTTTTCGTCTCTCGATTTAACTCCAGAAATTGCCCTGTCTCGATATGTATTATGTTTTTTAGATGGTTGGAGCGTTAGTCTCGATTCTTTGAGCAAAAAAGCTTACAATCTCTTTTACTACGGACTAATTTTTATTCCTCTGGGATGTCTTCTAGGACTTATCTTAACAATCTCACGGGGAGATATTCGGTTGGCGAGCGCGATCGTTGTAGGAGGAATCCTTTTCCCGGCTGGGATTCTAGAAGGCATTTTAATGAGTGGAAGCGGCAGGGCTGCAAACTGGGAAAACCTGCTACATAGCTCGATCATTTTCTGCGCCACCGTGGTATTGGTCAAAAGAAAAGCCGAGTCTTGGTTGGCAAGCAGTTAGCCCAGGGCTATTGCATTCTAGTAGACAGAGAATAAACTCTCTGTCTACGATGCTAAAGTCCGTCTTACCTCAGATCTTGCACCTTTGGCATCAACGCCTAGAACTTTAGTTCTAGGCTCAAAGCGCAACTCGATTAAAATCGACTGAAATTCCTATCGGGTCTTCTTTAGAAGACTTTTGCTCAAGGAAAAAGCCTTACATCCAGAGTCGCTAACTAATTGCGAACTGATGATTGCCAATTGCGAATGAGTTTATTTCTTTATGCGATCGAGTCACAATGAAATAACCCTGGGTTAGTCAAGGGCTAACCACTAAAAAATAGGCATTTTAGACAAACTGGAGACAGAAAATGAACGAGTTAGCCGATCGCGTCTGTGCTGTTTGTGGGTCTCAGGATCTGGAGTTATTTTTTGAAATGTTAGACGTTCCCGTCTACTGCAATCTTTTGTGGACGGAACGGGAAGCAGCTCAGAATTGTCCCAAGGGAGATATCAAACTTTCTTTCTGCCATAGTTGTGGCTTTATTACCAATGTGGCGTTCGATCCAGCTAAATTAGGCTATAATCGGGATTACGAAAACTCTTTACACTACTCGCCTCGGTTTCAGCAATATGCCGACTCCCTCGCTGCTGACTTGGTAGAGCGGCATCATCTCTATAACAAAGATATTATCGAAATTGGTTGCGGCAAAGGAGATTTTCTGATTTCCCTGTGCGAACTGGGCAATAATCGCGGCATTGGTTTCGACCCCAGCTACGTAGCCAGACCAGAACATATCCCCCTAGCCGATCGCGTTCAATTTATTCAGGATTATTATTCGCAGCAATACAAAAATTATCAAGCCGATCTGATCGTTTGTCGGCACACCCTAGAACACGTCACCAATCCTGCCGATCTACTCGAACCGCTGCGACAGGCGATTGGCGCTCGCCTCGATACCCCCGTTTTCTTTGAAGTTCCCAACGCTCTGTATACTCTTCGCCATCTCGCGATCTGGGATATTATCTACGAACATTGCAGTTATTTCGTGCCGACTTCTCTCAAACAAACCTTTTCTCATTGTGGGTTTGTACCGCAGGAAGTTCGTGAAGTATTTGACGGACAGTTTATTTGCTTGGAATCCCTACCAGCGAACGGACAAATCGCTAGCAGCGATCGCGCGGATGAAATCGAGGTATTGTCAAAAGATATTGCTAGCTTTAAGATGAGATTCGATGCTCTAGTGGAAACATGGCGAGAAAAACTGGAAAAAATGTCGCGTTCGGGACAAAAAGTCGTTATTTGGGGAACTGGCTCGAAGGGAGTGACTTTTTTGAATCTCCTGAACGTCGGGAACGCGATCGAGTATGCCGTCGATATCAATCCTCGCAAACAGGGAATGTACGTGGCTGGAGAGGGACAGCAAATTGTCTCGCCGGAATTTCTGCGAGAGTATCAACCGGATATCGTCATCGTGATGAATCCAATCTACAAAGGCGAAATCAAACAGGCGATCGCGGATTTGAGCTGTAATGCCGAGATGATTTGCGTTTGAGTTCCAATTTTAAAAATATACTTTTAAGGAAAACAGCTAGCGCTCGTTGAAGAAAGAATAAATAAATACACTATTCGTCTTCAAACTGAAGCGAAGTGTAAAATTTTGAGCGTAGTTGAGGAGAAAAACGTGAACAAAACCCGTGTTTTGATGGTTTTAACAGCAACAGCAGTAGTGCTAAGTCTCACACCAGCAGCCACATACGCCGTCACAGTAGGTCAACCATTCTCCCATCCAATGCGAGAAGACATCTTCTCGGATTCGATGATAGAAGATCCCTCTGCGGATGTGATGGGATTAAATTTAGCCCAATTACTTGAAACCTATTTTTCTTTTAAAGCTCTCAACGTAACTATAGCGAATCGCTCGACTGTAGCATCCGACTTAAGAGCAAGATTCAGCTCGACTGCAACTCGATCGGCTGTAGCCAACGAAGCGATTGGAGCCGATCTCGAAACCGTCCCCGAACCCTTTACTATCCTAGGCACAGGTTTAGCTTTGGGATTCGGAGGCTTGTTGCATAGAGAGTATTCGAGGAAGCAAAAGACATCGAAGCAAAAGACTCAATGAAGAGGTTTCTTGTTTCCCCTAAGATGATATGGCTACCGCGATACGTACATGAAAGCAATCCTCTTTACTCCAGTTAGATACCTAAAAAACTTCCAATTCTGGCTGTTGGGGATTGCAGCAGGGTTAATCGCCATTCACCTGACTGTGACTTGGAGATTTGGAGATATTAACCTGCTAGGCGTTAGCGTCTTGTTTTGGCTGGCTGTATCGTCTTTAATCTGGAGAAAGCGTAGTTGCCTAAATTTAGAAAGTGGTGCGCTATCTAGCTTACTGGGCGCATTGCTCGTGGCGATCGTGCTGCTAAAGAGCACGTCTCTAACTGGCAGTCACTTCATTCGTCTCTCTCCTTTCCTATCTGCCGTCGGTCTTGCCCTGCTTGCTTCTGGTTTTAAGGGACTCAAGCAATACTGGCAAGAACTGACCGTTCTCTTTTTTCTGGGCGTGCCCCAGGTAATCCTATCGTCGCTATCGATCGATACTTCCTTAATCACAGCTCAATTTGCTGCTTTTATTCTTTGGTATTTGGGCTTTGAAGTTTCTCGCCAAGGAGTTTATATCAATCTCCCTGGGGGAGGTGTCGAAGTCTATCCTGGCTGTTCGGGTTTGGAAAATATGGCTCATTTGTTAGGGCTAGCGATTCTTTTTCTGGCGATGTTTCCCATGAATTGGGGACAAAAAATCCTAGCACCCATCGTTGCCGTCACCTTGGCTTTTTTAGTCAACGGATTTCGAGTTGCTTTCATGACCGTCCTAGCTGCCTCTTCCCAGCTGGAAACCTTTGAATACTGGCATAAAGGCGGCGGTTCTCTCGTGTTTTCGCTGATTGCCGTGCTACTTTTCGGTTTATTCTGCCTTTTCTCGATCCGACAGCAGGAACCCGTCGAGCGGGATACGGCGTAGTTCTGGGAACGATGATGTTCTGGAAACAAATCCGATACTCGTTTTTAGTCGTAACTTTTGGAGGTGTTCTGTTCGTTTTAGGAAAGTCAATCCTAGCTCCGACGATAAGTTACCGTACCATTGCCGACTCCTTTGTTTTTCCTTCAGAAGTGCCCTTACCAGGATGGCAGCCTCTGGCGAGTCGTTCCTTGCCCAAATCTAATTACGAGTTTCCAAAATTAGTTGCTGGAAGGCACTATCGATATCAACAGAACGGTTTGAATCTGGATATCGAAATGCGTTATTTTACCGCTACTAATGGAGATGTCAGAATCTTTATTCAACAGTACGCTGGGATTGCGCAGTCTCTTGTCGTGCATCATCAGAAGACAGGCTTTTACGGTCTTTTCGCGCGCCAGCAGAGAGCTTACCTGAGCGCCTGCATTAACCGACGCGGCAGTAGTACAGTGACTGCCGAACAGTTTGAGCAGAATCGGTATCTCTACGACATCAGCTTGAATCGTCTATTACCTTGGCTACTCGGTCAAGAACCCCTCAGAGACAAGCGCTGTCTGTGGGCACATTTATCCATTGCCGTGCCAAATGCTTCTTCTGAAGCTGCCTATCGGGATCTAGAAAAAATCTGGGTTTCCTGGTATAACTGGTGGAATCCACGCTTTCCAAAGCCATAAATTCGGGTTTATTCAAACTTTTGCGAGCGTAATTGTCAAATTAATGGCTAAATCATCCACGAACAAACCAACTGACAAACTCACTGAAACCGTAGACGAGCTATGGCAGTTTAGTTCTGGTCTATCGCGTTCTCTTAATCTTTTGCACTGGATCGGTTATGGCTTCTTGGCATTAACGTTGTTCGACCTAATTGAAATTTTTATGCCGTCGCGCTTTATGAATCCCGTCTGGGAAATGCAGATGTTGGGCGCGCTAGTCGAACAAGCTCCCGTCCCTTTGATCGGGTTAGCGCTGGTGTTTTTGGGAGAACCCAATCTGCGAGCGAGATGGGAGCGACCTATCTTGAAGTTTTTGTCTTGGTCGGCTTTGTTGTTGGCAGTGCTGTTTTTTTTGCTGATTCCTTTGGGACTGTTAAATACTGTAAGGCTCGATCGACAGATCGATAAAGAAATCAGTGCCCAACTCGATAGGGATATAGCTCGGTTTCAACAAGTTAAATCCCAATTGGAATTGGTTCAGACACAAGAAGAGCTGGAAAAACTCGTGAGCCGCCTCGACAGTCAACCACTGGCTCAGGAGGTGAAAAATGCTCAACAGTTGGAAGAGGCAAAAAAACAAGTTGCTTCTTCGATCGCCATTGCTGAAAGAAAGATAGCTGTCGAAGCTGAGGAAATGCAAGCAAATCGACAGCTAACCCTACTCAAGAGGTCGGTCAAGTGGAACTTGGGCGCTCTCATCTGCGGGGTTTTGTTTCTGCTGACGTGGCAGGCTACCTACTGGGCAAGACTGCTATAATTTTCTGGTATTTAGCCGATCGCTCGATTAAAACTTATTAGTAATCCAAGCACATTGATAGGGCTTGAGGGTAAATTTGTCGTGGAGATTTTCGATTGGATGCCCGCTTAGGAGATCGCACCAGGGATCGATAATAAATAAATTTAAGTCAGAGAGACGAAGTTTTTGAGTGCGATCGCTCAAATTATTAATGCAGAAAATACTTTGATCGCGATAAATGCTTTGTCTCCAGAAGACGAACAGCGCTTTATTTAAGGGATGCAAAGTATATTGAGTTGCATTGGGATGAAATGCAGGTTGTTTGCGACGAATTTTGATGCGTCGGCTGAGTTCTTTTAATACGATTGACTGAGGAGACTTGGGATTTTTTAAGCGTTTTTCTAACTCTTCATAATTCCATTTGTAGCGGTTAATAGAGCGATTTCTTCCGTTTTTTTCCACGCCTTCAAGGTCGTTGGGCGTTGCCAATAAACTATGAATATAAAAAGCTGGAATTCCTTCGAGAGCTAACATAATCGTTTGCGAACAAAGAAAGCGCTGAATTTGCCATTTATCCTTACCTTTAACAGTACCTTGCATCGCGTCGAAGAAAGAAATATTGACCTCATAAGGAACTTCGGTTCCGTCGGATTTATTTCTCATGCTGATTTTGCCGCCGAATTCCTGCATCTTTTCTAACAGGGTTTGATACTCGTCTTCGTATAACAATCCTTCAGTAGGACGCAGACCAATTCCATCGTGGGAAGCGGTAAAATTCAGATACGCACACCCAATAGGCGCAGGAGGCATGCTCATCATCCATGTTTTTAAATGATCGGATTTTCCTTGTAATAAAGCATTCAAAATGAGGGGAGGAAGGCTGAAATTATAAATCATGTGCGCCTCATTTCGATTGCCAAAATAACTCAGATTTTCTCGGTTGGGGACGTTAGTTTCCGATATTAAAGCTACCATCGGATCGAGCATTTGTACGATTTCCCGTAGAAGCCTGATAACGGTATGAGTTTCTGGTAAATGAATGCAGGAAGTGCCAATTTTTTTCCAGAGAAATCCTACGGCATCGAGTCGAATATATTTTGCCCCTTTCTTGATATAGAAAAGAATAATTTTAACGTACTCCAATAAAACCTCTGGATTGGCAAAATTAACATCGATTTGATCTTCGCTAAAGGTTGCCCAGACATGTTTTTCTCCCTTAACCGTATTGACTTTAGCTAGCAATGGCGTACTGCGAGGACGAACGACTTGAGATAAATCGGTAGCGGGATCGACTTCGATAAAATAATCGCATCCCGGCTTAATTCCTTGCTTAAATTGCTCAAACCAAGCATGTTGGCTGGAAACGTGATTGATGACGAGATCGACCATTAAATTAAATTTTCCAGCAATCCGTTGAATATCTTCCCAATCTCCTAATTGTGGATCGACTTTGAGATAGTCGATGACAGCAAACCCATCGTCGGAACTGTAGGGAAAAAAAGGCAGAATATGAACGCCTGTCAGTGTATCTCGAATGTGTTCGTCTAAAAAGCGATCGAGCGTAACTAAGGGTTTTTCGCCTTCTTTGAGGATACTATCTCCGTAGGTTATGAGTTGAACGTTATTTTCCGTCCATTTATTTAAATTTTCATCGACGCGATCGGCAAAATGTTCTTTGAGGAGATAGTACAACCGCTCTAAAAAATGGGCGGCAGTTTTTTTATCGTAGAGAGTTTCTAGGAGAGGCTTGACTCGGAGGGAAAAATATTCAAATTGCTTGTTTGCTTCACTCATTACTCAAAATCGTTACGCTTTAGAAGAAAACGTTAGCAAGGTGTGATGATTAAGTTGTTCGGTAAGAACTTGTTAATATAGTCCTTATCTTTGCAGCTAAAGTTGCGATTATACCAAGATAGCGGCTGGGGAGTTTTTTGAGAACAACGATAGAGAGAAAACCCTGACGGGGTGACAACCCAGCTAGAAAGCTTGCTGTATAATGTTCATAGCTCTTATCCCTCTCTGATAAAATGGGAGCTTATTGAGTTAAGTCTCATCAATTCTTCTCCCCTAGGGGCAACAAATTCCCTTGTTATTATCCAGACATCCCCATATAATCCGAGCCAAAAATTACTGTTTGGAGTCAAAGATTGTTTAATCTTTCTCAAGCGACCGATGTATTGTTGTTGTTCCTTCGCTGTAATTATTTTGCCTTTTAAGGTTGAACTCGTGTAGGCGAGATTGCCTCCGGCACGCTTCGCGAACGCCATCAATAAAACTAAGCGAGTCAATCTTTCTATTGAGGCTTTAGACCCTTCTAAATTATATTCACCCGTTTTACAATCCTTAAACATTGCTTCAATCCAGACTCGCCGTTTATAAGCTTTTATTGCTTCTTCTAAACTCTTTAAATTGGTTAGTAAATACCATGCTTGTCTTTTTAGTTGGATGAAAGTCCCTTATTGTTGACGTAAAACAAAGTTAACTTTCTTTGATAAAAGCCGTCTTGCTAGTTCGACACTATGAAATTCTCGGTCTCCCAACACCACGAATTTATAACATTTCAATAGCTTAATAACTGGGCGAATTAAAGCTTGTTGCTCAGCTAAAAGAGTTAATAATTGAGCAGGTGTGAGTTGACTGGCTAAACTGCTACGATATAATTCAAGTAACATTTTTACTAGCTCGGTCTTGTTAACTAATTAGAGACCGATCTTTTTTTACCATCAATCGCCTCAATTCACTATACGACTTGCTTTTAAACGGATGGCTCATGTGTCCGAACTTCTTCAGACACCGCGTTCTCATCTTGGGGTAGATTGGAAAGAGTTGCTGAGGACTTTTTCTCCTCAGAAGTGAGTAATTGCTTGACTCGATCGATCGCTTTTCCTAATTTGCTTTCATCGAGCAAGGTATCGAGTAGCGCTAAACCGCTGGTAGAGAGCAATAGTTTGTTGATATCGCTAGCGCCATTGTTATTGTTGCCGTTTACTCCTGGAAACGCATAAATGCGCGTATCTCCCAAAACTCCTGGTTGAGGTGCTAAAGCTTTGACGATTTCTGGCAGTCGATCTGCTAGTTCGGGTAAAATGGCTTCGATTAGTTTTGCTGTGCGGTTGGCATTACTAAGAGCATTTTCGGCTTCAATAAGCGTCCGTTTGCCTTCTGCTTCTGCCGTGGCTTGATAGCGGTTAGCATCGGCAAGGGAGCGGATGGCTTCGGCTTCTTGTTCTGCTGCTTGACGAGCAACTTCCGCTTGACGCTTGCGACGGAAAACATCGATTTCTATGACGTTGCGATCGCCAATGGCACGTTTTTGCGCTTCTTGTTCGGCACAAATCATCGAGAGGCGTTTTTCCCTTTCTGCTTTTTCGACTTCTATCGCCGTGATAACGGCGGTTTCGGCTTTGGCTTTTTCGGCTTCGGCGTAGGCGCGATCGCGCTCTTTTTCGGCAATCGCGATTGCAGCTTCTTGTTGAGCGATTTTTGACTCTCTTTGTGCTTGGGCAATTTCGATTTGCGATCGCAAGCGAGAGACTTCTATCGTTTGTTGGCGCATAATTTCAGCAACTTTGAGTTGTTTGTTGCCTTCCTCTAGAGCTATATTTGCCTCAATCTGACTCTGTTGTACGGCTAATTGTTGTTGAATTTTTTCTTCTTCAACGGCTTTTTCTTGCCAAATTTTATTGCGAGCGATCGTGGCAGCTTCTTGGTCTTTTGCTTCTTGAATTTCTCTTTCTCTTTGTGCTTTGAGCAACTCAATTTCTTTTTGTTGGGTTAATTTGGCATCTTCTTTTTGTTTAGCAATTTCTAGCAATTGTTTTTCGGCTTGCAGTTCTCGTTGTTCGATCGCGACTCTAGTACTTAATTCGACTTCTCGTTTCTGTTGAATCGATCGCTGAATTGTTTCGGTTCTCAAACGCATGCCTTGAGCATCGAAAAAGTTATTTTCATCGTAAGTATCGCTTTCTTCGATTTCCGAAATGGCGATATTATTCAATGTCAGTCCGACTTTCTTTAAATCTTGTTGAATCAGATTCAAAACTTCATTGGCAAACCCCAATTTATCAGAATCAATCTCTGTCAAACTCTTCTTTTTCGCTGCGGCACGAATCGCGCCGTCGGCTCTTTTTTCTAAGGCATCTTTGATATCATTATCGGATATTTTTTCTTGTTTGGACAAACGAGCAGCAGACGTTAATACATCATCCTTGTTGGGATTAATGCAAACGTAAAATGTCACCCGCATATTGGCTCGCAAATAATCTTGAGTGCGAACCGCTAGTTTGCCAGTTCTCTCTACATCAATAGAAATTTCTCGCAAAGGAACGCGCGTGATTTGGTGAAATCTAGGCAAGACAATACAGCCACCATTGAGAATAACAGTTTTGCCTTTCCAAATTACGCCTCCAGTTCTTACAAAAGCTTCGTTATTTGGGGTAATAATATAAACTCTTGTATATGCCCAAATGCTAATGAAAAGTAAAACCAGCAATCCAACAATTAAACTTGGAAAGAAGAGGATATCATGCAAACTTCCAAAGTTCATCAATTTACTCCTTAAGTTGAATCTTTAATCATTTTGGAGATTAGTTAGTAGTTAGTTTTCTCCCCACAGTCCCTTGTCTCCCCCTTGTCTCCCCACCCCCTCCTCTCTTCGTTCTTATCCAAGTATGACCGTAAAATTTTTACGGAAACAGCTCCTTTGAAAGTGATGTCTATTAAACAGTCAAAATATTTACCAATTACCTTACTAACCCGTTATAACGCATTAAGTTGGATATAATTTACTATGTAATATGTCAAAATACAGTAATATTTCCTATACTTTTAAGATTAACTTTATAATTGGGCTTTTAAGAGGCTGCTCAGTTGGATAACAGTTGAACTCATATCATGCAGACGATCGGGTTGATAATTTCTGATGAAACGCTTCGAGATGGCGAACAACAAGCAGGACTATTCTTTGAGAGTGAAACTAAGCGAACTTTAGCACATTCGATCGCTAGGACGGGAGTACATCAAATCGCTATCATGCCTGCCATTCATGAAACTGAAGAGTATTTGGTGAAAACATTGATAGCGGAAGGATTGGATAATAAGGTTGTCGCCTCGACGATGATGAACCGACGATTTATCGATCGCGCTAAAATTTGCGGCGTACACAAGATTATTCTCTTTCATGCCGTCTCCGATCGCCTGCTTTTTCTCAGAGATCCGGCAATCCGCCGCAACCCCGACTATAAAGGGAAAACTGTAGATGATAATATTCCCAAAAACATTATCAACAAAGTTCGTCAGAGTGCGATCGACAAAATTCTCAAACATCTGCGCTACGCCACAGAAATTGGCTTAAAAGTATACTTTGCTGCCGAGGATGCCAGTCGCTCCGATTTTGATTTTCTGGTCGAGTGTATCTGCGCTTTTCAACCCTATATCGAGCAATTCTTGCTCTGCGATACAGTGGGAGTCCTGACGCCAGAAAAAACTTATGTATGGATACACGACCTTTTAGAGTATACTAATCAGGCTCCCTTAGCCGTTCATTTCCACAACGATCTGGGGTTGGCACTCGAAAACACCATTCAGGCGGTGTTAGCGGGGGTTTCTGGCGTTTCTGGCACCTTTGGCGGCATTGGAGAACGAGCGGGAAATGTCGCTCTAGAACAGGTTTTAAACGGTCTGAGAATTCGATTTGGCTGGGAGGTAGAAGGAATCGATTATGATGCTCTTAATAAAGTAACAGACTATCTCGATCTCCGAGGAATTCGCCCGCATTCGCCCTATTCTCAACAAGCGCAACGCCACGAAACGGGGATTCATGTTAAAAGTCTCCTAGAAGATTATCGCAGCTATTCAATTTTTCCCTACGGAAAGCCGGAGATTTGGTTTGGCAAGTGTAGCGGTGCTAGTAATTTTCAGTATCTTTTCGAGCAACATCTCAAAAAACCGCTCACCAAAGAACAGTACGAACGACTGCGATCGCTTGTCAAAAATCTCTCCATTCAAGAACAACGTTCTTTCTCCACAGAGGAAATTTTAGAGTTATTGGAGCAAGGATTTTTGCAATTGTGAACTTTATATCAACTTCCTGAAAAAACAAAGAATTTCTTTTCGCATCGATTCTACCGATCGAAATGGGAACACTCAATAGCGAGCAAACTTCACGAATAACAGTGACGTGAAAATTTCATTTCGAGCGATCGCAACCCAACTCAAAACCTTAGACAGTCCTTTTGCCCGTAATGTCGGTTGGTTAGGAGGTTCGGGCGCAGTTATCCGAGTTTCGCGCTTGATAACCACAATTATTCTAGCTCGCTTTCTTTCCCCCCATGACTACGGTTTGGCGGCTGTCGTTCTCACGACGAATGAGTTTATCCGGGTGTTCGCGCGCAACGGAATTGGCATTCGACTGATTCAAGTAGAGGAAAAACAACTTGAAAACTTGGCTCAATCGGCGTATTGGCTGAATTGGGCAATCTTTATCGGGTTATTTGCCATTCAATGTCTGACGGCCTTTCCTATTGCTTGGTTTTACCGCGACAATAACTTGATTGTGCCTATTTGCGGGATGGCGTTCAATTTGCTTTTACTTCCCGTGGGAATGGTACAGGCGGCGCTGATTCAACGAGAAGGGCGCTTTAAGGCGATCGCGCTGACGGATATGCTTCAAGTTTGCACCGATAATATTTTATCAGCAGTTTTTGCCATTGCTGGATTGGGAATGTGGGCGATCGTTTTACCAAAGATGCTAGTTGCTCCTATCTGGGTTTACGGTATCTTAAAAAATCATTCCTGGCGACCCAAGGGACAATTTACAACTACGCGTTGGAGGGAATTAATGCGTTTTGGACGCAGCGTGTTAGGCGTTGAATTGCTCAATACGCTGCGTGCCAACCTAGACTACCTCATCGTCGGACGCTTTCTCAGTATTGAAGCATTGGGAATTTATTATTTTGCTTTTAATGCAGGTTTTGGCATTAGTTTTGGGATTATTTCCTCGATTAAATCAGCTTTGCTCCCGCATCTGTGCGATGCGCGATCAAATCTGGTTCAATTTCGCTGGCGCTATCAAAGTAGCTTGAAAACGATCGCGCTGGTTATTATTCCCTTAGTTCTGCTTCAGTCTTTTCTGGCTCCTTTTTATGTTCCCCTAATTTTCGGTCAAAAGTGGATGGTTGCCGTTCCTATTTTGATTTTAATTTGTCTGTCGGCAATTCCTCGTCCGTTTGCCGATTCTGCCTCCCAATTATTATTAGCCGTAGACAAGCCAGAAATCGATCTCGTCTGGAATCTTCTTTTTACTGGATTGTTTACGATAGGGTTATTCATTGGCGTTCATTGGCAGAGTGTAGGAGTCGCGATGGCAGTTTTACTAACTCATTGCCTTTTCTTACCCTTGTTTGCCGTTTGGGCAACCCGTTATGTTTTTAAGCGTCAAAAATTGTATCAAAAATGCTGAAGATGAAAAAAAACTGGTTTTTACGAATCGGGATATTGATGGTTGCATTTTTGAAGTCGTCGCCAAGTTTAGCTCTACCAATATCTCCAGGCGATCGCTTGGAAATTTCTATTCCTAATGATAAATATTTTGTTGGCGTTTACGAAGTCAACCAAGATGGCAAGATCGAAATTCCCTATCTGGGCGCTTTACCTGTCGTTGGATTAGAACCGCCCGATATTCAAGCCAAACTGTCTCAAAGCTTGAGCGATAAAGGTTTTTTTCTTCCCGACAAATTGCAATTGAGCGTTCAAGTCCTCAAATGGGCGCCCATACAAGTGACTGTGGCGGGAGAAACCTTTCAACCCGGACGAGTTTTGATTAACGAAACTAAAAACGAGGCAAATACGGCATTTTCACCCGAATCTCGGCAAATTACGGGCAATTATCCCATTCGTCGCCATCTAACCAATGCGATTCGAGCGGCAGGAGGCGTATTACCGACCGCAGATGTCAGTCAAGTCCGTCTCATTCGGGGCGATCGCGAGACGATAATAGATTTATCAGGAGTTTTTACGGGAGAGCCAGTAGAGGACGTACCCCTGATAGCAGGCGATCGCATTGTAGTTCCTCGGGCGGATCGTTTTCAACCGGAGTTGGTGCGTCCTTCTCAAATTACACCCCCAGGAATCAAGGTCTTTGTCTCCAATCTCACCATTCCTGCCGCCAATAACGCATCGGCAGCGGTTAGCAACCGCGAAGAAGGGATTAGCGTTCCTTATGGCTCTCGCTTTAGTCACGCCGTCGTAGCAACCAACTGTGCTGGAGGAACGGATATTAGTGAAGATAGAAAAGCTATTTTAGTAAGAGCCGATCGCATTACGGGAAAAACCATCGCCATCGAGCGCGACGTTGAAGATTTAATGCGAAATTCCGATAATAATGAAGAGAATCCCTTGCTCATGCCAAAGGATAGCGTCGCTTGTTATGATTCGTCGGCAACGAATACCAGAGATCTGTTTCGCACTATTGGCGATATCTTGAGTCCTTTAAATCCCATTTTGCTGTTTCGCAACCTTTTCAATTAATGGCAATTATTCCCAAGTCATTAACTGACGAAAAGTCTAAGCCAGTAGGACGAAGTCTTTGGTGGCGCTTCTTGAAGTATGCGATCGTTGGCATCTTTGCCAATGCGGGACTGTGGGCGATCGCGATTGTTTATTTGAAAAACACCCCTCCTACCTACACGAGCGAAGCTACCCTCAATGTGGCAGGAAATGGTCCTGGAGTGAGCGTCAATCTACCGGAAATCGGTCAAGCTTATACTTCCAGTGCTTCTGCTTTTGGCAGTTCTTCCTCAGATCCGAGAGAAAATTACAAAATTATTGCCAGTAGCGCTACCGTCATTAAAGCTGCTGCTCAGTCCCTCAATATTCCCCAAGAAGCATTTGGCGAACCTCGCATCAAGCTCATCAACAATACCACGTTACTCAGCATCGCCATCAACGGGAAAGATCCAGAGAAAACCCAACAAAAACTGCAAGCACTTTATCGGGCACTTAATGAAAAGCTTAACTCTCTGCGGCAAACCGAACGAACAGAACGCGATCGCTCCAACCAACAAGCGCTGTCCGACGCGCAGAAAAAGCTCACCGAAGCCCAGCGCCGTTTATCCGAATACAAAGCCGAATCCGGACTTAACTCTTCATCTCAAATTAAAGAATTAATTAGTAACATCGAACTGTTACGAAAGCAGCGATCGGAAACCTATGCCCAACAGCAACAACTTGGCAGTCGTTTAAAACAATTATCCGTCAACTTACAACTCTCTCCCCAGGAAGCGGCTGATGCTCTAGTATTACAAACCGACCAACAGTTTCAAAAAAGCTTCAGCGAATACACGACAGCAACGACAACCCTAAAAGCACTTCTGAGCGATCGCGGTCCTAACTATCCCGACGTAGTAGCGGCACGACAGCAACAAGAAGCTGCCTTAGCCATCCTTCTAGAGAGAGGAAAAGCCCTTTTAGGTAAACCCGTAGAGCAATTGACCCTAGAGCGGCTAAATTTAGATAATAGCAACGGTTCGGGAGGACAACGAGCGCAACTCTTTCAACAACTGGTCACTTTGGAATCAGATTATCAAGGTTTAACCGCCCAAGTGAGAACCCTGACGCAACAAGTTCAAAAGCTAGAAACTCAATTGCAGGCACTCTCTCAAAAAGAGACCGTTCTTGATGCTCTCCTGCGACAATTGCAAATTGCTGAAGCCGTTTTTGCCTCGACGCTGGCTAAAGTGGACTTAGGCAAAGGAGATCCCTTCGGCTCTTTTCCCCTCATCCAAATGGTTGAAGAACCCTCTTTACCCGAAGAACCCACTGCCCCCAAACCAAAGCTAGTATTAGCAGGAGCGGTTTTAGGCTCCCTTTTGGTTACGACATCGCTAACCCTAATCTGGTGGCGCGATCCCCTAGCAACAGCGACGAAAAAAATCCTCAAAGAAATTGTGGCGTAAACTACCCGCCGCTACAACCCGCAGGGTTGTAGCGGGACGGCTTGATCCCTAACACAGTCTGTTCCAACGAACAAAACATAGTCGAGATTCCAGGCTGATTTACAGCAGCCCCAAGAGCCGAAATATTCAAAGCTCCGTTATGGTCAGCATCTCCAGTCCAACCACAATTCAAGTTCAGACAACGAAAGACTTTGCCGTCTCGGTTGCCAATTACCTTGCAACAGTTACAGGTCTTAGATGTATATCTGGGGTCAACCAACACAATTGGAATACCAGCAACAGCAGCCTTATATTCTGTAAACAGTCTCAACTGGTAAAAAGCCCACGAATTATGCTCTCGGAGTTGAGACTTCCTAACTATAGCTCGTTGCCTAATCCCTGTAAGGTCTTCAAAAGCAATAGCTGCAACCAGTTTGGACCCATCGTTTACAAGCTGTTTGCTAATATTGTGGTTAACCCAAGCCATCATGCGTCTTTCTTTCCCAGAGAGCCTGCGAAGCAATCTTTTAGAGGCCTTGCTGCGTTTGGATTGAATAGACGCTCTGACGCGAGAATATTTTGCACGGGTTTCTCTAAGTTGTTTCCCGTCCCAAAATTTTCCCGTACTAGTGGTAGCAGTGTCACGAATACCAAGGTCAACTTCCAAAACTTTAGGAGTCTTACCCGTGGGTTGAGTAGGGATTTCTACCACGATGTTGATGTAGTAATCTCCCCCCCTAGTTTTGCTCAATGTCGCACTGGTCGGAACTTGACCTCTAAGCAGTGCAACTTGATAACCGCCAATTGCCAAGCCGAAATTAACTCGCCCAGACTTCAAGGTTATTCCTACTTGTTGCTTCTCCTCAACGTACTTGAATGTTCGAGCATCCAAACTAATACTGGTAGGTCTAAATTTGTGAATCTGTTTAACGGCTTTGGCATTGCCAATAACCCGTCTAATAGCCTGACAGACATGGTTGGCTTTCAGCCCAGTTTGCTCCCTAGTAGCTTTGTAGACTTTGTGGTGAAGCTTAGTTGTATGCCAACACTTTTCTTGTTTCGCCACATCCAGAATGTAATTGCAAGCAGCAGCAAATCCAGAGAGTGTTTCGTCAATTTGATGGCGAAACTCAACAGGGACTATCAACTTGCATCTTACAAACAGGGCTTGTGTCATAGCCCTATTTTATCTCATCCGAGATCGGCTGGTAAACCTGTATGTGGAGGCGGCGTTTCCTCCCACGGTAAGGCAAAAGCCTGTACAGTGGGTCTCCACGCCGAAACTAGATGAGCGAAATAGTTTCCATAAATGAGGAAAAGATTTGTCCAGAAAATTTTCCAGAACGGCTGATTTGGTTTGGTATGGTTTGGACTTACGGCTTTTACCTCATCGGCGGACTGTATATTGTCGGTTCGGTTTTGGGCTGGATTTTAGGGTTTTACGTTCTCTTAAAGCTTTGGTTGCAAACAGAGGAAACACCTCAGCGTCAAAAAATCGCGATTCCTTTACTGGCTTGGATTTGGATCGTCGGGATGCTGGTAATGGAAGTTGCTCTGATTATCGGTCATCTCGACTTTAACTTACCCACTTCTTTGATAATTAAATCTTCCATTGGTTGGGCAAAAGGATGGGCGTTACTCGCTCTATATCCCCTTGCAGGCTGTTTGCAAATTCGACCGCAAATTATCTACAGAGGCGCTTGCATTATTGGCTTTCATACCCTTTTGCTTTTGCCTTTATTAATTGTCGCGCCGATTCTCCATCTGCCAGAAATTTTATATGTTTCTCCCCTCAAAGCGGTAGGAGGGCCGGGAACGACTTTTTTTGATGTGTCTTTATACGAAGTAGACTTTGACGGACAGATACGCCAGCGCTTGTTTACGCCTTGGGGTCCAGCTTTGGGATTTGTGGGCAATGTTTACTTTGCCTTAGCGCTGCGAGAGCAAAATCGAAAATGGCGTTGGTTTGGCATCATAGGCTCTGTGGTGATGTGTTATATCTGCAAATCTCGCTTAGCGCAAGTTTGTATCGTTTTAACGCCTCTATTTACGTTTATTTTCTCTCGACTGAGCCGTCCGCTCGTTCTCATGTTGCTGGGAATTGCTACCACAATTAGCGGCATACTCTCGCCCCTACTGCTGAATGCTTTGGATAATTTCTGGACGAAATTTAAGGAAGCGAGAGCAGAATCGACGCGAGTTCGTCAAACCCTCAAAGAAATTGCTGGCTATCGATGGCAAACCGAAGCTCCCCTTTGGGGACATGGGGTAGTAGAGCCTGGCCCTCATCTCGTAGAATATATGCCCATCGGTTCCCATCACACTTGGTACGGGTTGCTGTTTGTGAAAGGAATTGTTGGATTGTTGGCACTGGCTATTCCTATGGCACTCAGTTTTTTAGTTCTTTTGGTGAAGGCACAGAAATCTGAAACGGCACAGACGGGATTGACTATCCTTTTTATTCTCTTCCTCTACACTTTTGGCGAAAATTTGGAGATTCTTGCCTATTTGTTTTGGCCGGGTTTAGTCATCATGGGCATGGCTTTTATGCCAATTCGCAATTAGGAAGACGGAGAATTCATTCTCTGTCCGATAGTGAAAATCGATTTTAATCGATTGTTTTTGGGGGATGGTGTTGGTTTAAATTAATTCTCTTTGAAGAGAATTAAGCTTTGAGACGGCGATTTCAATCGCTGGCTGAGAAATTAAATATTCTTATTTTTAGGGAAAATTATTGATTTTTTATAGATTTACATGAATTCATATTGTAAATCCGTTTCGAGATCTGGGTACATTAGGGACACATAAAGTTTTTTCATAGAGTTTTAAAAATGGCAAACGAACAGACAACGTCTAAACGACTTCCCACGCAAGGATCTCAGCTTTCCCAAGACTGGTCGGCAGTGCTGACGGCGCTAGCTTTGTTAGTGCTAGTGCTGCTAGGAATCAACGTTCCTTGGTGATGATGGCTGAGAACTACCGATCTGTAATTGAAAATTACAAGTAAGTGATAACAACTATGGCTAAAACCACCTCATTTGCTCAGAATCTTTCCCAACTCTTGCCCCAGTTTTTATGGCGTCGGCTTCCAGGTGTTTTGCTCCTGTTTGGATTAGGCTACCTGGGCAAGCTACTCGAACAGTTCATCAAAGACTATGGCAAAGCGCACGATCTAACGTTGCCCGATATCGAATACGTGCTGTGGGCAATTCTGTTTGGCACGATTATCGTCAACACCGTGGGAATTCCGAAAATTTTTCGTCCTGGAGTAGCCACCTACGAATTTTGGCTGCGAGTCGGAATTGCGTTGCTCGGTGCTCGTTTTCTCCTGGGAGATATTCTCAAACTTGGTGCTGTTAGCTTAGTGCTGGTTGCATTCGAGTTATGTTTAGCTATTGCTATTACAATGGGTCTCGGTCGTTTTTTTGGGATTGGACCGAAGCTAGCTAGCCTACTCGCTATCGGCTCTTCAATCTGCGGAGTTTCGGCAATCGTTGCTGGAAAAGGAGCGATTGAGAGCGAAGATGACGAAGCAGCTTTTGCGATCGCCATTATCTTGGCACTGGGAGCAGTCGGACTATTAGTCTATCCCGCGATCGGGCACTTCTGTGATTTGGAAGCGCCTCTATTCGGCTTGTGGACTGGTCTAGTCGTGGAAAACACGGCTACAACTGCTACGGTTAGCGCTCTCTATTCCGAAGGGGCTACTCAGATTGCTATGTTGGTGAAGACGGCTCGCAATGCAGCAATCGGTTTTGTCGTTCTTGGTTTTACTCTCTTTTGGGCGAGGCGGGGACAGGCATCAAATATTGAGAACAAACGCTCTTTTCTGTGGCAAAAGTTTCCCAAGTTCGTGCTAGCGTTCCTTCTCATCTCTCTTTTAGGAACATTTGGTGCTTTTAGTAAGGAGCAACTCGTCAGTCTGGGAAATCTATCGCGCTGGGCTTTTTTACTTGCCTTTGCTGGTGTAGGGTTAAACATTAATTTGCGTTCGCTCCGCCAACTGGGAGTAGGTCCTGTGATGACTGCCGTAATGGCGAAGCTGATAGTTAGTTATGCGATGCTTACCCTAGTGGTGTTAATGAATTACTTGGGATTGGTTAACCTCATCTTACCCAAATAAAAAATTCTTGGGTGCGATCGCAAAATTCTTCCCAAGCATTAATGACTGAATTTCTCCCTGTCTTTCCCCAAGCTTCTAAATTATATTCGGGTAAAGATGCGATCGCATCCGCTAACTTTTCTACATTGTTGGCAGGTACTAATACCCCGCAGTCTCGAACTTGCTCGCACAACCCATCAACCGCAGTAGCAATTACGGGTTTTCCGGCGGCTTTTGCTTCTAAACAAGTTAATCCCCAAGGTTCCCAGCGAGAAGGAATCGCGATCGCGTCGCAAGCGGCAAGAAAGGCAGGAACGTCAGTAATGGTTCCTAATAATTTGACATGGGGCAATTCTCTAGCTAATTCTTTAATTTGCTCTTCATCGGGTCCATATCCGCCTAAATGCAACTGAAATTGTTCTGGCGGAAGCAGTGCAAATGCTTTCAGTAATAGATCGAATCCTTTTTGTTTGGCAAATCGTCCATAAGCACCGATTATCAAAGGGCAACTGGGCATTTTTGAGGGAATTGTTAACATCTCATCCATTGCAGAAGCAGGTGAAATCACCCTCACTTTTTCTGGAGAGACTAATCGACGAGCTAACATCCACTGATGCTGTGCTTGAGAAACGCACAACACTCCATCGACTAAACCATATGCTAGCCGCAGCATGAGATGAAAGCGAAAAAGCGAAGGCACTTGTTCTCGTTCAAATCCTTCGCAATAGTGGTGATCGTAAATAAAAACTTTACTGTATTTTTTGAGTAGAAAAAGATCTAAAAGATATTTCCAAGCACAGGGATAGTGAAAAATGATGATATCTGGTTTGAGATTTTTTAATTGAGGTTTTGCTTCTTCTAGCCTAAATACCAAAAAGTCAAAATTTTCGCGCAATTTTGATTCGACTAGCTGTTTAACCAGTCGATTCGATCCACCCGAACGTTTATCACCAATAAGATGTAAAATTTTAGGTTTCATCGAAATTTTTAATTTAGCCACCCCGAAAGATCGCGATCGATTAAATCTTGGCATTTAAGAATATCTTCGCGATAAAGATTGGTTAAAAATACCTTTGTTTCTGAAGAAATTTTAGGCGTTTTTAAATTCTGATGTTGAATTTTTTGACGAAGTTGAGAGGGAAATAATGGTTTGAGAATAGATTTGATAGGATTGGGTTTTGTAAGCAATTTATGAACGAGTAAGTTTTTAGGTATTCCCGATTTATTGGGGCGAATACTTATATCAGGAACAAAAGTTTTATCTACTCCAAGAAAGCAAAAAATATCTTGTATTAAAGCCAAAGGATTTTGACATAAATCTTCGTATAAATAGACTCGGATTTGCTCGCGATCGAAGATGTCATAATAGCGTTTAAGTTGTATGGAGTAGTAACCGAGTTGAATATAATGCCAAAACCATTCCCAATTGTCTTCAATGCGTTTCTTTTCCTGCTGCAATGCTTGAGCAAAATCTCGACAAGGTTCGCGATCGTCACGAATAATATGGAGAAAATTGGCATAGGCGCGATCGACTGGATGGCGAAGAATAGCAATTAAACGCACATGAGGAATATAAGAATAAATGCGTTCTGGTGCTTTAGCATGATACAAATAGAGAGGACAAGCCTCTCCGATCGCTTTTTCATCAGAGACGTTTTGAAACTCTGCCTGATAGCTTTCTAGCTCGATAATAGAAAACTGGTTGATAGCTTCATCGCCAGGTCCTTGAAAGTTGAGATGTTCGCCTTCAAAAGCAAAGAAATTAGTTTCTTTATCAGGGGTCATATAAATCTGCGGATGCTGTTGCAGATACGTATGCAAAGCGGTCGTCCCTGCTTTTGCCGCACCAATAATGAGAAAATTGGGTAGTGTCATTGCGATTTTAGATTTTAGACTATTTAGTCACTCGGAGCGATCGCTCAGGTGTAATTATAGAGAGAGTTCCCAAAAACTCTGCTTCAATAACAGGTTAGTACTAATTTTTGTTAACTAAATTTCCTTGCGAGTTAACTTTATAAGCTTTGCCGACATATCCAGTGTTGTTATAAAAAATTTGGTGAATGTGGCGATCGAGTGCGTACTCGTTAGGAATTTGCTCGCGATAAAAGTCTTTGACTTTTTCTTCTACTCCCATCTCGTCGAGGCGATCGTGGAGAAGATTTTTATTACCTTGGAAATAAGCTTTTCTAGCTGTCTCATCTTTTAAGAACTCTAGAATAATCGGGACTGGTACTCCTCTAATTGTCCAACGATTCATATTAATCTGCGATCGTCCGCTTATCAGAAGTAGACTTCCCACTATTAAAGGAATTGCCGTAGTTAGATAGAGCGCGATCGCCATTTTAGCTTGATTATTATTATTTGCATAATCATAATCTACATACATAAATTTTCTCCTTAAAATGATTCTGACTTGAGTTCGCCAAGCAATAAATTTCTTAGCACAAATATTTCAGTTGGTTTCAGCGGAATTTAGCATCTTAGAAAAAAATTATCCCCTGGCTACTAGAATGAAATAGCCTTGATGTTTACCAATATCTAGTTTCTCTATCTACGATCGCGCCTACGAAAGCTTTTAATATGTCTAACTTGTGTTCAACTTTTGTTAGAGAAAAAAACTCGCTTTTCGAGAAAGCGAGCATGTTCTTAAATTTTGATTTTTGGGTTAGTTGCTGGAGAGATCGATCGCTACTGATGGCATGATTGCATAATAGTTTCACTGTTAAACATACTATCCTGTTGGAAATCGGATAGAGTTATGAGTTGAGCACTACCAATACTCAAGTCGAATGAGTCATCAACAGGAAAATAATGACCATAACCATTAGCGAGAATTTCATAGTCCTGACTGCCAGATAAGCCATCTGTACTATTACTACTAAGAAGTGAATCGTTGGCGTTACTTTGAACGAGAGTCTCACTGCTATTACCGACTAGAAGATCGTCACTACTGCTTGCCAATAGTTGATTTTGTTGTAAGGAAGCAGTTGGAAGACTTTCTAAAATCTCGATTCTCTGCAAATCATTTCGCACCAGTCTTCCTAAATCAGTTAGAATTTCCGTGTTGATTCCGTTAAAATACTCTGCGTGTCCTCCTGGACCAGTGGTAAGGTCGTTAAGGTCATTAGCTTTAGCTACCCAGACAATTCTGCCAATCTCCCGTTCTTGTGCTGCTGCCATCATCCGGCGACTGGCATCTAAAGTACTGCGTCCTGCGTTTGTAGATCCATATTCCCCAACCATAATCGGAATGCCTCGATTTTGTACGGTATCGAAGTATTGACCGATATCTTTGCCATTCCACTGGTCGTAAGTATGGATTGAGAAGAGGACATTGGTATTGCCATTCATAATTCGATTGGCAGCAGTGGGAATGGTCTGAGTCCGATAGTCTTGTCCCCAAGCTTCGCCATCCACAACGACAATATTATTAGCACCTTCAGAACGAATAATATTAATTAATTCGCGGTGGTAATTAACCCATTTGTCTGGATTGGCAATGCCATTGCCTGGTTCGTTGTGCAAATTAAACCAAACGTAGGGATTGTTACCGAACTGCCGCGCCATGTCGCGCCAATAGTTTTTGAGAACTTCAAATTCCATTCCATCGTAATATCTGCCAATGCGATCGTGTGCGTCAAATATAGCAACTGCACCCCTACTGGTAAAAGCATCGACAATTTGACGGTTAGTAGCATAGCCATCTGCACTGGGATGCGGCTGATTATAGCTACCTAATAAATAATTGGGAACTCTAATAGTATTAAAACCCCAAGTATTTAGATAGGAATTGACATTAGAAGTTCGCTCCCAGGCAAACATATTGGTGCCTTTTATAATAAATTCTTGTCCGTTGGGATCGTATATTTTAGTGCCAATAATTTGGAATCCTTGACCAGGAGATAGTGAGGTAGAATTGTTAGGAGTTAAAGGCGTTTGATTCAATTCAAATAATTGAACTTTTTGCTTGCTTAAGTTGGCATAATTAACAAGAGGATCGTTATAAAGAAACGACTCCCAATATTCAACAAGATCTTGTTCCCAATCTTCAGATAATTTAATCTCTTCTGGTGCTAGAGTAATAGAAGTATTTTTTGGAGTCAGAGTGATTTCTTGATTACTATTGAAAAGTTTGCTGTTTCTAGAAGTGGAAGCGCTGAGATCGGAAACTGGCTCTAAAACTAAGGGAATTGACCGCGCGATAGGTGTTTCGGAAAGTGGGTTTAAGGAATTTGATAAAACCGAAGTCATATTGTCGATAGGCTTGAAGTTTATAGATTTCTCTAAGAACCAAGAAATTTTTGGTTCTTTCGAGAAATGAATTATTGAATTGATATTTTCATGTTAAATTTACAAATAAGAATAGATAAGCGAGAATATACGTATGTTTTATCTATAGGATTTTTAGAATTTGTAATATTAAATTCGTTGAATTAGTCATAGTTAGGTATGTAGTGCGCTCATCGTAGCGTGCGCGTAAGCGCATATGTCCTGTTCGCCAATCATTCCCGAAAAACTTGACTGTACAAATTGTCAAGCTTTTAAAAATACAAGCTTTAAAAAATCAATAAATTTAGTTAGTTAGAAAAAAAATTAAACTATCTATGCTGGTTGACTGACAAATTTTTGTTCCCTAATCCCTAAATCCCTTCTCCCACAAGGAGCGAAGGGACTTCAGGCAAAAGTCTTAAGTGGAAAGCCTCTCTCCCGCTCTGGGAGAGGGGTTGGGGTGAAGGAAATTTGAGTTTTGTCACTCAACCAGCTATCTATATCAATAAGACATTCTGTAAGAATCTTAACAAGCGCCACTTTCTTTGCTAAAAATGACAATAATTGTTTTAAGGATAAGTTTAAAATCGTAGAGAAAACTCCAATTTCGTTGATATTTTAAGTCTAAACGCACCACTTCTTCAAAGTCTACAATCTTAGAGCGACCATTGACTTGCCATTCCCCCGTCAACCCCGGTTTGATATTGAGACGCTGTCCGTAAGAAATTTCATATTTGTTAACTTCTTCGATAGTTGGAGGTCGCGTTCCCACCAGACTCATTTCTCCTTTAAGGACGTTCCAAAATTGAGGAAATTCATCTAAACTTGTTTTTCTTAAAAAGCGACCGACTTTAGTAATGCGAGGGTCATTTTTATTTTTGAAGAAAAAACCGCTATTCGTCTGGTTTTCTACTTGTTCTTGTAGGCGATCGGCATTAACAACCATCGATCGAAACTTCCAAATCCGAAAAGGTTTTCCCATGTAACCGCAACGGATTTGACTGTAAAAAATCGGGCCAGGATTGTCTAATTGAATCGCGATCGCAATGGGAATAAAAATAACTGCTGTAATCGCTAAACCAGCTAAAGCTCCTAATATATCAAATAAACGCTTGATACGAGAATTAACTGAAGGATGAATCGCCCGATTTTGGCTGTTTTCTTGTTGCCAAATTGCTTCGGTTTCTGACTCGCTTTCGAAGAGGCGATCGCATCCAGAACGAGATAAAAGCGTTTTAATTTGAGGAGAAAAACTCCAACTCACTATATCAACTCCAACAGTTGAAGCCACTCGAACAAGTTGTTTCAGACAAAGCAGTCCGCTACTATCAATCCAGGTTGTTTGAGCAAAATCTAGAATAATTTTTTTAGAGGTAGAATTAGCGTGAATAATACTTTTAAATTTTTTTTCTAATAAACTGGCTTCAGGTAGCGTGAAGCGTTCGGGGAGTTGAATTAAGCAAGCGCGATTGCCACTCGTGGCGCTGTCCGGAGGGCAATCGCAGTTAATAAGATAGCAATCGTTATTTAAAGCTGAATAAGTCATGTTTTTCCTAGCTGAAATTTCAACAGTTTCAAATTTTTTTTCTCTATTTCTCTATACTGTCTAGTATTTCAGTCGCCGATCTAAGATCGCGCTTGCGAAAGAATGTAATTTGTCTAACTTGTGTCTAAGATTGTCAAATTTTCTCAAAAGCTAAAATAGTGCGATCGAGTCTTAGATGATTGCAAGCTCAAGAATATCAGTCATCGCTAGGTCGAAAGCAGAAGTGTTGGAGAGGTCGCACTTGTGCAATGGTTTCAAAGTCACGATCGTTGTGAATCAAAAGTAGATCGTGAGTAGATCGTGCTCCAAAGCAGCTTGAGCGATACAGCAATCAATCGGACTGCGAACCAAAAGTCCTTGGCGACGCAGATCGTAATAGATCCGCGCAGCCGCTTGCCAGGAACGATCTCTGAGTTCGATGTAATCTTGTGTTTCAAGGTAGGTGGATAACAGAGTCCACTCTTTTTCATTTAGGCAACCTTGAAGCAATTCAAGCTGAGTAAAGCGAGTGAGTAAAACCTCACGATCGTCGATAAGGGTTTGAAGCTGCTGACGAACTCGATCGCTACGATCGCGGAACACGCCGATCCAAACAGACGTATCAATCAGCAGCATGACGAGTTTCGCGCAGGGCTTTATGGTCGAAATCTGGAGCAAACTGTATTTGTCCAGCGAGATCGAGAAGGTTTTTCTTGCGGCGCGATCGAACAAGTTCTTGTAGAGCAAGGTTAATTAGTTCTTCGTGGGTTGTGAGGTTAGTAAGATAAAACACTTCGTTGACAAGGGAGTCATCGAGATTGAGAGTGATTTGCATGAGTTGGCTAAAGGTGATTGTTTTCAGGGACAAGTAGTCCTAGAATCAGTATATCTAGCAGTTATGACAATTTCGATGTGGGCACAATTTTGCCCTTGCTTTTTAACTCGATCGATTGTTCGCGCACCTCAAGGCTTATTGATAGATGTTACGCTTCAACGAACCTCAAAAATCTTATCAAAAACTTTTAAATACCGTCTCCACAGATATAATAAGATGTATATCTTACTGAAATCCTGAATCTCGCAATACGGAAATCTCATCAGGAATCCCACCAATAAGATCTTCACAGTCATGAAGTCGTTTGTTGTGTATTTTTCCTTCTCTTGAGTGAGTGAGAACTAATACTTGTTGATTGCTCTTTTCCCAATGCTGCTTCCAAAATTGGTTGCAGTCGGTGCATCCAACACAGATCTATTATCTTCTCTCGGAAACTAACTACTTAAGCAATTTAACGTACAAACAAAGGCGACTGGTGTAAGTTTTAAAACACAGTATTGCTTGCCAAAGTAGATGCAATCGCATTACTAACTGTTACCAAACGCACCCAGTCAGCATTAGTTCCGTTGCTAGAGATGAAAACTTGCGTATCGGCACCTACTTGTTGAAATTGCAGGTAGCCATCTGCAATCGGATTGGAACCTAGATAGTTGAGAGAGAGAAATAGGCTGCCGAGGTCGAGGCGATCGCCCGCACTGAAATCGCGTATGATATCGCCAGCATCCTGCAAAGAAGTGAATTTGAAGGTATCGTTACCCGCACCGCCGACCAGGATATCGCTTCCTTTCCCGCCAATGAGAATGTCGTTTCCTTCTCGACCTCCTAAGTAGTCATTGCCTGCGCTTCCCTGTAGCGTATCATTAGACCTCCTGCAAAAGTGTTACGCGATCGCATAATTGGAGTGGGAAAGAAGTTCATAATTATAAATGCCAGCAATCAAATTAAATCTCAACCCAAACCGTCTTCTTCGGTTGCGATATCGACTTGAAAGAATTCTGAATATTTTTAGACTGCGATGAATATTTTCAATTACAATCCTTTCACTTGCTAACTTACGATTAAACTTCTTTTGCTCTAGACTTAACTGTTGATTGCGCTTTTTTTGTTGGGAATTCTACTGTTGGGATGAAGTTTCTGAATTCCTTGATATCCTTTATCAGCCAAACATTCTATCTGTTGTTCGATTCCTATTTTACTATTTTTCCAAATCTTAAAATCATGACTTTTTCCCTTCTCATGAGCAATACAAAGAATTTGTCTCGTTTTTGCGTCAGCTAAAACTTGCGATTTTATCGTGTGACACTTTTGCCGACCACTGTAGTAAGCTTTTTGTTTTTTTCGGTCTTTCTATTTCATGTTCTGCTACATCTACTACGACAATTTCAATTTCTGTATTTTGGGGTTGAACAGCTTTTTTCCCAGGCAGATTGAAAAGTCCCGATTTCATTAAAATATCTTCTACTTTTCTGGTGATTCGTAAAGCCGTTGTCTCGTTTATTCCCCAGCTAGTTCCGATATGAAAATAGGTGCGATACTCTCGCCAATATTCAAGAGTCATTAAGATTTGGTCTTCTGCGCTTAATTTATTTGGTCGTCCTGTTTTTTTTGTAAGACTTTTTCGGCTTCTAGAACTTTTACCATCTCTTTAAACGTCTCTGGATATACTCCACAAAGCCGTTTAAACTCTGTCGGTTTTAAATTTTTACTTGAGAGTAAGTCATAACTCGAATTGTAATTTGGTTTTATTTTACCTAACTTACTCTGACTTTTGCTGGAGGTCTATTGTTGCGAGTTCCGTGTAGGTAAAGACCTGACTGTTCGCCAAATGCTTCTGGAGTAGTGTTATTTTTATCCCGCGCGTTGACGTAATCAAACAGTTTCCCTCCCATGACGGTAGCGCGCCAGTCTTTGCCAGAAGCCATTACGCGATCTAGAGGATCGGCAGAGACTTCTACGCCTTTGAAGCGGAGGATGATATCGTTGTAATCGCGATCGCTCTTTCCATCTAAGCGTTGGTCTTCGAGAGAAACAATAGTCGATCCTCCCGCCATATCAATCTTGCCAATCTGGAAGCCGTAGGCAGGATTAGCATCGAGGATGGAGAAGAGAGGGCGTTTGGCACCGTCGAGTTTGGGATTGTTGGCGACTTCCGCGATCGTACCATTAGGAACTTGCATGATGCCGAAACTATCGTTCGGATTCAGATTCAGCACCTTAATCCCTTGGAAACTCCCCTGGTTAAAGTTGCCTTCCCAGTCGATTCCGCCAGTAAATTTAGCCCCTTCTAAGGAATCTTGTACGACGATGTAACCTTGCGCTGAGTTGCTTCGTACTCGTCGGGTTGCTTCGCGGATGAAAGCTTCGGATCCGGGTTCGTAGCTATCCATTCCTGCCAGGCTAAAAATACCGACTTCGCCTTTGTAAGCACCGCCGTCGTAGAGGAATTCGACTTCGACTCTACCCGTACTACCAGTAATTAAAACGCCAGTTTCAAACTCGGTGCGGTTGGCGTAGTTAGTAATATCCGTGCCGACTTTTGTCTTGCGCCAGTCCCGATTGGGATTAATGTGGTTGTCGATAAGAGGCAGATCGCTTTGTGCGCCTTTAACCTGAATAATGAGGTCGTTATAATCCTTATCAGAAACAGCGCGATCCATCCGCACGTCCTCGAAGGCGTATGTTCCTCGGTTGCCAACTTTAACCATCTCTATGGGTTTGCTAGGGGCGTTGGCTTCGGGAATGGAGAAAATCGGCATATTGCCGTTTTGCCAGATCGAATTGGGATTACTCGCGATCGCAGCGACGGAGTTATTCGGTACTAGCATGAAAGCAAAGTGACCTCTCGACTCCATTTGAAAGGTTTTGACTCCCTTATATTCACCACTGTTAAAAGCGTTTTCCCACGGCACTTTGTCAGAGAATTTCGCCCCTTCTAGCGCGTCTTTAATAACCACATAACCTTGCGTAGAATTACTCAATGCTCTTCTCGCCGCTTCTTGGATGAAGGCTTGGGAACCGACTTGAAATTGTTCCATGCCATCAAGATTAAAGATCGCGAGTTCGCTTTGGTTGAACCAACCGCCGTCGTAGAGAAAATCGATGCGAACTTTACCATTTTCGCCAACATCAAAGACACCACCACTAAAGTTAGGACGAGTAATATCCTGAAGCATCTCTTTACCGACGGGAGACTTACTCCAGTCCCGGCCGGGATCGATCTCTTGATTCATCAAAGGCGCGATCCCCTTGGCACCTATCACTTTAAAGATGATATCGTTGTAGTCCCTATCCGCTTGGTTTCCCCAACTCAGACGCACGTCTTCCATTGCAAAAGCATCGCCCTTACCTGTCACGTCCACCATCTGGCGATTGTTGGGAGAACCATTGGCGGCGGGAATGGAAAAGATGGGCAAGCGACCGTTGCTCCACATATTATTGATATTGTTGTAAAGATCCTGTACGGTACTGTTTTGCACCAACATCACTGCAAAATCCTCGCCAGGATTCATGGCAACGGTTGTTGCGCCCTTATAGGTTCCGCTATTAAAATCATTTTCCCAAATGTACTTGGCACTGAACTTAGCTTTGTCAGTACTGTCTTGAATGACGACATGACCCAGGGTAGAATTGCTTAAAGCCCTCCGTGCCGCTTCCTGGGCAAAAGCTGGGGAGTCGAGTTTCAGGTTTTCCATCCCCTTGAGGCTGAAAATTGCCAATTCCCCTTGATAAGCTCCCCCGTCGAAGAGATAATCGATACCGACTTGTCCGCTAGCATCGACGCGAAAGACTCCCGTTTCGTAGGTAGGACGACTAGCATAGTCGATAATTTGCTTGCCCACTGCTGTCTTGCGCCAGTCTAAACCCGCAGGCATAACTGTATCTACGCTGGCGGCTTCTCCCGTCGCGCCGATGAGTTGAAAAGTGATATCGTTGAAATCGCGATCCGAACCGTTGGGGATAGTTTTATCTTCAAAGACTAAGGTATTGCCCATTCCCTTCGCATCATTGAGTTGATAAAACTGAGTGGCGTTGTCTGGGTTAGCGGTATTAATGGAAAACAGCGGACGGCGATTGTCGGTGCGAGCAGGATTGTTGTAGAGTTCCCGCACTGTTCCCTGAGGAACTAACATGATAGCAAAGCGATCGCCTGCATCCATGGTAAAGCTTTTGATCCCTTTATAAGTGCCAGCATTGTAATCGTTTTCCCAAGCAAGTTTGGCACTGAATTTTGCCCCTTCTGTCTCGTCAGAGATAGCGACATAGCCTAACTTAGAATTGCTGAGGGCACGACGCGCAGCTTCTTTAATAAAAGCTGTCGAACCGACTTCTAAATTCTCCATGCCTTTTAAGCTAAAAATAGCTAATTCTCCGCGATATTCCCCTCCATCAAAGAGAAAATCTAAAGAGACTATTCCCGCTTGTCCGACTGTAAAAATACCTGGATTAGATGTTAGTTGCTGTGACATAGTTATTTCTTTTTTGATTAGATTTAAAAATAGTTTTTAGGCTTTGAAAAACTTAAATTAGTTAGAGAAAATAGGACGTTTAACAGTTAGTTTTTGCCAAAATCCAAACAGATAATCCTGCCAGCCTAAAACTGGTTCTTCTGCCGCTGGATTGGAGCCAAATCTTTGGTCGAGAAGAGAAGAAGCATAGGCATAAGAATCAGCAGGAACCTTAGAAACTCGAACTGCTTGAGGTGAGAGAACAAAACGTGCTAAATCTCCAGGACAATAGGCAATGGGAATGCCTTGTTCGGCTAAAACTTCTGCCAATTCGATTTGATGGTCATCAACGTGTTCGCCAAAGCGATCGCTGCGAGGAACTAAAATAAAAGGCACTGAATTTTTAGCTAGTACGTCGATAGTTCCTTCTCCACAATGAGCGATAACTAAACGCGCCTTTTTGAGGAGATTTTGAAATTCATTAGTAGGCAGTAGGAAATAGCCTTTAACTTTGTCAGGAACGATAGTGCAAGAACCATATTGAACGATAACTTCTTCTTCTGCTGAAATAAAACCTTCTTTAAGGAGGAGGTCAACCCACTGCATGAGGCGATTGAAAGGAAACTTTTCCGTACCAACTGTGACTAAAATCATGACTATTTAACCTTCAACGAACTGGAATAAATTCTCTATATCGATCAGTATCTAGTTCGTCGATCTACGATCGCGCCTGCGGAAGCTTTTAAGATGTCTAACTTTTGTCTAACTTTTGTCTGATTTAGAGAAAAAAGCTTAAAAGGTTAAGTGATTTACAGCTAATCAAGTACCTTTGAAAGCTTATTTTGGGCAATCGATGTCGTGGGTTGACAAGGAGAATCAATATTCGCTAATACCTTGTGCGGGTTAATCTGAAAGGCGATCGCTGGACAGAAACTCAGCAAGCGATCGCCAAAATCAGATCGTCAGTCGGGATACCAACGGGAGCGAATTGCTGAGGCTATTTACCTAATTTATCTCTTTGCCTGACCTAGGTTCTGAGGAGGGTTTACCCTACTCTTGGGTCGGCGATTACTACCCCGGAATCTTTGTCAAGCTATTTACATATTTCTTTACAAAAGATTATATTTATTTACATAAGGACAGTAACAGGAAAAAAACGATGACAGCACGCGGATACAAAATCGAAGAAGGCAACCGACTCAACAACTTTGCCGTCGAACCCAAAATGTACGTTGATGAAACCGTTCAAGCTGGCTTTACCGAATACGCCGAAAAACTTAACGGTCGCCTGGCAATGATTGGATTCGTCTCGCTTTTAGTCCTCGAAATAATTACCGGACATGGCATCGTTGGATGGTTAACCAGTCTGTAGATTTTGGAAAATTTAACTCGGAAAACTTGGAGAAAAAAGATGAAAACTGATTTTGACGTTCTTGCCAACAAAGATTTATTTGCTCCCGTCGTCTTTCGCTCTAATTTCAATAATTTCGAGAAATTAGATGCTAATCAAGCTTGGTCGTTGTTCTTCACGGCAGGTAATGAAGACAAATCTCTAGGATTCAATCGAGAATTCGGACGATTTTTCAACAATCTCCTAATTGCTATAGGAGTAGCCGGGATTATTTGGGGTCTGTTTTTTACTCAGGTTGCCTAGATTAATGCCAACGGTGAATGAAGTCCTAGTCCTACTGACTAGGACTTTTTTTAGGTTTAATTTCCAGGAAATTTATTCTCTTTTTGTTTGTTGCGATCGCAATAGTGATGAGAATCAGATTTAGAATTAAACGCGATCGCGATCGCTTGCAGCGTTATCAAGTATCTTCAGTAAGATAGACTTTAACTAAATTCTTAACAAAAGCCCCCCTATGGGATTTGCAAATTGAATAAGAGATGATACCTTCTTAGAAAAGTATTAATAATGTTCGATCCGCGAGGAACGGATGAGCGTTTTATCAGTTTTGAGAAAACCCTGGCAATTTTTACTGCCACTTTTTGTCGGAGCCAAATTCTACATTCAGACAGAATGGGTAACTGGTTTCACATCGCATCAACAAATTTAAGCTATTTCTGATAGATGGCGAGTTTCTTCTCTACAAAGGGCGTTGCCGATCTAAACTATGAAACCGATAGGAATAAGGTTCGTAGCTAAGAGCTATTAGCTATTACCTTAAATCCCACTTTTTAGTTTGCTCTCAAAAAAATATAGTCGCAAGTTGCCGGTAAATTAGCTAACTCAAATCTACACCTGTACTCGCGATTATTCAGACTCAATACCTTATATCAAGTTCTGATAATCACTTAAAATAAATTCTCTCCGTATCCCCCAGTCCCCCAGTCTCCTCGTCAATCATTACCTTTAACTGTTGAAGCGAACTTGATATTAAACAACAGCCTAAACATCTCTTGTCTAATTTTCGAATATCTAGGAAACAATTAAGAACTATGTCAATAACTAATATTCTCCTGCAAAAGCGGGAAATTCCCTCTCAAAAGACCCAGGATTACATCGACCTAGAATCAAAGTATGGAGCAAACAATTATCATCCTCTAGACGTTGTTATTGCTAAAGGAAAAGGCGTTTGGGTATGGGATATAGAAGGTAATAAATACTTAGATTTTCTAAGTGCTTACTCGGCTTTAAACCAAGGTCATTGTCATCCCAAAATCTTGCAAGCAATGGTAGAACAAGCTAGCAAAGTTACTTTGACTTCTCGTGCTTTTCGTAACGATCGGTTGGGAGCATTCTATCAAAAGCTGGCTCAAATTTCTGGATTGCCCAAAGTTTTGCCGATGAATAGCGGTGCTGAAGCGGTAGAAACTGCTCTCAAAGCTGTCAGAAAATGGGCTTATCAAATCAAGGGAATACCAGAAAATCAAGCAGAAATTATTGTCTGCGATAATAACTTTGCCGGACGGACGATCGGGATCGTTAGTTTTTCGACAGAAGCTCAGTATAAAGAGGGTTTTGGTCCTTTTACTCCTGGGTTTAAAGTCATTCCTTTTGGCGATGCCGAGGCTCTTGTAAAAGCAATTACACCCCATACAGCAGCTTTTTTAGTCGAACCAATTCAGGGAGAGGGAGGAATTATTGTTCCGCCTGCGGGATTTTTAAAGGCAGCCGAACAAATCTGTCGAGACAATCGAGTTTTACTAATTTTGGATGAAATTCAAACTGGATTGGGAAGAACGGGTAAAATGTTTGCCCATCAATACGAAGATGTCAAACCAGATGGCATCACGGTAGGAAAAGCTTTATCGGGGGGATTTTATCCCATCTCTGCCTTTATTTCTACTGAAGAAGTGATAGGAATCTTTAACCCTGGAGATCACGGCAGTACCTTTGGCGGCAATCCTCTAGCTGCTGCGATTGGCAATGCTGCTTTGGATGTTATTGTCGAAGAAAAATTATCAGAAAGGGCTGCAATTGTCGGAGAATATTTCCAAGCAAAATTGCGATCGCTAAATAGCCCTTATATCAAAGAAGTGCGGGGGAAAGGCTTGCTAATTGGGGTAGAGTTACATCCAGAAGCTGGCGGAGCGCGATGCTTTTGTAAAGCCTTAGCCAAAGAAGGATTATTAGCCAAAGAGACGCGAGATAGCGTGATTCGTTTTGCTCCACCTTTAGTAATTTCTACTGAAGAAATAGATTGGGCAATGGAGAGAATCTCTAAAATCTTGACAGTGTAAATATATGCTGTTGAACAGCAGAAAATGCCAATTTACAATAATAATCAAAGACATTAGTTACAAAGGGAAAAATGGAAACCATTACTATTCCTAGAGGATTTCGAGTAACTCCAGAACAATTCGAGCAACTAGCACAAGCCGAACAACTAGCACGAATGGAGTTAACTAAAGATGGAGAATTAATTATCATGAGTCCGACGGGTGGAACAGCAGGAAGAAAGAATAGCCGTTTAACCCAGCAACTAAGAAACTGGGCAGATCGAGACGGTACAGGAGAAGTATTTGATTCTTCTACAGTATTTGCTTTACCCAATGGTGCGAGAAGAAGTCCTGATGCTAGTTGGATTAAATTAGAAAGGTGGAATCAACTAACTCAAGCACAACAAGATGGCTTTCCTCCCCTTGCTCCTGATTTTGTGATTGAATTGATAAGTCCTAGTGATTTAAAAAATCAACGATATGAAGATTTACAGGCAAAGATGCAAGAATATTTAGATAATGGCGTTCAACTTGGTTGGTTAATCGAACCCGATACAAAAACAGTAGAAATATATCGCTCTGGGCAACAAGTAAAGATTTTAAATAATCCTCAAACTCTATCAGGAGAAGATGTCTTACCTGGATTTATTTTAGATTTAAGTGAAATTCTTTGATTGACGTTGGACTTCAGATAGATTATCTTGAGGACAGGGATTCAGAATTAGGTAACTAATTTTAATGAAACCTAAAATTCCTGAGTTACTCTTAGTTCTTTATCTTTTTTTACCTATAAAGAGTGCTTTAGTTGCTCAGATACTTCTGTGTCAGATTAGAGCTATCCACATCGCTCGCCAAGCAGAAAAGAAACTCGATCTAGAGCTAGACAATGACACTGATGAAGCATTGAGAGAATTTCTTGTAGCATTTTGGTTTAATCCTGTTGACATAATCCCCGCAATTGAATTGCGGGGATTCTAGGGTCCAACAGCGATTGCAGTTTCATACGGTCTTACATCACCTAACCCAACAGTCGATGCCCCGACTGCACAAATTAACTGAGATGCGTTGTCGTCTCTACCATTAATTGACTGACAAGATGGACAGCGCCATTCTCTAATGGACAAATCTAACTTTTCTAAAACGCGTCCGCAACACGCACAAGTCTTACTAGATGGATACCATTGGTCAATAAATACAATTAATTTACCTTTCTTTTTGGCTACCCATTCAAGAATTCGTAGGAACTCACCCAAAGCAAGCGTCAGATATTTTCCTGCCCCAAAGACGTTGCATTCCCTTGAAGTTGAGAGTTTCAAAGCAAAGTACATCAAACTTATTTGTTAACTCGTGGGCTAACTTCCAAAACCAATCACGCCGACGATTAGAAACATCTTCGTACTGGCGTACTAAATTCTTCCTTACTCGTTCTCTATTAGATGATCCTTTTAGCTTTTTAGAGAGATGCTTACTAGCCTTCTTGATAGCGTTTAGAGACTGTTTGAAAAATTGGGGAGACTCAATTCTTGTTCCGTCTGAGCCGGTGAGAAATGTTTTTAATCCAAAATCAAAGCCAGCGATTTTACCCATTTTAACTGAGCCAGCGCCATGGGCGGGTTCCCCGACTTGTGGCGACTGGCGTTCGACTTCTCGATTACTACCATCAACAACAATGACCATAAATAACTCACCTAACGGTGTGCGTTTGATGGTTAATGTCTTGACCGTTCCCTCAATCTCTCTGGACTTCCAAAATTGATAAACTCTACTACCAATTTTGACTCTATTGCCACCCAGGAACTTATAACCTGCTTGCTTAAGGGTGAAGGATTTGTATTTCTTGACCTTCTTAAAACTTGGTGGTTTAACTCCCTTTTTATTGTGCTTAAAAAATAACTGCTAGGCTTTATCAATGCGTTGACAGATATCCTGTACTGCTTGAGATCCTACTGTTTGCCACAAAGGATTACGTTTTCTCAACTTGGCAATATAAGACTGAAGTTTTGAGCAGTTTAAGTGCTTGCCCCACATAGGGTAGTAGCGTTTGTGGAGAGCAATACAATGGTTGTAGATTCCCCCAGCCGCATTAATCATTCGCTTAAGGTATCTGTTCCGCTTGTGTTGATAGAAGCTCTAAACTTCAGTGTCTTCATAGGGGTATGATACCATTAGCTATCTAGATAATCAATAATCATCTACATGAGAACTGTTGATAATCACTACAATCACGCTGTTGGATTAGCTACTGTTCATTTGGTTGGGATACCGTGTAGACGTAGAAGGGTTTTTGCTAGCAATGAACCCTTGAAGCTTCGATGTATTGAGATATTCCAGTCTGTTGCCAATGACAAGAAATGGATTATCAAGGCATTAGAAGTTGCTCCAGCTCACATCCATTTATTAGTTGAATACGAGCCGCATCATTCAATCTCTCAAGTAGTTAAAGCTTTTAAGGGGAGATCGTCACAAATACTAAGACAAGAGTTTCCAGAATTGTTAAGATTGCCTAGCTTGTGGACACACTCTTATATGTTTGATACGACTGGAAAAATTAGTACTCAGAAAGTTTTGGAATACATTAATGACCCCCATCATGGATGAATAAATTCATCCTGTTCGCTTATATCTCCTGAATAGAATTCAGGGGCTTTACCCATCACGGCTCGTAATGCAGCGGCCTATGCATATCTTGGGTTACTCGCCCCTTATCTGGGTTTATTCAATCACCCTATTATGGAAATTCGCCGAAAGGTTACTAGCAATAAATTTGAGTTTTCCAATCATGCTGTGGAGCAGTTCATAACGCATCAGATTCAAATCAATGAAATTAAAGAGGTAGTTGCTAATGGACAGCTAATTAGAGACTATTCCAATGATAAGCATAATCCAAGTTATCTTATTTTTGGCTTGACACAAGCTCAACGCCCAATTCATATCAAGTTTAGCTGTTATACTCGACCTCTTATTAAAATTATTGCGGTGTACGAACCTAACCCTGAACGATGGGATAACAACTTTACAATGAGGAGAAGTCATAGAAATGACGAGTAAGGGTGAAGAATTCCTAGAAGAATTCCTGGTTGATGATAGAGTAACTTATACGCTACAACTCAATGGCAAGTTCTACATAGTCGAGAACGTTCCTGCTCGTGTAAATGAGGAGACTGGGGAGCGCTTTTTTCTCCTTCCACTGTGAAAAACTTACAGCAGCTCATTGCGAATGGGAAAGAACCAGATCGTGTTATTGAGACTCCTGTGTACAAATATAATGAGTAAATATAACCTAACAAAGGGTGAGCGAAAAAAGATGTGGGGAAGGGGAGTTGGTTAGCGTTTATTTTACGATAACATAAGTAAGACCTTCGACTCTTTAAAACGAAAAATGAATAACTTCCAGTCAATTCTGTCCCAAATTAATGAAACACTCAATTCATTACCAGACTGGAATAATTTATCCGAGTTTGTCAGTGAATTTCATGATATCTGGCTAAAATTGGGAAATTTTGTGCAACAACAATTAGTACAAGCGCGTATTGAAGAAAAAGAACGGTTATACTCTACTCCGAGAACCATCTGGTCGAAAAGCTACTATACACCATTAGGTGAAATAAGTATTAAGCGCAGAGTTTATCAAACATCTGATGGTTTGAAAGTAAAAGTTGATGAAGAGTTGGGATTGCCAAAAGATAAATGGTTGCCAATGGTTTTAGAATTAGCTTGTGCCTTGGGGATTAGTAGTGAATTCCCCAATTCTCATCAACTTTTTCCAAGATGGACTCATCTTGAATTAACGGAAAAAACCCTTGCCAATCAAGTTGAAAAGACAGGAAATATTCTACAATCACAAGAATTTAGTTTCGACCATCAACAAATGCCTAGTAGAGCGCCTGAATCTACAAATTCAGATTCATCTAAATCAGATTTATTATATGTGGGAGTTGATGGAGTCATGACTCCCCTTAATCAAAAACAGGGCTATAAAGAAGCCAAAGTCGGTGTAATTTTTTGGAGTAAAGACCATCAAAAAATTAAGGGTAAAAGAGGGAAAATACGTCGAAGAGAATATGTCGCAACTTTAAAATCACGTAAGGAATTTAAGAATAGAGTATTCCAATTATATAATCAACTAGCAGGTCAAAAAGCTACAAATACAGTAGTTATTGGTGATGGCGCACATTGGATTTGGTCAATGGCACAGGAACAATTTCCTGGTTCAATAGAAATTCTCGATTTTTTTCATCTCTCAGAATATGTTTGGGCAGTAGCTAAAGCAGCTTATCCAAAAGGGGAACAACAACAAAAAGATTGGGTGAAAATTCAACAGCAATTGCTGAAAAAATCTCAGTGGCAAACTGTTATTCACAATTCTCATAAATTAAAAAGAAACAAGAAAGATTTAATCGAAGCGATTACTGACCTAGAGCGTTATTTAACTAATAATCAAAGTCGAATTGATTATCAATCCTATTTAAAAGCCGGGTTAATGATTGGTTCAGGTGTAGTTGAAAGTTCCAATCGTCGTGTAGTTACTCAAAGATTAAAACAAGCAGGAATGCACTGGTCAGCTTTTGGAGCAGAAGGAGTTATGGCTTTGAGGGCAGCTTATTTAAGTAATTCAAACCGTTGGTTAAATTTTTGGTCGCGAGAGAGTAGAATGTTTTTAACAAGTTAGCGTAATTTTCGGCATAACTTTTGTCTCTTTTACTTCAAAAGTGGTCAAAACTCAACAACAGCAATTAGATTTAGCCAACAGAATCGCACAAGTACAAGCTTTAATTGATGAAATCTCAATAGAGATTGAGAAGATTCAAGCAAACTCCCCAGTGGCACCCCCAACTTGCTCCCTTATTCGTTTTCGTGCTAAAGGAAAGGGTGGAGCTTATTGGTATTACAAATGGCAATCTCCCCAACCAATATTCGTTACGAAAAAAGGTAATTATTCTCGTTACAAATATATTGGCAAAGCAGGTAGTCCCGCTTTTTTAGAAGCGGTAGAAATGTATCGTAATCGTACTCAAATTTCTGCTCTAGAACAAGTACGACATACATTGGAATTGGGTCGAGAAGATTTATTAGAAGAAGCCAGCAGAACTCGTGACTAATTTTCAGTTTAATTCGGACTTTGTTATCGTAAATAATACGCTAACTACTTCCTCTCCTCCCACACCTTTTTTCGCTCACCCCTCAATAGGTAGTCACCAACCTACAATCGAATCACAGTTGCGGGACAGCGTTGGATTTACACCAAACTTTCCCCGTTTCCTCTAGCGGCTGCTCCCCGCCAGAACCAGCTCAATTTATTGATTGATTTTACCACTCTCGGACAATCGCGGGCGATCTCCGTTACCCAACGCAACAAACTGCAAAATCATTGTTAGTTCTCGATGAGATGAGCGATCGCGTTTTTTGCAGCAAGATGGAGTGCGATCGCCATTGAGTAAGTGCAAATTATCAACATCAAATTAATTGCTTTAATTGTGGGAAGTCATTTAGAAACAAGCTCTAAGTTCGACATAGTGTCTTTTGACAAAAGCTTTAATAGAGGTTATGTGTTTTATTAGAAATTTCTTAGTTACATAGCATTCGTATCTTAAAAAACGGTTAAATTTATTAAGAATGAATGAGCAACTTTGAAATTAATTTTTTAACCAGAAAAATTCGATATTTTTGACTGGCATTATCCGACTTAATGAAGCTTTAACCTTACCAATATTACAATCGATCGCGTATCTAGAAACGCTCAAAAAACAGTGACTCAAAAGCAGCTATTTTGGATCTTGTTACTAATGACTTTAATCGTTTGTGTTTACATTAGTGCTACCCTCACCATTTAATGGACATTCGTCAATTTCGCCGACTCCACCGCACTGTTGCACCAATTGTCCTGTTACCTCTGACGATTACAGTATTCACTGGAGTAGCCTATCGATTGGGAAGAAGTTGGTTTGGACTTTCCAGAGATCGGGTTCACATCCTGATGTCGATTCACGAAGGGGAATATTTAGGAGCTACACTAGAGCCGATCTATGTTTTGCTTAACGGTTTGGGACTATTGTGGATGCTAATTACTGGCTGCGTCATGGTCTGGCAAAATCTGAGTAGGACAGACTGGTTCCGACAGTTAACCGCTTCGAAACAAGAAACCTCTGGCGATCGCTAGCTTTTACAACTAGATTAACAAATTTGTCAAATGTCAAAATTTTGCCAATAAATTAAATAAATCTGAAAATCTGCTACCTCAATTTTTTTTTGTTGATTATCATACAGAAGTAAACTTCCTCAATTTATATCTTGAGATCGAAAGAAAAGCTTCTATTTTGTTAAAACCCTTGGGTAATTTGTGTAGGAAAATACTATGTTTGAGAATCTTTTGCCACCCCTTAACGACCACAATTTACCCTATGCCGACACCATTCATCCCATTGTGGTTCATTTTGTCATTGCAATGGTGTTGTTTGCTTTCTTCTGCGATGTCCTTGGCTATTTCACCCGTAACGAAAAGCTGTACGAGGTGAGTTGGTGGAATATGTTTTTTGCGACAATTTCCATCTTTATTGCCATTATCTTCGGTCAAATTGAAGCGGGACTGGCACTAGCTTACAATGCCGTCGAACCAGTGCTAAATTTACATACCCTGATTGGCTGGTCGCTTTCGGGAATTCTAGCGGCAATTACGGGTTGGCGATATGTAATTCGGTTGCGCGATCGGAAAACTATCCCAATTGCTTATCTGGGGACGGGTTTTTTCTTAACCTGTCTGGTGTTATTCCAAGTATATCTCGGCGACGAACTGGTCTGGGTATATGGGTTGCATACAGTCCCAGTGGTAGAAGCTGTCAAGGAGGGAATTTTGTAATGAGTTTAGGTGCAAACGGACTGCCCTACCCTATTCCCATTCATCCGAATTTAGTACATCTAACTCTAGGACTGTTCATCATTGGCATTGCCTTCGATATTGTCGGGGTGCTGTTTCCCTTTGAAAAACCCATTTTCAAGTATCTGGCGATTCCTGCGACTCGTTTCAATTTCTTTGATGTGGGTTGGTACAATATGCTAGCTTCGGCGATCGTGACCTTTTTTACCGTAGCAGCCGGGTTTTATGAAATCATGCTGGCAGATCCGCCGACGGAGATCGAGAGTGCTTGGGGTTTGGATGCCATGGAAACCATGCTCTGGCACGGGGTTGGAGGGGTTATCTTATTAGCAGCGATCGCAGGCATGACTGTCTGGCGAGGCTTTCAACGTTATCTTTGGCGCAGCGATACTAGCCAACAAGTGCAGTGGAGCTATTTGCTAGTAGGATTGGTCATTATGTTTGTGATGTACCTTCATGGTACATTGGGAGCGCAATTAGCTGCCGAGTTTGGCGTTCATAATACGGCGGGTAATTTGTTGCGAATGGGACAAGACCCCAATTTGTTACTCAAGTGAGGTTTTGTCGTGAAACTGAGAAGAATTTTGACGCTGATAGCGATCGCCCTTATTTTAACCGCTGTCAGTCTGTGGATCGGACGGCAGTCATACTCTTGGCTTCCTCCTCAAGCGTCTGCCGAATCTCAACTGGTAGATAATTTGTTTAGTTTTTTGGTGACCCTGGGCGCATTTATCTTTCTTGGCGTTACGGGAGTAGTAATTTATTCCGTTATCTTTTATCGGGCAGGGAGATACGATATCAGCGATGGACCGCCCATTGAAGGCAATGTCACCCTAGAAGTAGTTTGGACAGCAATTCCTTTGCTACTGGTATTTTGGATTGCTACCTACAGCTATCAAACCTATGAAAAGATGGCAATTAAAGGTCCGATGGAAATTGCCCACCTGCATATGCCGATGGAAATGGAACCAGCCTACGCTGCGCCAATGGATGAAATGAGCGACCCCATTGAAAATATCGATGTGACGGCTAAACAGTGGGCTTGGGTTTTTCACTATCCAGAGAAAGATATTACCAGCAGCGAACTCCACTTACCCGTCAATCGTCGCGTTCGTTTGGCTTTGCGATCGCAAGATGTAATACACGGCTTTTACATTCCGGCGTTTCGAGTCAAGCAAGATATGATCCCCCAACGTACCATCGACTTTGAGTTTACACCCATTCGTCTCGGTAAATATCGACTGCGCGATTCTCAATATAGCGGGACTTATTTTGCAGCAATGCAGACAGATGTCGTGGTTGAATCCCTCGAAAATTACCATGAATGGCTGACGGAAGCGGCTAACCGTAAACCGTCTCCTGCCCCCAATCAAGCTGCCGCAGAATATGCCGTTAGAGAGAAATCCGCTTGGGCAACCATCGTTCCTGTCGAACCACCCATCGTTAACTATCATCCTTAATCCATGACTCAGATTTTATCGGAAAGTTCACAACAGCGATCGCATATCCCCGAACTACCTCCCCATTGGCGACGCTATTTTAGCTTTAGCACCGACCACAAAGTAATTGGGATACAGTACTTGGTTACATCTTTCGTTTTCTTCCTCATCGGCGGCATTTTCGCCATGATTATGCGAGGAGAACTGATTACCCCAGAGGCGGATTTGCTCGATCGCGCGGTATATAATGCTTTATTTACCATGCACGGAACGATCATGTTATTTGGCTGGACGTTTCCGGCACTGGTGGGATTGGGAAACTATCTAGTTCCGCTGATGATTGGGGCAAGGGATATGGCTTTTCCTCGCCTCAATGCAGCTGCATTCTGGATGGTTCCCGTCGTCGGCATTTTATTTATCTTAAGCTTTTTAGTCCCTGGTGGACCCTCTCAATCGGGATGGTGGGCGTATCCCCCCGTCAGCCTCCAAAATCCAAGCGGACAGTTACTTAACGGTCAATTTCTTTGGATTTTAGCGGTGGCAATTTCTGGGGTTTCCTCGATTATGGGCGCAGTTAATTTTGTCACTACCATTGCTAGAATGCGCGCCCCAGGGATGACCTGGTTTCGGATGCCTATCTTTGTTTGGACGGTATTGAGTGCCCAGATTATTCAATTGTTTGGACTACCTGCCCTTACCGCCGGGGCAGTCATGCTGCTGTGCGATCTCACCTTGGGAACGGCTTTTTTCGATCCCGCAAAAGGTGGCAACCCGATTCTGTTCCAGCACTTTTTCTGGTTCTATTCCCATCCCGCCGTTTATGTGATTATTCTGCCGATATTTGGCGTTTTTTCGGAAATATTTCCAGTCTACGCCCGCAAGCCTCTATTTGGTTACAAAGTAGTCGCAGTTTCTTCCCTAATCATTACGGGATTGAGTGGAATTGTCTGGGTACACCATATGTTTGCCAGTGGCACGCCGGGATGGATGCGGATGATTTTCATGTTCTCGACTATGTTAATTTCCGTTCCCACAGGAATTAAGGTGTTTGCTTGGACTGCCACAATTTGGGGAGGGAAACTGCGCCTCGATACGCCGATGCTATTTGCCTTGGGAGGCATGATTAATTTCGTCTTTGCGGGCATTACCGGAATCATGCTGGCATCAGTTCCCATTGATATTCACGTCAACAATACCTATTTTGTCGTCGGACACTTTCACTACGTCATTTACGGTGCAGTTGTCTTTGGCATGTATGCTGCCATTTACCACTGGTTTCCCAAAATGACTGGGCGAATGTACTACGAAGGATTAGGTAAGCTTCACTTTTGGTTAACTTTCCTCGGTACTACTTTAAACTTTCTCCCCATGCACCCAGTCGGGTTGATGGGAATGCCCAGACGGGTAGCTTCCTACGATCCCGAATTTGCTTTCTGGAATGTGTTGGCTAGTATTGGGGCGTTTTCGTTAGGGATGGCCACTCTACCTTTCCTGTTAAATATAATTAGTTCTTGGATTTCTGGCAAACCCGCCCCAGATAATCCCTGGCGGGCAATTGGCTTGGAATGGTTAGTTGCTTCGCCGCCACCAGTGGAAAACTTTGAAAAGATTCCCGTAGTAGTAGCAGAACCTTATGGATATGGTAAATCGGAACCGCTAGTCGCGATCGCGCCAGAACATAACTGAATCATAAATAGAGTAAAATGCAAGAACAATCAGCTATCACCAGTACCAACAGCGCGATCGCATCAGAGGAATTCCCGCCATCGAGTCGCGCGATCGCAGCAGAACACGAACACGATGAAGCAGGCAATAGTATGTTTGGCTTCATTGTCTTTTTGCTTTCAGAAAGTATCATTTTCCTGAGTTTTTTCGCTGGATACATTCTTTACAAAACCACCACTCCTAACTGGCTTCCTGCTGGAGCAGAAGGATTAGAAATAAAAGAACCTGCCATCAATACCGTCGTTTTAGTTTCCAGTAGTTTTGTCATCTACATCGCCGAACGATTTCTGCATCGCCAAAGTCTGTGGGGGTTTCGATTATTTTGGCTGTTAACGATGGCAATGGGGAGCTACTTCCTTTACGGACAAGCAGTGGAATGGAGTAGCCTTGAATTTGGTTTTACTTCGGGTGTATTTGGTGGAACTTTTTATTTATTAACTGGTTTTCATGGGTTGCACGTTTTGACAGGAATACTATTACAAACCATTATGTTAATTCGTTCCTTTCTTCCTAATAATTATCAAGGCGGACAGTTTGGTGTAGAAGCTACTTCTTTGTTTTGGCACTTTGTTGATGTGATTTGGATTATTTTATTTATTTTGATTTATGTCTGGCAATGAAGAGTACAATCAATAATAAGTACTAATAGATATGGCTGAAAGAGCCAGCCAACTTCTTCAGCAAGATGGTCGCAGTAATGTCTAAATTATTAGAGCTACAAGAACAAGTTGAACTAACTCTAATACAAGTTATCGATTAAGATTGTTTCCCTAATTAAATAAACAGTTTGAATGATGTTAAAAGATACTCTTAAAAAAGAAATAGACAACCTTAAAGAAGAGCAATTAAAAAAAACTCGCTGATTTTGTGGTTTTATTAAAAGCTCAAGATATGAAGAAAACAGAAACAAAACCTTTTTGGCAAAGAGCAACATCTAAAGAGAGGGCGCAAGATTTTCGAGAATGGGCTTCTCAACTATCACGTACTAGCCCAAGTCTTCTAGATGAAGCCTTTGACCGTAATAATATTTACGATTAATGACAAAATATTTGCTGGATACTAATGTTATTTTGCGTTTTACTAATCCGTCGGATGACCAACATAATTTAACGACAGAAGCAGTAGCAACTTTGCTCGAACGGTCAGACGAATGCTATTTAACAGCACAAGTTCTCATAGAACTTTGGGTCGTTGCTACACGTCCAGTTGACGTAAATGGTTTAGGTTGGACTGTCGAACAAACAACCAATGTAATTGAGGAACTACTAGACCGCTTTCCGGTAGCAGAAGAAACATCACAAATTTTTCCAGCTTGGCTAAATCTAGTAACTAAAAATCAAGTAAAGGGTAAGCATACGTATGATGCTCGTATTGTTGCAGTGATGTTGTCTGTGGAATTAGCCACATTTTAACTCTCAACCCATATGATTTTAAAGGGTTATCAGCAATTATCACGGTGCATCCACGAGAAATAGTAAATTCCACAAATAAAAAATAACCAATCATGATTATCGACGATCGCTACTACGATGTAATTATTGTTGGTACGGGTGCAGGGGGAGGAACTTTAACCCGTAAACTAACACCCACTGGCAAGAAAATTCTGGTTTTAGAACGAGGAGAATTTTTAGCCAAAGAAAGTTCGGAATTAGTCGAAGTAGAAGTATTTAAAAAAGAAGATTATCACGCACCCGAACAGTGGTACGACAATGCAGGAGAACCATTTCATCCTCAAACTTGTTATTCTGTCGGTGGCAACACCAAGATTTATAGTGGTGTGCTAATGCGAATGCGAGAGAAAGATTTTGAAGCAATCCAACACCAAGACGGCATTTCCCCTGAATGGGAACTGAAATACCAGGATTTTGAACCCTATTATACCGAAGCAGAAAAACTCTATCGCATTCACGGTAAGGCAGGTGACGATCCCACCGAACCATCTCGCAGCGAAGATTATCCTTTTTCACCTATCCAACATGAGTCTAATATACAGGATATAGGCGATCGCTTGTCTAAATATGGTTTACATCCGGCTTATCTTCCCATTGGTATTGGCGATGAAGGAAGAACTGACTCAGAAGATACGGGAGTCACTCCAGCAATCAAGGGTAGTAATAATGTGACCCTAAAAACAGGTGCTAAAGTCGTCTGTTTGCACACTAATTCTTCAGGTTCGACGGTTAAAGCGGTAGAAGCAGAAATTGACGGACAATCTTATCTATTTACGGGAGATATTATCGTCCTTGCCTGCGGCGCAATTAATTCAGCAGCATTGTTGTTGCATTCTGCCAATGAAAAGCATCCTCAAGGATTGGCAAACAGTTCCGATTTAGTGGGACGCAACCTGATGAAACACCTAATGACGGTAATTTTACAACAATCACCCCAGCCTAACTCTGGATTATTTCAAAGAACCCTCTACATTAATGATTTCTACTGGGGTGATGATAATTTTAATTACCCTATGGGTCACATTCAAAACTCAGGAGGTATTCTGCAAGATGTGATCTTTTCCGAGTCGCCGCCGATTTTATCCGTTGCAGCTAAATTAATGCCTGGATTTGGTTTGAAGCAGTTAGCCAAACGTTCTCTTGGTTGGTGGTTGCAAACGGAAGATTTACCCAATCCCAACAATCGGGTTACACTTAAAGGTTATAAATTATATCTAGATTACACTCCCAACAACCTAGAAGCACACGATCGCTTATTATATCGTTGGCAAGAAGTTTTAAAAGCTACGGATAAACAATCTCGTGGAATTCATCCCTATGGTAGTATTCCGATTCAAGTAGTGGCGCATCAATGCGGTACTTGTCGCTTTGGCAAAGACCCCAAGTCTTCAGTGTTGGATCTCAACTGTCGCACCCACGATCTCGATAATCTTTATGTGGTCGATAGCAGTTTCTTTCCTTCTAATGCTGCGGTGAGTCCTGCTTTAACGGTTATTGCTAATGCTTTAAGAGTAGGTGAGCATTTAATTGAGCGATTAAAGTAGCTGGATCTTAAATTCTGGCGAGTTAGAAAAATCATGAAAAAACCTTGATTCAAACCAGTTGTAAAAAAAACGATCGTGTGTTAGCGTGATAACTATGTATTGGTTCTAGTAAGGAGCAGTTACTAGAGGTAACGGGGAAAGTTCGGTGTAAATCCGACGCTGTCCCGCAGCTGTGATGAGATCGAGTTTAAATCTCTCAGTCAGAATGCCCGCCAATATTGAAATCACTTGCAAAACAATCTGCGAGGTACAGATGTTAAAAAGATTTTTATTGTCAAAAATCACAGCACCCCCACCTACTGTTTTCTGGCACTACAAAAGTTAAAAATTAAAGCAAGATAGCTACTTAGACTTGCTTGAAAGCTGTGTTTGATAAGCCAATTTGTTTTCTCTATCTCAAGTAGAAAGACGTAGTATTTTTGTGCATAGACGTAGAGAAAAGGAAGACAGCTTTTAGTTAATCTGACTCAAATGTTTGGATCGATCGAAATATGCGATCGCACCGATAAAAAAGGTGTATAAATGGTTATTTTATCCACATTTTTGACATGAAAAATCGACACGCAATTCTTGTCTGTTCGACTTGCGCTAGCGTCTGGCAGGATGGAAAAAGAGTAGGGCACAGTGGGGGTCAAAAACTCTTAGAAGAATTAACCCAACAGTCTCAAAATTGGTCGCACGCATCTAAATTTACGATTCAGTCAGTAGAGTGTATGAATGCTTGTAATAATTCCTGCGTTATTGCCTTTACTGCACCTGGTAAGTTTACTTATCTATTTGGCAATTTAAATCGCGATTCTAATTCATGTAATGCCATACTGAAATGTGCCAATTTATATTTTCAAAAATCGGATGGCATGATGCCGTGGTCGGAACGTCCTGACCCTTTAAAAAAGGGAATTATAGCTCGAATTCCTAATTTTATTTAGAACAATCGGTAAGAAATAATATTACCGTTAAAATTTCAGAGTTTAGGGTGCGATCGCTTCCGAACTCTAGCCAACTGTCTTGTCAATTTTTAGGAGAAACGATGAAGATTTCGACAGCAACATTAGGATATCCTCGTATCGGTAAAAACCGCGAAGTCAAGAAAGCACTAGAAGCTTTTTGGAGTAGAAAAATTGATGCAGAATCATTGCAAAAAACTATTCGAGAAGTAGAAGAAAAAAACTGGAAAACTCAATTAGAAGAAGAGATCGATCGCATTGGCATTGGCGATACCACTCTCTACGACCACGTATTAGATTGGACAGTCCGTTTGGGATTAATTCCTAAAAGATTTCAACCATTTGAAGGATTAGAAAGATACTTTGCAATGGCGCGAGGGAAAGAAGGAATTACAGCGCTGGAAATGACCAAATGGTTCGATACCAATTATCATTACCTCGTTCCAGAAATTAGTTCGGATATCTTACCAGCAGATTTCAACGACTTTTTAGAAACTATCGAGCGCGCTCAAAATTTACTAGATAAAAAAGCGACCCCAATTATTCTAGGACTTTCGACTTTGTTGCGTTTGAGTCGAGTAGAAATTAATATCGATGAAGCTATAGAAAAATTACTTCCTCTCTATGTCGATCTACTCACGGAAATTAAAAACATGGGCATAGAAGAAGTTCAAATACACGAACCCGTTTTAGTTTTGAGCGATGCCGTTTCCTTAAAACAACAGTTTCAAACGATTTACAATCGATTGGCTTCCATTGGAATTTTCATTAATCTCGTCACCTACTTCGATGACTTAGGAGAAACCTATCCCTGGGTAATAGATTTACCTGTCGCAGCAATTAGTTTAGATTTCACCCGCGGACACAATTTAGATTTGATTAAAACTTACGGTTGGAATCATGATAAACGATTGGGAGTTGGCATTGTCGATGCCAGGAATATCTGGCAAATTCGTACCGATCGAGTTCTCCCTTTGTTATCAGAAATTAAAACCCTAATTCCCAATATTTCTATCCAACCATCAGCTTCTTTACAGTTCGTTCCCTATGATGCCAAACGAGAAAAACAACTGCCCGAACCGTTACGAAATGTTTTGAGTTTTGCCGAACAAAAACTCCAAGAAGTTAAATTCTTGTCACGAACAATAGGGGGAGAAAATACGAGAATCGAACAAGACTTAACAGAGGAATTAATTGATACGAACTGGGAAGCTTTTACACAGTTTAGTCCAGCGAATACATCCGTTCGAGAAAAACTAAAAAACCTCAAACTTGACGATTTTCAACGTACCTTATCTTATCAGGAACGACAATCGGTACAAGTTTCTCTTCCCCCTTTCCCAACGACGACGATTGGTTCGTTTCCCCAAACCCCTGAAGTGCGACAACTGCGAGTTCGCTACAAGAAAGGCGAGATGACTAAAGAGGAGTATCAAGCTGCTATTGATGCACAAATTGCCCACTGTATCCAACTCCAAGAAGACATTGGCATTGATGTCCTCGTTCACGGAGAGTTTGAGAGGACTGACATGGTGGAATTTTTCGGTCAGCAGTTACAAGGTTTTGCCTTTACCGAACATGGATGGGTGCAAAGCTATGGGAGTCGATATGTACGTCCGCCGATTATTTATGGCGATGTGGTTCGTACTTCTGCGATGACGGTACGGGAGTTTAAAGTAGCGCAATCGCTAACTAAAAAACCTGTCAAAGGGATGTTGACAGGACCAGTGACGATGATTAATTGGTCGTATGTTAGAGATGATATTTCTCGTAGCGAGCAAGCTTTTCAAATTGCTTTAGCATTACGAGAAGAAGTCGCCGATTTAGAAGCGGCTGGTGCAAGTATGATTCAGATAGACGAACCTGCATTGAGGGAAGGTTTGCCACTGAAGTACGATCGCTGGAATGATTATTTATCATGGGCAGTAGATGCATTTCGTTTAGCAAGCGCGATCGCCAAACCACAAACTCAAATACATACTCATATGTGTTATTCAGAGTTTGGGGATATTATGTCCCACATCGAACGATTGGATGCCGATGTTCTGTCAATAGAAAATAGTCGCAGCAATAACGAAACCCTATTTGAAGTAACCGAGGCGGGTTATTCCCATCAAGTGGGTAATGGAGTTTACGACGTTCACAGTCCGGCAATTCCCAGTCCCGAACAAATCTTACAACAATTGCGAACCGGAGTAGCTAATTTACCTGTCAAACAAATCTGGGTCAATCCCGATTGCGGACTAAAAACGCGACGCTGGGAAGAAGTCATTCCTGCATTGAAAAATATGGTAGAAGCGACCAAAGTTTTGCGAGAAGAAGTAAAAGACACTCAAAAGTAGCATTAGCTATTTTTCATACCATCCCACCATCTCATGATGCGATTACTCGTTTACCAAATTTTTAGTGTTAAAAACTTAGAAAGATGCTCGAACAAACCTTGAAAAAACTAAGCCTAACAGTGGCTTTTTTGCCACTAATTCTGAGTCAACCAGTTTTAGCTCATGTGATTTGGTTTGATTATAACGATGGCAATTATGAATTAGTATTCGGTCATCCAGAAGAGGGAACAGAGCCTTTAACTCCGAGTAACTTTAGAGGGGCTATGGCTTACGATCTAAGTAGAGAAATTGTCCCAAGTAACACTTCTGTAGAAGGCGATCGCTTGTTTGTAGTTCCAGAAGGAGAAGTTGCTGCCTTAACAGCAACTTATGACAACGGTTTTTGGATAGAATATCCCGACGGCAGCTATGAAAATCTTTCGCCAGAAGAGGCAGAAGCAATTAATTACGAAAATGTGACTAATTATCTCAAGTCTACAAAAGCTCTCTATAGCTGGTCTGATGAAGTAGCAACGCCTTTCGGTCTTCCCCTTGAGATCGTACCTCTAGAAAATCCTTTTGCATTAGGGATAGGAGACAACTTATCCGTTCGAGTTTTGTATCAAGGAAATGCGATCGCTAATCCAACTGTAGAATACCTCGGACAAGAACTTACCGTCGATGCCAACGGGATTGCTTCGGTTCTCATCGGTGAGGGAGGGTTACAAGTTATTGAAGCGAGTTATGACGACCCCACAGCAAGCAATCCTGGCATTTCTTATGCCACTACCTTCACCGCACAAACTGTAACGGCACAATCTACTTCCGTACCCGAACCTTCTTTTTTGTTAGCTTTTGGCGTAATAGGCGCAACTACTTTGGCATTAAAGCGTAACAAAAGCTAATTTAACCGCCGATAAAACCCACTCGTCCTATTTCAGTAGTGGCGGAGGGTTTTTGATGGAAATAATTGTAACGATTTATGTAAGTCTCACACTGTACGTTCTTATTTTGCTGTTCCAATGCAAACTCTCGGCTTCTTTCAAAAAGCTAGCTTGACTCTGATAACATTGAATCTGGCACTCGCAGGCGGTAACGCTGTTGCCGGCTCATTTTCAAATTCGACATTCGATCCTGGGAAAATTGATGCGGGAATTCCTGGATTTGTTGGTTCAGATGGTCTAGGTGTTGTCTCTCCCAACAACACCGTCAATCCCATTTTTAGAAGTTGGGCGACGGGATTCACCAACTATCGACCAACGCCAGGCGTATTGGAAAGATGGCAAACGCCTGAAAAGACTCTCGGAGAAGTGACAGGTGCATTCGACAGTATTGCCTCCTTGGGAGAATTAACCGCCGAACAAATTGCCGCAGGAGTTTCGCCAGGAGAAATTACCTTAACCTTTGCTTCCTCGGTTCGGAACGGGACTGGGGCTGATTTTGCCGTGTTTGAAAACGGATTTGGTTTTGCCTCCGATGGCAGTCTCTTTGGCGAATTAGCCTATGTCGAAGTGTCAACCGATGGAATCAATTTTGCTCGCTTTCCTAGCACTTCTCTCACGCCTGAACCTGTAGCGCCGTTTGGGCGACTGGATGCAACAAATGTTTATAATCTGGCAGGAAAGCACATCAATAATGGGATTGTGGTTTCTGAAGAGGAATTTATTCAAAGTTCCTGGGGAACGCCTTTTGACCTAGAAACGTTAGTTGACCTGCCGACTGTAATAGCAGGACAAGTAGATATCAACAAGATTAACTTTGTTCGCATTGTCGATATTCCAGGGAATGGTGCTTTTCTCGATACCGCAGGTCGTCCAATCTACGATCCCTGGCAGACTCCAATTCCTGGTTCGGGTGGGTTTGACCTAGAAGCCATTGGCGTAATTAATGCCGCTACCGTTCCCGAACCCGTTTCTGTGTTTGGGATTCTGCTGTTAGGGATTTTTGGTGTCAGTCTGCGAATTGGTCACAGGAGTAACAAATGTCGAAAGAAAATCCTTCAGATTGGCAACAAAATTTCATCGCCACTAACCTCCTAGCCATTGGATTCAACGCCTGGAATGGTTATTTAAAATGCGATCGCGGTGCGGTTGTTTGTAGTACGAGTTCGCCTTTAATCGATGGATTTGGAGAAACTTTCAAAGCCTATTTTGTTCCTCGCAGTTGTCTAGCTGCCTTCTTAAATGCCTGGTTAGCTTCCCCCGATACAGTCATTCTCCAAGGTCATCATATGAATGCTCATATTCTTGAGGCAGTTGATAATTACAATCCCGAAACCGATGCAATTTTACTTTTGGAATCAATCGATAGAGCGAGTTTTCTCTATCTAAAAAATTTACCCATTACACCCAAACAATGTTACCAACAAGTCTGCAAAGAATGGTCGGAATTCCTACCTCAGTCCGCCCTCTTGACAGGAGAAAAAAGATGACTCGATTGATTCAACATCAACAAAAAACTTATTAATTTTGTAGTAAAAATTGAAGAAATTCATATTAAAGCTTCACTAAGAATCATCATGCTAAAACATTATCTTTATCGTTCTGAACAGATTCCTACTGCGGTGCATCCCTTTGTTAAAGAGACGACTCCCAGGCAAAGTATCCAACAGGTTAAATCCCTTCCAGAACAACTACTTCGAGGCATTAAGAATCTTATAGCTCGTCTTCTGGGGTTCATACCCAGACAACCGATGATTCAACGGTTCGATCGACTTCAAAGAATGAATCGATCGGAATTAATGCGAAAATTTATCTACGGTAAGTCTACAGAACACTCAATGCGATGAACGGTTTATTTTTGGGAATTGGTCTTCTGCTCCTCCTGTTGGTCGTTGGAATTGCGGCTTATTTGCTTGCTGCCCGCAAATATCAATCTTCAGCCTCCGTTGCTAATTCTTATGATGAATGGACGAATGACGGCATTCTAGAGTTTTATTGGGGAGAACACATTCATTTGGGTCACTACGGTTCGCCGCCACAACGGAAAGACTTTATGGCAGCAAAACATGACTTTGTACATGAAATGGTGCGCTGGGGGGGGTTAGATCGCCTTCCAACTGGTACGACCGTTTTGGATGTAGGCTGTGGCATTGGCGGTAGCAGTCGAATTTTGGCGCGAGATCATGGATTTGCCGTGACGGGGATTACTATTAGCCCCCAGCAGGTGAAGCGTGCTCAAGAACTCACGCCCGCAGATCTGAACGTCCAATTTGCAGTTGATGATGCAATGGCGCTGTCGTTTCCCGATGCTAGCTTTGATGTGGTCTGGTCGATTGAGGCAGGCCCTCATATGCCCGATAAAGCTCAGTTTGCCAAAGAACTCCTGCGAGTCCTCAAACCAGGTGGGATTCTAGTGGTTGCCGACTGGAATCAACGAGATGACCGCGCCCAACCGCTCAATTGGTGGGAGCGTCCAGTGATGCGACAACTACTCGATCAATGGTCGCATCCAGCTTTTGCCAGCATTGAAGGATTCTCCGAACTGTTAGCCGCCACCGGACTGGTGGAGGGGAACGTGACGACGACAGACTGGACGCAAGAAACGCTTCCTTCCTGGCTCGATTCTATCTGGCAAGGAGTGACACGACCAGAAGGATTGTTAAAGTTTGGTCTAGTAGGGCTGATTAAATCTTTGCGAGAAGTGCCGACCTTGCTGTTGATGCGATTGGCATTTGGTACGGGGCTTTGTCGATTTGGTATGTTCCGCGCTGTCCGGGCAGATGTAAATCCTGAAAACTTTTCCGAGCAGAGCGGCGAGAGTTTGGTGCTGTAAACTAAACTAATAGTAGATAAATTCAGGAGTGTTGTTAAAGCGTATTAGAGATAATTAATTCAGCTTTTGCATAACGCTGTTTGAGTTGTTGCCAGTGAACGTAAACAACATCGAGAAATGGCATTGCTAATCGAGCTGATAAACTTAACTGTTTAATTCGCGTAAAAGATTCAACAAAAGCGGTTTTAGCACCCAATAACTTACCTAAAATAATGAAGGGAACAGCAACGCCTGCACCTGTAGTTAGAATTAATTGGGGACGCTCTTGTAAAATTACCTGAAACGCTAAAATAAAATTTCGGATGAGATTTGGTAAGTTGCGATTGGTAGGACTATAAGCCCAGTAAACATTTTTATTTTTAAGTGCCGTTTCTGTTGCATCAGTGCGGAAAGTTATCCAACAACAATCGTGTTGTCCCCAAAAAACACTTAACTTTTGTAGAGCATTAAAATGACCGCCACTGGAAGAAACCAATAAAACTTTCATTGTGCTATATCTCCTGGAAAATTTTTGAACAATAATAGTGGTAAATTAATAAGCAGAATTGTTTAAAGCTGAAGAAAAACGCAGTTGTTCGCGCAGAATTTTGGCTTTTTGGAGAAAACCTGTTGTCCTTAAAGCAAGCGATTCAAGACGAGAATAGAGAGATGATGGGAAATAGCGAAGTAAGTAAGCCGCACCTGCCGTTAAAATAGTGCGACGGGGTTCGGATAACAGAATTTGCCAGTGAGTTAATAGAGCGCGATTGACTAATTTAACTGCCATGGTACCATCTTTGAGACGAACGGCACGACGAGAGAGATAGCGCAGTTGGTAAGCTCTGGCTGGATTTTCCCAACGTTTGACTAATTCTGGAAATTCAGTGCGATGTTTTTCGATCAGTTTTTCCCAAGAATCCAATTGCTTAAGAATATTGGCAGAGAGTCCTTCTCCATTAACGCGGTAGAGCGTTAAAGAATCTGGAATCCCTTCGATTTGCCAGGAGGTTTGCATGGCAATACGAAACCAGCATTCGATATCCTCTGACTGTCGGAAACTTTCGTCAAAGTAGAAATCTTCAATCGTTCCATGGAGATTCTTTTGAAAGCGGATGGCTTCAAAGACTTCACGACGAATTACCGGAGCGGAACCATTACCAATGGGGTTGCGACAGAGTAAATGGTCGGGTCTAATATCCTTGAGTTTGGGCATTTGATAAATGCCGAGAGAGTTGCCATCGCTATCGATAAATTGCGAGCGACTGAAGCTAACGCCAACATGAGGTGAAGCTTTTAGATGTTGAACGTGCTTTTCGAGTTTTTCGGGTAACCAGAGATCGTCTCCATCGAGGAAAGCGAGATAGTCGCCTTTGGCGTGGCGGATTCCAGCGTTGCGAGCGCCAGCCAAACCGCGATTTTTTTGATGGATTATTCTAATCCGGGGATCTTGAAACTGCCGACAAATCTCGGCACTTTTATCGGGAGATTCATCGTCAACGACGATCAGCTCAAAATTAGAGTAGGTTTGATTGAGTACGGAGCGAATGGTTTGAGCGATGTATTTCTCGACGTTATAGACTGGTACGATGACTGAGACGAGTTTCATATCCGTTTTCCTGCATTGCTTTAAGCCTCTATGTTTCTCAGTATTGCAATCGCCAATTTAAGATCGCGTCTAAGCAAGTATTTAAGATGTCTAACTTTTGTCTAAGTTAATTTTTGATGTGGATAAGGGAAAAATAAATAGGGGTTCGGGAGCCTAAAATCTCTAAAATCTAATTTCACTTACGATCGCTACCCCAAGCCAAACGCCAATAAAAAATGCTCCTGTAATTACTGTGAGGAAAAATATGCCGTCCTCTTGAAACTTAAGAGACTGCCATGAAAGAGACTTTAGCCAACCAACTCAATCAACTCCGTACTACCTTAGGCAAAATGGAGATTGCCTTGGGGACAGTGAATGAGGCGATCGCGTGGACGGATGGCCAGGGGAAAGTAAAGTGGTGTAATATGACCTTCGATCGCTTGGTCAACATTCCTCATATTTTAATTATCGGGAAGCAACTATCAGAATTATTACCTCTTCGGCGATCGGGACAAGATATCTCAGTGGCAGAGCATCCTGTCAATTTGGCTCTCGAAAATCAATCGAAAGGACGAACCGATTATGAATTTCAAGATCTAATTTTAGAGATTTCGTGGTCTTGTCTGAACCTGCAACATTTATCGGATACAGAACAATCGGAGATAAGTGTCGTGTTAGCAATCCGCGATATTACCGAGTCCAAGCGCAAAGAACAAGCACTACAGCAAGTCAATGAAGAATTAGAAAAGCGAGTGGCAGAGCGAACTCAACAGTTAACCCGTGCCAATCAACAACTGCAACAAGAACTGGCAGAACGCCGCCGCGTGGAAGCCCAATTGCGGGCAACGACATCGCGCTTAAGCGCCCTAATTCAAAATTTACAAGCAGGCATTCTTGTAGAAAATGAGCTAGGGCAGATCGTCTTAGTCAATCAAAAGTTTTGTCAGCAGTTTGGCATTCCTTTACACCCAGACATGCTAATCGGCGTAGATTGTCAACGGCTTGCCCAAACTTTTCAAGAACCGTTTTTTGATTTCGCCCAAGCCGATCGACGAATTGAAAACATTCTTAACGATCGGCCAGTCGCTACTTCGGAAGAACTGCTTCTGCGCGATGGCAGGATATTCGAGCGAGATGACATACCGATCTGGGTTGACAATCGTCACTGCGGTAAGTTGTGGATGTATCGCGACATCAGCGATCGCAAACAACTCGAAGCCCAATTGCGAGAGCGAGAAAAACGTTTTCGCTTGCTCGTCACTCATGCCCCCGTAGGCATCTTTCAAACCGACTCCCAAGGTCACTGTTTGTTCGTTAACCCGCGCTGGATGGAATTGAGCGGACTGTCCATGGCAGAAGCACTCGGAACCGGTTGGGTTAAGGCTATCCACCCCAGCGATCGCGAGTTAGTCTTTGCCGAGTGGTACGAAAGTGCGAGGACGGAGCGTCAGTTTACGATGGAATATCGTTTTCAAACCCCCGCAGGCAAGGTAAACTGGGTTTTTGGCATGGCGATCGCCATCCGCGATGAAGCAGGCGCGATCGCTGGATATTTCGGTACAGTCACCGATATTACGGCTCGCAAACAGGCAGAGCAAAGATTGCGCGAGAGCGAAGAAAGGCTACGGCTTGCTCTCGAAGCTGTTGAAGAGGGACTTTGGGATTGGAACCCAGTGACGGGGAAGGTCTACCGCAGTCCGCGTTGGGCAACAATACTCGGCTATTCTCCCGATGCACTGGAAAATGATATCGATTGGCGAGACAGACTCGTACATCCAGACGATAAGCCCTACATGTTGGAGCTTCTGGAAGCTCATCTGGGGGGACGCGCGCCCTATTTCGAGATGGAGTTGCGCATGCTTACCCAATCGGGCGAATGGAAATGGATTTTAGATAGAGGTCAAGTTGTCGAACGCGACGAGCAAGGACAACCTCTGAGAATGGTGGGCACTCACAAAGATATTACCGAACGCAAGCGATCTGAAGAAACGCTACGAAAACGATATCAGCAAATCCTTTTACTCAAAGAAATCGTCGCAGAAATTCGCCAAAGTCTCGATCTGCAAAAAATCTTTCAGACGACAGCAGAGCGAGTCGGACAGGCATTAAGCGTCGATCGCGCGATTATTTATTCCTATATCGAGCATCCTACCCCACAACTTTTCTGCGTTGCAGAATATTTAACGCCCGATACGAATTCTTTGTTCGATCTAAGCGTGCCGAATGCAGGTGATTCCTACGCACAACAAGTCCTCAGTCAGGATCGGGCTATGGTATCCGACGATATCTTTGCTGAAGCTACCCTCGAACCGATCTGGAATACTTGTCGCCACCTGAACATCAAATCAATGTTAGCGATTCGGATTTGCGATCGCGACAAGCCTTATGGAGTCTTGGTGCTTCACCAATGCAGCTCGGTGCGACACTGGGAACGGGATGAGGTAGAATGGCTCGAAGCCGTAGCGGCGCAAGTGGGAATTGCTTTAGCCCAGGCACAGCTATTAGAACGGGAAAAGAGCCACCGCGAACAATTAGCACGACAAAATCAAGAATTGAGTGCGGCGAAAAAAGCGGCAGACGCAGCTAACCTCGCCAAAAGCGAATTTCTCGCTACTATGAGCCATGAAATTCGCACGCCGATGAATGCTGTCATTGGCATGGCGGGACTGTTATTGGATACAGATTTATCTTCCCAACAGCGACAGTTTGCCGAAACGATTCGCAGTAGCAGCGAAGCTTTGCTAGTTATTTTGAATGATATTCTCGATTTTTCCAAAATTGAGTCTGGCAAGCTGGAATTAGAAGCCTATCCCTTTGAAGTGCAATCTTGTGTTGAGGAAGCACTCAATTTAATCGTACCCAAAGCGGTTGCCAAAAACCTCCAAGTCATTTATCAGATCGATCCCCAAGTTCCCCGCGCGATCGTCGGTGACATTACCAGAGTCCGTCAAATCTTGGTAAATCTACTGGGCAATGCGGTCAAGTTTACCGACGCAGGAGAAATTCGCGTTGCTGTAACCGCTTCCCTCGTCAACAAAGCCGAACAAGCCTACGAAATTCAATTTATGGTCAAAGATACGGGAATCGGCATCGCCCCCCAACAACAACGATTTCTCTTTCAGTCTTTCAGCCAAGCTAATGCCTCAGTGACTCGCAAATATGGCGGGACAGGTTTGGGGTTAGCTATCTGCAAGCGTCTGGCAAAGATGATGGGGGGAAGCATTTGGATGGAAAGTCACGGGACGGTTGCTGGCGCAGCCCCTCCTCGCTGGTTACGTTCCCAAGAAAATTGGGATACTATCTCAACGGTAGGTTCGACCTTTTATTTTACCATCGCTGCCAAAGCTGCCCCTTTTTCTTCTACTTTGACCCCTAGCGATTGTCAGGCGCAACTGAAAGGAAAACGCATCTTAATTGTGGATGATAATCCGGTTAATCGAGAATTGTTGACCCAGCTAACTCAATCGTGGGGAATGCTTCCTCGCGCGGCCGATTCGGGATCTCAAGCTCTCTGTTGGTTGCGTCAAGGAGAATCTTTTGACTTGGCAATTCTTGACCTACAAATGCCGAAAATGAATGGAATAGAACTTGCTGAATCCATCCAGGCGTTACCAGAGTGTCGAGCATTGCCTTTAATGATGCTCACAGCCGTTAATTTGTCGCCAAAAGAATTGCAAAAAAGCACCCCAGTTCAGTTTGTCGCTTGGCTTCAGAATCCGGTGAAAAAATCTCAACTCTACGACGCTCTCGTGCAGATATTCTGGCAAAAGTCGGTTTCAGAAACTTCTGCTTCATCTGAAATGGCGATCGCCCAAACGTCTTCCAGTAACCAAAAGATTGAAACTACCGTTTCTAAACCCTTTCCCTTACGGATTCTCCTGGCAGAAGATAACAGTATTAACCAACAAGTTGCTTTACTAATCCTACAAAAACTGGGATATCGGGCTGATGTGGCGGGTAATGGATGGGAAGCGATTCGCGCCTTACGACAAGCGCCCTATGATGTGGTATTGATGGACGTAGAAATGCCAGAAATGGACGGATTGACAGCGGCTCAACGCATTGCCGAGGAATGGAAACCCAGTCAGCGTCCCTGGTTAATTGCCGTGACAGCCTACGCCATGAAAGGCGATCGCGAGAAATGCTTGGCGGTGGGGATGAACGACTACATCAGCAAACCTATCCGCGAAATCGAATTACTCCAGGCATTAGAAAAAGCCGCTCTACGGTTAGAAAAAGATCGCGCTAACCGTCAAGAAAGCCAACCTCAGACGCACCAAGCAGAAGATTTGATTTTAGACGCTAAAGTACTAGATTCTATCCGCGAGATGGTAGGTGCCCAAGCTGATGAATTTATCGCCCATCTGATTGAGGAATATTTAAAAACAGCACCGCAACATCTCGAACAGATTCGAGACGCGATCGCTTCTTCAAATTTAGAACAATTGCGCCAGTCATCCCATGCTTTAGGTTCGAGTAGTGCCACCTTAGGCGCAGTAAGATTTGCTAAACTTTGCAAGCAATTGGAAAATTTAGCCCGTTCTGGCAACCTTGCGAAAGTTCAAGCATCTTCGCTGGAATTAGAAGCCCAGTACCAACAAGTCAAAAATATCCTACAAAATCTCCTATGACTAACGAGAAAGCGCCTCTAATTTTAATTGCCGATGACGATAACTCTATCCGCTCGTTACTCAAGCTGGCAATTCAAAGCAAAGGCTATCAGGTTGAAGAAGCTGCTAATGGCGAGGAATGTTTAGCTAAATATGCGCGTTGCCAACCCAATATCGTTTTGTTAGACGCAGTGATGCCAGTAATGGACGGATTTACCTGCTGTCAGCGCCTGCGTTCTTTAACTAGCGGGATGCAGATCCCGATTCTCATGCTAACCTTTCTCGACGATTGCGAGTCAATCGACCAAGCCTTTCAAGCAGGAGCGACGGATTACCTCACTAAACCCATCCATTGGGCAGTTCTTTTTCAGAGAGTACAGCGCCTGTTGAGTGCTTCTGAGGCGTTAATTAATGCCGACGCGATCGCTATACAACTAGGACAGCAGCAGAACTGGGAGAAGTTAGTCAGAGAAATTATCCAGCAGTTGTCTAATTTTGACAACAGTTGGGACATTATACCAACGATTATCTCTAAAATTCGGGAATTTTTTCAAGTCGAACGAATTGTTTTTTATCAAAAGGCGAACCAGCAAATAGTCGAATCCGTCGCGTCAGATCGTCCTTCTGTTAAAGATTTCCCTTTTGGGAAGCTAGATTTGCAATACCATCCGGGACAAGTCCTAGCCATTGACAATCTCGATCGCGCCGAATTATCTTCAGATGCGATCGCATCCTTGCGTCAAGCGAACGTGCGATCGCTGTTAATCGCTCCCATATTTACTCAAAAACAGCTATGGGGACTGCTATGCGCTCATAGGTGCAACAGCGATCGCACTTGGGAAAAATTAGAAATAGAGCGATTTTCTGACCTAGCCAATCTGCTCTCGCTAGCGATTTAACGCACACATCTAATTCAGCAGAAAAGCATTTTACGATCTCTTGGTGCGAGAACTTATCCTGATTTAGCTCATGCCATTGAATTTGCTTTCAATCAAATCTCTCTTAATGATATTCGTAGCGGACTGGTTTTAAAACAGAATTTTGCTTCTCGTAGCGAAATCCTGTCATATTAAAGTAGTAACAACGTTTCTAAAATCCCTTCTCGCCGAACGGGATCGACCTGGCATTGATTGTTAAGACAATCTACCAAAAACTGATTTGCCGCGTAGTACTGGTATAACAAGTTTTGTTGTTGTAAGTTAAATTGCCAATCTTGACCGATATGGCGATGTTTGATGATTAAATGTCTAAAGCGATCGCACCAACTTTGACCGTTAGTTTTCCACCAAGTTTGTAAACTATCTAATCCTTCTGCTGAATTTGGCAGTCTATCCTTGAGATCTTGCAGTGCTTGCTTAAGTCCTTCTTCCATCGGGAAACGTCGCTCTAAATCTAGCGCAAAGCTCAATTCTAAAATCTGCTCCAATTCGGGACGATCTAACAGAGTTAAACTAAGGGTAAAAGCACGAATCAGAGCGACATCCAAAGCTAGTTCGGGAGCGAGATCGCTTGCCAATTTTACATCAAGGGATGTCGCTAAATTTAAATCTCGACTTTGTAACAAACCGAAATAAAAAGCTCTGACAGCGGCGTTTTGATAAGGTACGTTTAGAGAGCGCGCTTTTTCATCAATAGAACGAATAAACTGTTCTAATCGAGATTCTGCCGCTAGTAAGGAATCGACTTGCACTTTCATCTGTTCGAGTAAAAAATCGGCACTCGGTAGCATTCCCACCGTCAAGAAAATAACTTCTCGCCATTGCGGTTCGGCGACATGAATAGCTAAACGCTGCAAGGATTCTTGTAGGGTTTGAGAATTGGGGCTAGCGACGATTTTCCGAGCGGTCAGGTATTCTTGAAAGGTCAGATGGGAAAAAGAATAAATTCCCTTAGCTCTTTCTACTAGCAACCCATGTTGTCTCTCAATGGTGTGGAGAAGTTCTTCACTATGAGACCATAGTATTTCTGGATCGGGATTGACTTGAGGTAAGGCGAGCAAATAGTCAGCGATAATATTTTGAACGTCGCTTCCTTCAAAAAAATAATTTCCCTGCTCGAATGTTGTTGCCGCAATCTGGCTAAAGAGTTTAATTTTGTCGGGTAAGGATAAATTGTAGTAGGTTTGCTCTCTTTGAATGCCTCTAGAGCGATCCCAACGACCGAGTAAAATTTCTAAAGCTTCTTGGTAGAGTTTAGAACGTTTAGCAGGAAAGCTCGATCGCGCTTGAAAAACCGAACACAATAAACTTAACAAGATTGGGGTGACAGCCAGTTCTAAAATCGGTAGATTTTCTGGACGCTTCAATAATTCTAAAAATTGGGCAGCTTTAGCGAGTCCTTCCGTTTCAGACTCCCGATTAGTCGCCACAAACCACTTTTGCACAAAAGTTTCGACCTGGCTGAGATTCCAATCTGCCAACTCAACATAAGTAAACCCGCGCAGAGGATAAGCTTGAATACCAATACGACAGGTAATCGCGATCGCGTTTTGGTAGTAGACTTCGGCAAATTGCTGGATCTGCGCGAGGATCGGTTCGCTATCTTCTGGGGAAATTTCCTCCAGTCCATCTAATAAAATCAGTACCTTTCCTTGACGGATTAAGGTTTCAACTTGTTTGCTAGAGATTCCATAGCTGCCCCAAGTTCGACTGATGTAGTTTGCTAGACTAAAATCGTGCGTCTCTTTTACCTGGGTGGCAAAAATTCTCAGAGAAATAAAGATAGGAAGGCAATCGGCTTTAAATTTGCCTTCAATGCACAGTAAAGCTAGGTGTTGTAAAAAAGTCGTCTTGCCAGAACCCGGTTTTCCTAAAATGACTAGCCTGGAATTGCTGGTAATCGCATCTAGTGCCGAAATAGTTTTGCGATTTGGCTCAAATAAATCGAAACGCCTAGATACTGATGAGGAAGTTTGTAAATCTGATACTTCTAACCATCGCTGATTGCTTAAAGAGGTCAGGACGTTAACATCGGTATAAACGCGATCGAGTTTGAGAGGCTGGTTGACATCAAAAAAAGACTGGACAATACCGCACTGAGCTTGGATCTGTCCTTTTAGTTGTTGTATCCAGTCTTGGGAAGCCAAGTTTTCCTGGGCACTAGGAGATTGGCTTGAAGGCTGAGGATTTGCGTCAGGCAAGTCAGCGATCTCTTGCCAATCGAGGTCTAACTGAAAGCAGATTTCCAGAAAAATATGGCGTTCGATTGGTCTGCCTGCAAAAAATTTCCAAACCGAGTTGCGAGTAGATAAGCCTACCTGGGCTGCTAGGTACTCCTGGGACCATTGTTTGCGCGCAAATGCTTGTTTGGCTTTGATGATTCCGGCAGGTGAGGCTTTGAGCGATCGCTTGAGCATTGTTTGTTAATTTAGGGATAAGCTATGTTCTAATTGAGAAGCGATCGCTGCATCCTGTGCCATTGGGCGTTGGGTCTTTTTTGCATGGTCGCGGTTGGTTTTTTGAGACATTTGGTTGTCTAGTTGCTCTTTATCGCTTATTTTGCCATGAAGTTACTACTTTTTCCCTCTGCCCAAAAGCTTCTTGAAATCTTGCTTTTCACCTTAACTTGTCACTAATGTTGTGGGATAGGTTTAGAAAAATTAGATTTATGCAGCAGATTTAATCTCAACAATTCCCATCATGCCCAAATCCTCATGGTCGAGAATGTGGCAGTGATAAACTGTCTTGCCAGCAAAATCGCGGAAAGGAATGCGAATGCGGACGTTTTCGCTGCCACGTACTAAAACCGTATCTTTCCAAGCGCGATAAGGTTCTGGCTGCCCATTGCGCGATACAATCTGAAAGCGATTGATATGCAAATGGAAAGGATGATCCATGCGGTCTGGATCGACGTTAATTAACTCCCAATCTTCAATCGTATTCAGTTTAACCTGGGTATCAATTCGAGCCATGTCAAATGTTTGTCCGTTGAAGGTAAAACTCATTCCCATACCAGAACCCATCATACCCATTCCCATACCGGAACCCATTGCCATCGATAATTCAAAACGCCTTACGGTTTCTGGTTCTGGTAACGTTTCTACGGGGATGAGTCGTTCGGGTAAAGGCAGGGTAGCAACGGAACCTTGATAACTTAAGGTTGCCAAAACTTGAGGGCTGGTTTGAGAATTTTGTCCCATCATATGACCGCCCATCATTCCCATTCCGCCGCGATCGTAGGGTAAAGTTAATAGACGATACTGTCCTGGCTCTTTTTCCCCGCGCACCAACACTTCTGCCCGTTCTCCAGGTGCGAGTAGCAGTTCTTCTAATTCTACAGGTGCGTTTATCCCTCCTCCATCTGTAGCGATTAAATAAAGCGGATGATTTTCTAGAGAGAGTCGGTAAAATCGAGAAGGAGAAGCATTGAGAATTCGCAAGCGTAGTAAGCCGCCCTTAGCGAGGGATAAATGGGGATTGATTTGACCGTTAACCGTCAGTAATTGCCCTTCGCGTCCCAACATCATAGCCATGTGGTTTGGCGGTAGAATGCGTCCACTTTCATCTAAATCAAAATCTTTTAACACCAAAAATTCTTCTTTTGCTGCTTGGATTTCAGGAATTTCATCTAATTCGCCTCGAACGATAAATAGACCTGCTAATCCAGCAAATAACTGTTCGGCAACATAACCGTGATGGTGAGGATGATACCAGAAGGTGCCGGAGGGATGGTTTTTAGGAATAATAAATTCATAAGTTAAACTTTCTCCTGGCTCAATGCTCAGGAAGGGATTATCTGCATTGCCAGTGGGAGGAACGTGTAGTCCATGATAGTGCAAGTTAGTTTGTTGAGATAGGTTATTGGTGAAGAGAATGCGAACGGCATCGCCTGCTTTTGCTTCTAGGCGCGGTGCGGGCACTTGTCCGTTATAACTCATCAGATAGGCTTGTATGCCTGCTAGGTTAACAGGGCGATTTCCTGCTTCGAGATTCAGTTCTAGTAAGCCATTAGCGCTTTTGTAGAGTTTAGAGGAAGCAGCAGGTGTTTTATTGCTTTGTACGATCGCGCAATTCGCTACGGATGCTGTCACCGCACCAGCTGCACTAAGAACAAGAAACTGTCTTCGGTTAATTTTTGGCATAGTCACTCCTTTGGCAACTACAATCTGAAAGATGGGTCTGTCACTTAAGGGTAGACTCTCCACTTAAGTAGAGAGTCAAGAGGATGGCTGCTTAAGCTATTGAGTGTATTAAAGATAGTGATTTGAAGGAGTGAACTAGGTGTAAAGGAAAGGTCAGGCGATCGCATCCTAAAATTTAAATTTTTTCTCATTGCGATAAGATAGCTTAAGAACCTAATTAATCGTTTATTTAGGATAATTTATGGGAACACGGCAGTTTTCCTTGGCAATACTCGCAACAGGTTCGCTTTTGTTGTTAGTTAATTCTATCTATCCAGAAAAAATCCAAGCCCAACCAGAATTGTGTTCTGGTGATGAAAACTACGAACCTGCTTCTTCTACCTACAAAACCATAAAGTTACCTGAATTCGGTATAGAAGTCGATATTCCCAACAACTACAGAATTATGAAACGAAATGATGGGTCTGTAGAAATTCTTCATCCCGATGACTTTGAGCTTTTCTCAGTGCGTTGCTAGAGGGGGGGGTACCGGAGGAGGTGGCTACTATTCTGAAGTGATTGAATTAGTGGATAAGGACAACTCGATAAGTTTAAGAGAACAAGCTATACAGACGATAAGGTATGACTATGACCCACAGGGAAATCCAACCCCAGGTTCAGACAATGTAAATGTATTAGATTACAAACAGGGCGATCTTTCTGGCTATATAGCCTTCACAACCAACAGTCCGGCTTTCAATGGTGTCGTCTTTATGGGAGAGATTCCAGGCATAGAAAAAATTTTAACAATTTATACTAAGTGTGACTGCGATACAACAGTAGAAGATCTCAAGGGTTTACTCTCTAGGGTAAGGCTAATAAAAAATATTATTTATTGATGAATGATAATAGCTCGATCATTCGTAATATGAATTCCCTAAAATCTTGCGAAAAATCGCTATAGATCTCCTCTCACACTTCCCAAACTCCTATCTTTCCCTATCTGTAGCAAGGATTTAGGAAATTGGTATTATATCAGGTTGGGTTGAATACTTATCAAAAGATCGTTGTCTCATACCGAGCGTAACGTAGTGAAGCGAAGGATCTGGTAGATTCTTCACTTCGTTAGGATATTATTGCCTATACCAAGCTTGTTGCCACTGTTTCATTTGGTCGATCTCTTTTTGCTGTGAAGTGATGATATTTTCAGCAAGCTGCTTCACTTCAGGACGTTGAGACTTACTCAAAGCATCCCGTGCCATAGTCAGTGCACCTTCATGATGAGGAATCATCGCATTGAGAAAGCGCAAATCAAACTCAGCATCAGCTTTTCCTAAATCCCTATCCATGCGCATTGCTTTCATCTGTTCGGGAGACATTAACATCATGTGACCCATTTGGGAGTACCAAGCCATTGGTTGCTCTCCAGCTTTTGGATACCAAGCGTTTCGCCACTGTTGCATCTGGGCGATTTCTTTTTCTTGTGCTTCGATAATCTCATCTGCTAGCTGTTTCAATTCGGGGCGTTTTGACTTCTGCTGCACTTCTTTTGCCATTACTACCGCACCTTGATGGTGCAAAACCATCGCATCAATAAAGCGTAAATCATAGTCGGCATCGGCAGGTCCCAAATCCATCTCCATACTATGATTCATGGAACCATTATGTTCCATTTGTTTATTGTCAGCTTCAGTAGCAGGTAAATTTTGAGCCGTGCTGGCATTTTGGTTAGAATCCGAACAGGCGGTCAAGGTTGCGCCAAGAGCAGTACTTGCTACTAAAGTCAATGCCAAAAAGCTTTTTTTCATAGACAGGAGTTGCATAGACTTTCAAATCTCTCTAAAAATTTCCTGTTTCTATTCTGGAATCTCTAGTTAACTGGAGAGTCAACCCTAATTCAGTAGATAAGCAGAATTAATTTCCAGTATCGATACAATGCCAGCTTCTAGCAGCTCGCGACGCACTACGTGTATATAATTTTGCCTGCCTATTTACAAGCGATCGCATAAATGTTCAAGCAATTTTCTTTCGCCTCTTGACTCTCCAGTTTGCTGGAGACATCACAATGAAAGTAGTCGCTAGCACAGAGAACGCAAGTCTCAGAAAGCGAGTCGCACGAGCGATCGCAGCAGCAGGTTATCCGATTGCCTAAATATTTATGTTTGGAGGTGGTCGATGGAAAATACCAGTTTAAAACTCAGAGGGATGAGTTGTGCCTCTTGTGCCAGGAACATTGAAAATGCGATCCGCTCAGTACCAGGCGTTGAGGCGTGCAGCGTCAATTTTGGCGCAGAACTTGCCACCGTTACTTATAACCCCAGTAAAACTAACATAGCAGCCATTCAGAATGCCGTGGATGCGGCGGGATATTCTGCTGTACCCATGCAAGATGACATACTTGTTCCAGAAGACGATGCGGAACGACGAGAACGACTTGCCGAAAATCGAAAACTAACCCGTAAGGTGTGGGTTAGTGGTGTTATCGGTGCTATTTTAGTCATTGGTTCGCTGCCTGCTATGACGGGATTAGACATTCCCTTCATTTCCATCTGGTTGCATGATGCTTGGCTACAATTAGTGCTGACTACTCCCGTACTGTTTTGGTGTGGTTCGTCCTTTTTTATCAACGCTTGGAAAGCTTTTAAACGCCATACAGCGACGATGGATACGCTGGTGGCGATTGGCACGGGTGCAGCTTACCTCTATTCCCTATTTCCCACCTTCTTCCCCCAGTGGTTTCTCGATCGGGGACTTAGACCCGATGTATACTTTGAAGTGGCATCGGTAATTATTGCCTTAATTTTGCTCGGACGGCTATTGGAAAACCGTGCCAAGGGACAAACTTCAGAAGCGATGCGCAAGCTGATGGGTTTGCAAGCGAAAACAGCGCGGGTTATTCGTAATAATCAAGAAGTGGATATTCCGATTGCCGAAGTGGTTTTGGGAGATATCGTTCTAGTGCGTCCGGGGGAAAAAATCCCCGTCGATGGTGAAATCGTAGAAGGTTCCTCGACCATTGATGAAGCGATGGTGACGGGTGAAAGCGTCCCTGTAAAGAAACATCCTGGCAATGAAGTGATTGGCGCGACGATGAATAAAACAGGCAGCTTTAAATTCCGTGCCACGCGAGTGGGGAAAGATACATTTTTAGCGCAAATTGTCAAGCTAGTGCGGCAAGCGCAAGGTTCCAAAGCACCGATTCAGCGATTGGCAGATCGCGTGACGGGATGGTTTGTGCCTGTCGTTATTGCCATTGCGATCGCGACGTTTATCATCTGGTATAATGCCACGGGCAATGTGACAATAGCGTTGATTCCCACAGTCAGCGTGTTGATTATCGCCTGTCCCTGTGCCTTGGGTTTAGCTACCCCAACTTCAATTATGGTCGCAACGGGAAAAGGGGCAGAAAACGGTATCTTCATCAAAGATGCAGAAAGTCTGGAAATGGCGCATAAACTGAGCGCGATCGTCCTGGATAAAACGGGTACAATAACCCAAGGTAAACCTACTGTAACTGATTTTGTAAGCGTCAAGGGAATAGCTAACGGTAACGAGTTAAATTTACTGCGTCTGGCGGCATCCGTCGAACGAAATTCCGAACATCCTCTAGCGGAAGCCGTGGTGCAATATGCCCAATCTCAAGGGGTAGAACTAGCAGATTCTAAAGAATTTGAAGCGCTTGCGGGTAGCGGCGTACAAGGTTATGTCTCGGATCGATGGGTGCAAATCGGAACGCACCGTTGGATGAACGAGTTAGGCATCGATACTAGCGCCCTACACAAGGATTGGGAGCGTCTTGAGTATCTCGGTAAAACTGTTATTTGGATGGCTGTCGATGGCAAATTTGAGGGGATTGTGGGCATTTCTGATGCAGTAAAACCCTCGTCAGCCCAAGCCATTCGCTCCTTACAGAAAATGGGGCTAGAAGTGGTAATGTTGACGGGAGATAATCGTCGCACTGCTGAAGTCATCGCCCGCGAAGTAGGTATTAAGCGAGTAGAGGCTGAAGTTCGCCCCGACCAAAAAGCTGCTGTTGTAGAACAAATTCAATCGGAAGGCAAGATTGTTGCAATGGTAGGAGATGGGATCAACGACGCACCTGCTTTAGCGCAAGCAGACGTAGGAATGGCGATTGGTACGGGAACCGATATCGCGATCGCAGCTAGCGATATCACGCTCATTTCTGGCGACTTACAAGGAATTGTTACTGCCATTCAACTAAGTCGTGCCACAATTCGCAATATCCGTCAGAATCTCTTTTTTGCTTTTATTTACAACGTGGCTGGCATTCCCATTGCCGCTGGAGTTCTATTTCCCTTCTTTGGTTGGCTACTCAGTCCCATTATTGCAGGTGCAGCGATGGCGTTTAGTTCGGTGTCGGTAGTAACCAATGCGCTGCGGTTACGGAACTTTCAACCGAAAACACTTGGTTAGTTCATTAGGAGAATGATGATGCTTCAGAAAAACACATTTTTCGGGACGTTGGCAGGATTGGGATTTCTGCTGGGAGCGATTGTATAGGAGGTTTGACAATGGTTAACAAAACCGTCCTTGTAAGTACAATCGCGAGTTTAGGACTGGTGTTAAGAATAGTTTCTGGGAAAGCTGTTGCCCAAATGCCTCACCAGGATCGAATACAACCATCTCAAAACCAGCCAACCGAACAGTTTCAGAGGATCGAACAACCGATAGTCAATAAAATTGCTGTAACGTTAGGCGGATTGGGACTGATTGGTTTGGAACTCTGGTGGTTTTTACTCAGTAAGCCTAAGTCTGCAAGAGCGATCGCACAAGCCGGAATCCAAGAAGTAACCGTTACTGTAGATGGTGGTTACGAACCTAGCCAAATAGTAGTTCAAGCGGGTCAAAAAGTGCGGCTAAACTTTGTTCGCAAAGATGCCAGCAGTTGTCTAGAAGAAGTCCGTTTTCCTGACTTTGGAATCGCTCAAGCATTGCCGCTTAATAAGATTACACCAATTGAGTTTACGCCAGAAAAACCTGGCAGATACGAGTTTACCTGTGGGATGAATATGTTCCGAGGAGTTGTTGAAGTTCAGTCTGCGGATACAGACGCGATCGCACCTCCAGCATCTAGCGCCGATTGCAATTCTTGTTAATTGAGATATGAATAGATCCGATCGCTGCTTAAATTAATTTAAGATCTAAATTCTATGGCGATCGTATTTATTTGTATAGATTCAATGAACATCCTCACCAATATCTTTTCGCCCAAAACTTTCTCTAAGAGTCAGCCAAAACAACAGCAAAGCGGACAGCCTCGCGCAAAAAAAAGTCGTCGCGGTATAGAAATCAAGTCGCCGCAAGAAATAGAAATCATGCGCGCCTCAGCTAGGATTGTCGCAACGGTTCTCAAAGAAATCTCGCAAATGGTGCAACCTGGGATGACAACGGCTGACTTAGATGCTTATGCCGAACAGCGGATTCGAGAAATGGGCGCTACTCCAAGTTTTAAAGGATATTACGGCTTTCCAGCTTCGATTTGTTCGTGCATCAATCATGAAGTCGTTCACGGGATTCCCAATTCAAAAAAAGTGATTCGTGCTGGTGACGTTTTAAAGGTTGATACAGGAGCTTATTACCAAGGCTATCATGGCGATTCTTGCATTACTATTGCCGTTGGCAAAGTTTCCCCCAAAGTTGCCAAATTGATTCGCGTTGCTGAGGAAGCTTTATATAAAGGAATTGAACAAGTCAAAGCGGGAAATTATTTATTAGATATTGCAGGTGCGATCGAAGACCATATCAAAGCTAATAAATTTAGTGTTGTAGAAGATTACGTCGGTCATGGCGTGGGAAGAAATCTTCATGAAGAACCTTCAGTTTTCAATTTTCGGACAAATCAATTACCAAATATAAAATTGCGAGCAGGCATGACATTGGCGATCGAACCAATTGTTAATGCCGGGTCAAAACATACTCGAACCTTGCGCGATCGCTGGACGGTTGTAACTGTTGATAATTCTCTATCCGCTCAATTTGAGCATACAGTTTTAGTGACAGAAACCGGATATGAAATCCTAACCGATCGCACTAATATTAAATAATAATATTTTTTTCTAAGAAACATTATGAAACTGAGTTGGCTTGCGCGATCGCACTAGAGATCGCCTACAAACTCAACTCAGCCCTATAAAAAACCCTTAAAATTTATGCGGCAGCCGCCTCTTCGTAAGGGACAAACAAGTTTTTGGCAGCTTTGCAGATGGGACAATGCCAATCGTTGGGAATTGCTTCAAAAGGCGTTCCTGGAGCAATCCCAGAATCGGGATCGCCTGCAACCGGATCGTAAATCATCGAACATTGCCGACAAATCCATTTTTGAGTGGCGGGATCGCCGCTAGCGGCTTTGGCTAAAGGAGCCACGCCAGCGAGCGCTTGAAGTGCTTCGCTATACTGACGCGCGTGATGATTTTCGATATGAGTCAACAACCCGAAGTTGTGGGCAGCTTTGCGAAAAATACGGGCATGTTCGCGAGACTCAGCCTCTTGTTGTTCAAATTCTGCTGCCGCCGAGCGATCGCGATCGCCGCGAGCCTCTGCCGCAAAGTTAGGATACATAGTAGTGTATTCGTAGGTTTCTCCCTCAATTGCCAGTTCTAAACAGCGAGCCGCGATCGCCTTTTTTTGTTCTTCACTTAGGGAAGCGGCATTTTCTACTGCCAATTCGGGATGCATCAATCGAAAATGGGCAAAGGCGTGTTCGGTTTCCTGATTTGCCGTCTCTCGAAACAGTTTGGAAAGTTCTGTCATGCCAAGCTGACGAGTCACTTCTGCAAAAAAAAGATACTTGCGGTTAGCCATCGACTCTCCAGCAAAAGCTTCAGACAAATTCTTGGCAGTGTTTGAGTTTGAAAGATCCATAGTTAAATTAGAATCCATAGTTAAATTAGAGAATATGCAACTGCGATTTCTTGCCAATGAATTCTATCCCACGGGAACCAAAATAGTATCGCTAGTTTCTTCCATCTGAGGCGTTGCGATCGAAGAATCTTCAACTGGCGTGGGTTTCATTCCTCGCGTTACCTGATGCACCCACCAAATTTCTTGGGTTCGCACGGCTTCAAATCCTGCCGCACCCATCCAAGCATCAACGCTTCCCGCTGCATAGTCTTTGATATAAGGTTCTTCAAAAATCTCGGTCAGCCAATCTGTATGTAGAAGGGTTTTTTGATTGCCATCGAGGATAATAACCTGTCCTCCAGGTACTAGGAGACGAAACGCTTCTCGCAAAATCGCTCGCGCAACCTTTGGCGGCGTTTCATGAAATAGCAAAGAAGCAGTCACGACATCAAACGAAGTATCTAGAAATTTCGTATCCTCAGCCTTGCTGTGCAGCCATTGAATTTCCAGTCCGGCTTGCCTAGCTTTACGATCTGCCATAATTAGCATATAAGGTGACAAATCGATTCCGATAACTTCTGCTTCGGGAAAAGCTTGTTTGAGCATCAGCGTTGTCGAACCCGTACCGCAACCCAAGTCTAGTATTCTGCGCGGCTGTCCTTCGATCGCTTCAATGACTCCTTGACGCACCCAAGTTTCGTTGGGAGGTAGTACGTACTGGGTAATGGGATCGTAGGTTACTGGAGCATCTCCATTTAAGTAACCGCCTTGGATGCCGTGGAAATTTTGAGAACTGTAATATTCGGGATAAGTTAAGTTCGGTTGGCGAAAGCGATCGCTTTCTTTTTCCCAATCGATCGATTTATATAACTGTAATAGCTTATCTTCATCGATTAAAAAAAGTTGAAAAATCGGTTTTAAAAATCTTTCCCAGATCGTATCTCGACGAACAGCCATAATATTAGATCCTAAATTTTAAATGCTCGATTCTAAAAGTAAGTTTAATTATAGTGCGGGCATCCTGCCCGCTTCTGCCGACGCTAAACCTCGCGCTCCAAAGCTAGATTTGGGAAGAAATCAGCTCGTGACCATTACTCTCACTCAGATCCCAAGACTGAAATTTAACTTTATCTCCACTCTCAGACGGGTTTAGAGTTTGGTAAAAAAATTGTTGAGTGCGATTTTTCTCGTCTGCCACGATAACACGCGCTTCATGTCCGTTACGTAAAACTTCTGCGCGATCGCGTTCTTCATAAGCATAAATAATTAGAATATCTCCAGGCTGGCACAGCAATGCCGCACCGCCATTGGGACAAATCTCGCCACTGCCTGCCTCTCCCGGAAGCGCATAGGTTGACCATCGTTTGCCATTATTGAGGTTGATGACATCAACTTCTTCAAGAGGAAGAATACCAACTCGATTTAATAATTCCTCATCGATAGTGATGCTCCCGACATAATTGACATTAGCTTCTGTGACTCGCACCCGATGTAACTTGGCGTGCATTAGTCTGATTGTTCCCATTATTTCTCCCTGCGGTACTTTTTATATCTTAAGATTTTGTCATTGGGTTCTGCGAACAGAATACCCTCAAAATTTCCAATCGAACTGATGCAATAGGCACAACTATGTCCTCTCAATGGGAATATTTACTTAAGAATCTTGGCGAATGGCACGGCTCATTTACTCGCTTCTCGCCCCAAGGAAAATTTATAGAAGACACGCCCACGATAGTTTCTTTGGAAGGACAAGATAATAATACAAAAATTCATCAAGTCGTTCGTCGCTTTCCTCCCGGTCAACCGCCCCAGGATTTAGTGCTAGATTACAGTTCCTTAAGTCGAAGCATTTTATTCTTTGAGAATGGGGCTTTTTCTCAAGGGTCGATGCAATGGGGGCCTTTTTCTGAATTTGGGGCAGAGTTTGGACTGATCGAGGGCGATCGCCGTCTGCGTCTGGTAATGTTATTTAATGCTGACAGTCATTTCGACCAACTCACCCTAATTCGCGAAAAATTAGCTGGATCGAATGCGCCAGAACGACCGCCTCTAACGGTAGACCAGCTTTTGGGGGAATGGCAGGGAGAAGCCGTCACGATCTATCCCGACTTTCGACCCTCCGATACTTGTTCTACTCGCCTTCAAGTTTCCCTTCTCGATAATAACCAATTAGAGCAAAGACTGACGTTTGGCGATCGCGCGATCGCATCGACGGCAACCATAACAGGCTCAATTGTGCATTTCGATCGCAGCGACCCACCCGTACAAATTCTACTCTTCCCCGATGGCGCGTCCTGCAACTGTCCCGTGAAAATCAAACCCCGGCAGCGTTTCGTTCTAGAAGTAGGTTGGTTAATTTCTCCTACCCAACGACAGCGAATTATTCGCAGCTATGGCGATAAAGGAGAATGGGTGAGTCTGACTTGGGTTAAAGAAGAAAAATGCTAAGACTGAGCATCAAAATTTCCTGCCAACTCTTTAATAGAGTCCCTTAAAGCTTTAAACTTAATGGAGCAATATGTGTAGAAGTTGACCTAAGTTAAAGCTGTGCGAAAAATTATCATTGCTGGTAACTGGAAAATGTACAAAACCCAAGAAGAAGCCTTGGAGTTCGTACAAGCCTTTAAATCGAAGATAGAAGATACAGACGAAGCGAGAAAAATTATTCTGTGTGCTCCCTTTACAGCTTTGGGAGCGCTGTCTAAAGGTCTACACGGCAGTCGGATCGAACTGGGAGCGCAAAATGTCCATTGGGCGGATGAAGGTGCTTACACAGGCGAAATTGCTGCACCGATGCTCGCAGAAATCGGCGTGAGTTACGTCATTATCGGTCACAGCGAACGCCGACAATATTTTGGAGAAACAGACGAAACAGTGAATCTGCGCCTAAAAGCCGCTCAACGCCACGGTCTAACGCCGATTCTCTGTGTGGGCGAATCAAAGGCACAACGGGATGCAGGCGAAACCGAAAATATCATTATCAATCAGTTGAAAAAAGACTTAGTAGACGTAGACCAACATAATTTGGTAATTGCTTACGAACCTATCTGGGCAATCGGCACGGGGGATACCTGCGAAGCCCTAGAAGCCAATCGCGTCATTGGTTTGATTCGCGCTCAATTGACCAATTCCAATGTCACCATTCAATATGGCGGTTCGGTTAAACCCGATAACATCGACGAAATTATGGCGCAACCAGAAATTGATGGCGCTTTAGTGGGAGGTGCGAGTTTAGACCCTACTAGTTTCGCTCGGATTGTAAATTATCAGTAGTTAGTAGTTATTAGTCATTGGTTATCGGTCGTCCATTAAACCACAAAAGACAAATGACTAATGACAAGGGACAAACAAACAATGATTACCCCTTTAACTATCCGAGACCATACTTTCCATTGGGGAGAACGCACTTATCTGATGGGAATTTTGAACGTTACTCCCGATAGTTTTAGCGATGGGGGCGAGTTCGATACTCTCGATGCTGCTTTGGCACAGGCAAAGAAACTGGTTGCAGATGGGGCAGATATTATTGATGTTGGCGGTCAGTCCACGCGACCGGGTGCAGAACAAATCTCCTTAGAAGAAGAATTAAACCGCGTTATTCCCCTTATTAAGGCACTGCAGGAAGAGGTTTCCGTGCTGATTTCTATCGATACAACGAGGGCATCTGTCGCTCAAGCAGCGGTAGAAGCAGGGGCAGATCTGGTGAATGATATTTCAGGAGGGACGTATGATAACCAGATGTTACCTGTCGTTGCCGAGTTAGGAGTTCCCATTGTATTAATGCACATTCGCGGTACTCCTAAAACCATGCAACAGTTAACGGATTATGAGGATTTGGTGGGTGAAATTTACCAGTTTTTTGAAGAGCGGATCGAGCAAGCTATTCAAGCAGGAATCGATCGCTCTCGCCTCATTATCGACCCCGGTATCGGTTTTGCCAAGACTTACGAACAGAGTTTAGAATTGCTGAGACGCTTGAGCGAATTCCGTTCTCTAGAAGTCCCCATCTTAGTCGGACCTTCGCGCAAAAGTTTTATCGGTCGCATTCTCGATCGCAATGACCCTAAATTGCGCGTTTGGGGAACTGCTGCCGCTTGTTGCGCTGCGATCGCGGGTTCTGCCGATCTATTGCGCGTTCACGACGTTGCCGAGATGTACGACGTTTGCCGAGTTGCTGATGCCATCTGGCGCTCATAAAATTTCATAATTTTTTACATTTTATCTAGTCAGATTTGAGGAGACAGGTTTTATCGTAGTAGTCAGCGATCGGGAATAGGAATAATTGGTAACTGACTATGAAAGAGCGTTGCATGATTCCTGTGGTCAAGTCTCCCAAAGACTATTTAGTCTTTCGCATTAGTCCACAGGATAGTAATCGTCTAGCGATCGTTTTTGATTCAACCATTGCTGATGATTCTCTAACGGTTTGCGTAGAAATTTTCGATCCGGGCGGTAGAACTCCCACCCATCGTCATAACTTTGCCGTAGAAATGTTTTTTATTCTCAAAGGCGAAGGTATGGCGATCTGCGATGGCAAACAAATTCCCCTTCGTCCCGGCGATAGTTTATTAGTTCGACCGACAGGAATTCATGAAATTAGAAATCCGAGTTCAGAACGATTGTATGCCCTATGTTTTATGGTGCCTAATGAGGATTTTTCAGAACTAATTCGCAGCGGCATTCCAGAACAATTAGACGAGGAAGATTTGAGCGTACTTCAACGACTTGATGCTCTAGTACCCTGTTGAAAGCTAATTAAAAACTAACTCAATTCCCAAATGGCTGACTCTAAGTCAGACATTGCTTTTGTTTGGGTTGTTAACTTTGGCTTTTGACACTTCTAAAAAGCTAGAAAAATAAAATTAGCTCATGCTCAAAGTAAAAAAAGAAACAGCATCTATGTATACTCGCGATGGAGTAAGACTAGATGCTGACATTTATCGTCCCGATAGTTCCGAAAAATTTCCCGTTTTATTAATGCGACAACCCTATGGGAGGGCAATTGCTTCTACGGTTGTTTATGCCCATCCAAGTTGGTATGCTGCCCAAGGATATATCGTTGTCATTCAAGATGTTCGAGGCAGAGGATCGTCTGAAGGAAACTTCAATCTTTTTGCTCATGAAATAGACGATGGATTTGATACTATTAATTGGACATCTCAACTCCCAGGCAGTACGGAAAAAGTCGGAATGTATGGCTTTTCTTATCAGGGAATGACCCAATTATATGCAGCAATAAATTGTCCTAGCGCCTTAAAAACTATTTGTCCGTCGATGGTTGCCTACGATTTATATAGCGATTGGGCATATGAAAATATGGCATTTTGTTTGCAAGCAAATCTCGGTTGGGCAATTCAAATTGCCGCAGAAACTGCACGCTTGCAAGGCGATGAAATCTCTTTTCAAAAACTCTATACAGCTTCTCGAAATTTACCTTTATACGATCCTATCCCTGCCAATCCTTCCCTTTTAAAAGAATTAGCACCCGACTCTTTTTATCATACTTGGTTAAATCATCCCTATCCCGATGAATATTGGGAAAAACTCTCTCCAAAAAACATGATGCAGGATGTAGATTTACCAATGTTGCATATTGGGGGATGGTTCGATCCTTATTTGCGAGGAACATTGAATTTCTATAAAGAAATGGTAAGCCGTTCCCAATTTATTCAATACTTAGTTATTGGTCCTTGGGTGCATTTACCTTGGGGGCGTAAAGTTGGTGCAGTAGATTATGGTCAAGCAGCAATCAGTTCGATAGATAAATTACAAATTGCATGGTTTGATAAATTCCTTAAAGGAATCGATTCAGAAATTTTGAATGCGCCTCCTGTGTGCTTATTTGAAATGGGAAGCAATAAATGGCGTTATTTCGATGCCTTTCCAAGTAATAATCAAAGATCCTATTATTTAACGAGTAATGGTTTAGCGAGTATTCGAGATGATGATGGGAAATTAGTAGCAGCGCATCCCCAATCTTCAGAAGATACATTAGTTCATGACCCTTGGCGACCCGTCCCCGCATTGGGAGGTCATGCTTCAATTCCTGGAGGGTCTTTTGAACGTTCTGGTCTTGATATTCGTAGCGATATTTTAACTTATACATCTGTCCCTTTAGAAGAAGATTTGAGCATAGCAGGAGATATTCTAGTAGAAATTTATTGCCAAGCAGATGCACCTAGTTTCGATCTTTGTGCGATGTTATCAGAGATCTATTCTGATGGTAGGGCTTATAACTTTACACAGGGATACATTAGAGTTAATTTCGATCGATTGCCCGTCAGAATTCCTTTGCAAGCAACTTGCATGAAAATTGCGAAAGGGAATTGCTTGCGACTTAGTTTAAGTAGTGCTTGTTTTCCTGCTTATCCTGTCAATTCTGGGACGGGTAAATTACCTCACGAAGAGAGAGCGATCGAGGCTAGAATTATTACTTTAAAAGTAAATTGTGGGGGAAATAACTCTTCTCGGATTTTGTTGTCTGCGGTCTAATTGGACTAGATGAGATGAAAAAGATAGTCAGAGATTTCTGAGAGATGAAAACTTTATTTTCCTAAAGAGCGATCGCTTTGTTATCCCAAATCTTCTTATTCTCTTCTCTGTAAACTTCTTGGATCGAGGGCATCTCTCAAACCATCACCGAGCAAATTAAATGCCAACACGGTCAAAATAATCAGTATCGCTGGAGGCCAAATTAGCCAAGGCTGTAACACGATAATTGAAGCATTGGTCGATAGCGAAAGAAGATTGCCCCAACTGGGATCGGGTTGCTGAATGCCTAACCCAATGAGACTCAAGACGGATTCAGCGACAATAAATCCTGGCACTGCCAGAGTTGCTGAAATAATAATGTAACTGGCAGTCTGAGGCAAGACGTGCTGGATGATAATGTAAAGCGGTTTTGCCCCCATTGCCCGCGCAGCTTGGACGAATTCTTGTTCTTTGAGCGAAAGAACCTGTCCTCGGATCACCCTTGCTAGTCCCGACCAACTGATAAAGGAAGTAATCAGAACGATCAGCAAAAAGCGTTGGGCACTGGATAAACCAGGCGGTAAAACTGCCGCTAGGGCAACTAGCAAATAAATCCCAGGAATCGTCATCAAGACTTCAACCAGACGCATTAAAGAAACGTCCAGCCAGCCACCAAAATAGCCAGAAATCCCACCAATGAGCATTCCCAAAGGAAAAGAGATAACAATTCCAACCAAACCAATAAAAAGACTGATCCTACCACCAAAAACGAGACGGCTGAATTCATCTCGTCCTTGTTCGTCGGTTCCGAGTATATTTATCTTACCTTTCCCTTCTGTTCCGAACAGGTGTCTATCAAAGGCAATGCCAGGGAACAGTTCTACTTCTTCAAAGGCAGGGGGTAAGGGAAGCTGAATTTGAAATAATCTATAGGAATCTCCTTTCGCGAATAGGCGCACGGGCGAAGGGTTTTTATAATCTATTATTAACTTGCGATCGCCCGTTTCTAAGTCGGTTTGACTCTGAGTTGTCGGATAAACGTGAGGGCCTATCCACTGTCCTTGTTGGGAACCTTCCTGAATGCGCCAATAAATTTTGGTGGGTGGCAACAAAGAACCATCTGTTTGAGAAGCGTAAGGACTATAAGGGGCAACGAAATCGGCAAAAATGACCGCCAAATAAAAAATCAGTAGTAAAATCGCCCCAAAACGAGCCAGAGGATTGTTCTTGAGTTTTTGCCACCAGTTCACGACAGCCTCCCAAAAATTGCCAAGCTTCTTTGCCCATTTACTGTAGCGCACTAATCTCATTTATTATGACTCAAGTAGTAATTATTGGATGCGGTGTCGTTGGAGCTGCGATCGCTTACGAACTCAGTCGAGTACCGGGATTAAAGATTGCGCTCCTCGACGAACGGGTTCCTGCCTCCGGTTCTACCAGTGCTGCCCTTGGTGTTCTCATGGGGGCAATTAGCCACAAAACTAAAGGGAGAGCGTGGCAGTTGCGCCAAGCAAGCTTGGAACGCTATGAAACCCTAATTCCAGAATTAGAATCCCTCACAGACATGCAAATCCCTTTTAATCGGCAAGGAATTGTTATGCTGTGTTTGGCTGGGAAAGAATTAGAAAGATGGGAAAAATTACACAAAATTCGGCATTCTAAAGGATGGAAATTAGAAATTTGGGATTTAGCACGCCTTCAGGCAAAATGTCCCCAAATCCAATCTGAAGAAATTATCGGTGCTGTTTATTCTCCCAGCGATCGCCAGGTTAACCCCACCATCCTGACTCAAGCCTTAGTTACAGGAGCGGCTAGAAATGGCGTTAACTGTCATTTTGGAGTTAAAGTTCAAAAAATCGCGACAACCGAACCCGATGGCTCGAATATGCGTCACTGCGATCGCGTTTACCTTGGAGAGAAAGCTTTAGATGTAGATTGGTTGGTTATTGCAGCAGGCTTAGGCTCTACTCCGCTAACGGCTTCTTTAACCAAATCCGTAGACGTGCGTCCGGTACTCGGACAAGCGTTGCAACTCAAGCTTAACAAACCTTTGGGTAACCCAGATTTTCAACCCGTCATTACTGGAGATGATGTCCATATCGTGCCGATTGGCGACGGAGAATACTGGGTGGGTGCGACGGTAGAGTTCCCCGACGAGACGGGAGAAGTTATTGCCGAACCCGCCGCCTTAGAAAAAGTAAGACAAGTGGCGATTTCTTTTTGTCCGACTTTGGCTGAGGCGAAAATCGTTCGTACCTGGTTCGGAAAACGTCCTCGCCCAGAAGGAGAACCTGCGCCGATTATCGGTCAATTACCCGGTTATGGCAATGTGCTACTGGCTACAGGTCACTATCGCAATGGGGTTTTACTGGCACCTGCGACAGCATTGGCAATTCGGGAAACGATTTGCAAGCAGTAACCCAATCTGTATCCTTTTAGAGCGAAACTCGGGCAAACATTACAACGGTTGTACCTGGGAATCTGATTCGGAATTTCCGCAGCGATCGAGATGCTCGCACTACCGATCGACAATCTAGCATTGCTATAGTCGTCTAAAATACGATCGGAATACTCGTGCATAGCGCTCATTATAAGGAAAAATGACAATGACGATCTCGGCATCAAAACTACTAACGGTTGATGAGTTCATTAATTCCTACGGCGACAACGAACATTACGAGCTAATCGATGGCGAGTTGATAGATATGGAACCAACCGGGGCGCACGAGCAAGTAGCTGCTTTTATTGGGCGAAAACTTAATGTGGAAATAGATCGTCTTGGGGTTCCTTACTTTATTCCCTATCGATGTCTCATCAAAGTTTTAGGAACGCAGACAGCTTTTCGTCCCGATGTGCTTGTTATAGACCAAACTCAACTGGGAAACGAACCGTTATGGCAACAAGAACCTGTAATTACATCAGGAGCTTCAATTCAACTTATTGTTGAGGTAGTCAGCACCAATTGGCAAAACGACTACGCTCGTAAGGTCGAGGATTATGCGGTTTTAGGCATTCCTGAATATTGGATCGTGGACTACCTTGGCATTGGCGGAAGAGAGTATCTTGGCAAACCCAAACAGCCAACTATCACGATTTGTACGCTGGTCGAGGATGAGTATCAAAAACGATTGTTTAGAAATGACGATCTGCTTGTTTCCTCTATCTTTCTAGAACTGCAATTGACAGCCCAAAAAGTGTTTGCAGCAGGACAGTAAAAATTATTTCTCAAACTCTCAAATCGAAAAAGCTTTTTTGCTAAAAACTTAAAAAGCTAAATCATTTGCTTGATTGCCTCAACTAATCGATCGATTTCTGCTGACAATGTAAAATAATGAACGCAGGCACGAATGCAATCGGGTTCGGCAATGGTTCTGAGTAGAAACCCTTGTTTCTCTAATTCTTGTACCAGTTGTTTGTGAGAACTATTATTGGTTACTTGAAAAGAGACTAATCCCGCTTGGGGAGGAGAAGTTTTTAAACACTCAATTCCATTAATTTGCGATAAACTTTGCCAGAGATATTCGCTTAATTGACAAATTTGTTGATAGCGTTCATGGGGCGTTCCCCATTGTTGATGAAGCGCGATCGCGGCTTTCAACCCTTCATATTCTGGATAAGCAGAAGTAGCCACCTCAAAACGCTGTCCGTCATCTTTCCATCCAATTAATTCGCCCTTTTCATTGGTATTAACGCCGCGCCAGCCAATAAATGTGGGTTGAAGTTTCTCAAAAGCTTCGGGACGAATATACAATCCTCCCACTCCCGCTGGACCGCACAACCATTTATGTCCGGTAAATGCATAAAAATCAACGCCGATTTCGGTTAAGTTTAATGGCAGAGAACCGACCGATTGGGCGGCATCGACCAATACTTGTACGGGTTTATTACTGCCGGAATAATTATGGCAAACTCCTACGATTTTAGCTAAAGGCAATACCTGACCCGTATTCCATAATAAATGACTCAAAACGACCAAACGAGTTTTGGGATGTAAATGTTGAGAAATAACTTCAATCGGATTTCCTTCATTGAGCGTTGCCATTATCGGACAGAGATCGATGTCTACTCCGAAACGCCGCGAAATTTCTTTGACAATAGCGATGACTCCAGGATGTTCGCAATCCGTTATTAAAATGCGATCGCCCACTTGCCAGTCAATGCCCCACAGAACGATATTGCAGCCAGCCGTCACGTTTTCCGTCAACGCGATCGTTTTAGGAGAAACGCCCAGTTCGCTTGCGATCGCGCTTCGCAGAGATGCCGTCTTTTGCAAAATCCAAGCATTGACCTCCACAGAAAAAGGTCCGCGTTCTTGTAAATATTTGTGAGTCTCAATAATGGCTTCCAATGCAGTGCGAGACAATGTGCCTTGTCCCCCAAAGTTAAAATAAGCTTTATTCGCCAGTGCGGGGAACTCTTGTCGATATTTTTCTAGGCGAGCAGTTACAGAAAAAGTGTCGAGCATGGGAATTATGTAGTCAAGTAAGCGAGAGAGAGGATATCTTCTATATTGAGGATTCTGAGTGTCCCCAAGTCGATCCTATTGTCTAGGAAAGCTTAACTTTTCCTAAAAGTAATGCTGCTGACTGATGCCCTGCTACTAGATTATAAACGCTGTCCGCGTCGTGCCTTTTTAAATCTCTATGGAGATAATAACGAACGAGAACCGGAACGAGATTTTCTTCTCAAACTCCGACAAGAAAGCCAACACCACGTTGCTACCGTGCTTGCCGAGTTTTATCCCAACTCTCAGCAGCCTCAAGCTTCTGATGAGGACTGGCAGACAAAAGCCAAAGAAACGGAAGTATTAATGCAGCAGGGCGTAGATTGTATTTACCGTGGGGTTTTGATCCAGCCTAACTACCGAGATTGGGGATTGGTGTCCGAGAAGGTTTTAGGTACCCAAGACGATGAACCAATTCTCTTTGGAACCCCTCATTTACTGGTAAAACAGTCAGGACTCTCAAAGTTTGGCAATTGGTGCTACATGCCGATTAGCATTCAATTAGGTCGCCGTCCGAAACCAGAATATAAGCTGATCGCCGCCTTTTATGCTCAATTGCTGGCAACTATCCAAGGCGTTTTACCCACTACTGCCGAGATTGTCTTGCGCCGTCAGAATTGCTACATTGTCGATCTCGCCGAATGGCTTCCTCGCATGCGGGAGACTTTGGCAGAATGCCTGCAAATGCTCTTGGCGCGTCAAGAACCCGAAGTTTTTATTTCTCGCCAGCGATGCGGCTTATGTCATTGGTACGGTCACTGTTATACCCTTGCTCAATCGCAGCAGCATCTCTCTCTCGTTCCCGGCGTAACTCCTAGTCGCTACGAATATTTACAAGCAATCGGCGTAGATACGGTGGCTTCTCTAGCCGACGCTTGTCCGATTAATCTGGGCGAGACAATGGGTAGGGAAGTTGCCACTCAGTTAAAACAGCAAGCTAAAGCCATTGTCGAAAATCGAGCGATTCGCAAATCTAATGGATTTTTAGACGTTCGCAAGACAATTCCCACTGCTTCTGTTGAGTTGTATTTCGATATCGAAGCAGAACCGGAACGCAACCTAGATTATCTCTTAGGAATTTTACTGGTCGATCGCCAAAAAAATAGCGAACGTTTTTATCCATTTTTGGCAGAAAAACCGGAGGAAGAAGAAATTATTTGGAATCAATTCTTAGCCGTCGTTAATTTCTACGAACATGCCCCCATTTTTCACTTTTCTGAATATGAGGTAGAAACGATTAAACGTCTAGCTAACTTATACAAAACGCCAAGAAGACAAATAGAGTCTTTATTATGGCGCTGCATCGACCTTCATAAGCGAGTGATTCATTCTGTTACTTTTCCGGTGGAAAGTTATTCTCTCAAAGCATTAGCTAATTGGATAGGATTTCAATGGCGCGATCGCGGCGCAAGTGGCGATCGCTGCGTTTGTTGGTACGATCGATGGTTGAAAACGGGCGATCGTAGCTTTTTAGAAGCAATTTTACGCTATAATGAAGATGACTGTCGCGCTACTTTTGAACTAAAAGATTGGCTAGTCGAGTTTTTGGGAAAAAACGAATCAATCTGAATCCAAAGATAGTAGCTCTGCAATCTTCTCAAGATTTGACTTTTTCCAACTTGGCGACAATAATAACAAAACTAAACATTTATTCTATCGAGCAATCTTCAATTTAAAGTTCTGCAAAGATTTCTAACAAAATTTCAGTTTTGTAATCGATTTATCCATTCTCTTGAAAAGAGAATGCTAAGGTGAAAAGCGAAAGCCTTGATGACTTAATTGAATAAAGTCTTTGAGACGCTCCACTTTACCAAGCGACTAAAAGGTGATGGATATGATGCTCCCCATGTTCCCGGTCTTATTATTAATCGTCGCAGTAGGAAGCGTTCTTTGGTATCAGCACACAAATAATGATATCTTTTGGGTTCTAGCCGTTGCAACCGCTATTACTTGTCTAATTTGGGGGTTGGTTATTGCCCATTGGTCGATTCTATTGGTCGGCTTGTTGGCTTTACTCAAGTTTAGAGCGCCGATGGTAAGACCAGTTCGAGTTGAAACCGACAATAAATAAATTCTGCCAAAAGCAGGAAGACATGGTTTCTAAGTAAATAGCTAAGCTGGAAAATAAATAGAGCGATCGCCGCTCAATTTCTTCTGGCTAAAACTATGAAAAGATCTTCTTGGCTGGGTCGATCGATTGTCAAATTCTCGCTGATTTTACTTGTTGCGTTATCTATTGGGATTGCCATTCCCTTTATTAGCTCTCAGAGGGTTTTAGCTCAATCCGATACCACCGTTCGCTCGGAAATTCAAGATCTTAAAAGGCGTATAAATAACTTGGAAATCGAATCTTCTAGGCGAATGGGCGTGCGAACGATTCGACCAAGCGCTCCCTTTCAACCCAGTCAGATTATTCCCCCACAAGCTATTGATGGAAGAATTGTCGGACGCAGCGACCCCTTGTTTGAACGGTTGGCTAATTTGACGATTGAATTGAGAAAGCGAGTAGCAGAATTAGAAAAGCGAGTCAAGCAGCTCGAACAAAAAAACCCATCTTCAAGAAAGACTTTACTTAATTTAACTGACAGACAACTCCTCCGTGTTTTTTAGCCATTATCTCTGCCATTTGTTGAGAGACGAATTTGCTGGCTCTCTCTAATCCAGGTTGAAAGGTGCCAGATGGAGTCAAATAATGCGTAAATAGACCGACTTGCTTGCAGACTATCCACATAGAGGTTCGTTCGGTAATTTGTCAGATCTTATTACATTACGATAGTTTTTGACCGAGCCAATGTTTAAACGATGGTAAACTCATCGCCCGCGATCGCGAACGGGGGATAAAAGCTTCGCTTGGGAAAAGGGTAAAAAGAAAAGGACTTTTGACAAGTGATATTAAATCCGGTTAAACAACCGCAATACCTATGTAGTGCTAGCATCCTGCTCGCGAGCGGGACGTATGCGCTTACGCACACGCTATGCGAACGCACTATATATTATGGCTAATTAAACGGATTTGATATGACAAAGGACAAAGGACAAAAAATAACGGGGGCATTTTGTCTTTGCCCCCGCAATTGCTAGCGTCGCTCACAACTTTAGACAACACTAAACAAAATGACAAAGCCCAAAACAGCTGCAAAAATGATTAGGGCATAGAATTGGGCGCGACCGTTTTCTAGGTATTTCAATCCTTCTCCACTGAGGATGGTAGCTAAACCCGTTAAGTTGACCGCACCGTCGATGACGCGGTAGTCCACTTCCATGATTTGTCGGGCAAGACGACGACATCCTTGCACGAAAACGCGATCGTAAATGTCATCGAAATACCACTTATTGAGAGAGAATTGATAGAGAGTGGGATATTTCTTAGCGATCGCGGCTGGATCGATTTTCTTCTGGAGATACATTAGCGAGGCGATAGTGACGCCAATTAGAGCGATCCCGACAGAACTGCCTGCCATAATATAGAATTCAGTCCAGTCGAAGTGAGTAACTTTTTCTAGTGCTTCGCCGGGGGCATGAATAAATTCCTCGAAAACATTATCCCAAGGTTTACCAACCAAGCCAACCAAAACGGATGGAACTGCTAGAAGCACCAGAGGCAGTGTCATCGTTATGGGAGACTCGTGGGGGGTTGTGCTATGACCGTGAGAATGAGATCCGCGAGCTTCGTGTTCCAATTCCTTGACATCCATCGCCCCAGGACCGAAAGCAGGGGTTGCCACGCCTGCGGCAGCTAAAAGTTTTTGCTTGATAGACGTATCGTTGCCACGAAATCCGCCTTCAAAGGTCATAAAGTACATGCGGAACATATAAAACGCCGTCAGCCCTGCCGTAAACCAGCCAATAAACCACAAAAACGGATTGGCGTTAAAGGCAAGTCCGAGGATTTCATCCTTCGACCAGAATCCAGCAAATGGCGGAATGCCGCAAATCGCCAGCGTTCCAATCAGAAAAGTAAGAGCTGTAATGGGCATATACTTGCGCAAGCCGCCCATCAGGCGCATATCTTGCGCCAAAACGGGATCGTGCCCGACAACTCCTTCCATTCCGTGAATAACAGAACCAGAACAGAGGAACAGCATCGCTTTGAAATAGGCGTGGGTCATCAGGTGAAATAAACCTGCCGTATAAGCCCCAAATCCCATTGCCATGACCATGTAACCCAACTGGGAAATGGTGGAATAAGCCAAGCCTTTTTTAATGTCATTCTGGGTAAGGGCGATGGTTGCTCCCAAGAAGGCAGTGAATGCCCCCGTCCAAGCAATGACGTTCATTGCGGCAGGAATCGGCTCAAACACCGGATACATGCGAGCGATCAAAAAGACCCCAGCAGCTACCATCGTAGCGGCATGGATGAGGGCAGAGATGGGCGTAGGACCTTCCATCGCGTCCGGCAGCCAGACGTGGAGAGGAAATTGAGCCGACTTAGCCACGGGTCCTAAAAAGACCAGTATGGCAAACAGAGCTGCTAAACCAGACCCTAACGCGCCAGAGGACACTAATCCTTCTAAGCGTTCTCCGATGACGCCAAAGTCAAAGCTGCTCGTTGCCCAGTACAAACCGAGGATTCCTAACAATAAGCCGAAGTCGCCAACGCGGTTGACGACAAAAGCTTTTTGAGCAGCATCGGCAGCTGATTGGCGATCGTACCAGAAACCGACCAGAAGGTAGGAACACATGCCAACCAGTTCCCAGAAGATGTAAATCTGTACTAGGTTGGGACTAATCACCAGCCCCAGCATCGAGGAGGCGAAAAGGCTCAAATAAGCATAGAAGCGTACATAACCCGGATCGTGAGCCATGTAACCATCGGTATAAACCATCACCAGAAAGGCAACCGTGGTCACGATGACTAGCATGAGGGAACTGAGATGGTCGATAACATATCCCATCGAGAGATGGAAGTTTCCTGCTGCTGCCCATTCAATAGAGCGGCTATAATCGGCGTGACCGTGAATTTGGCTCCACAGTAAGGCAAAGGATAGTACCATGCTCGCTCCGAGCAAGGAGACGACGAATACGGAATTAACTCGCCGGAGACGATTGGTAGCTTGATTTAGAGAGATTAGACCCGATCCGACCACCATCGCTCCTACTAAGGGGAGGAGGGGAATCAACCAGGCATATTGATAAAGCCATTCCATTATGTAATGCCTACTTTATGTCGCTTCACTATTTTGTTAATAACGCTAACAATTGTGACACATGAAATTCCTTAATGAAGGGTTTGTGCCTAGTATTAATTATTCCAATCAAGCCTGTCTTCTTACTGTGGGTCGAAACTCGTGTCATCGGATTCTTACCAAAGCGCGATCGCATTATCGTTGGCTTTAAAAAAACTTGGTTGCTGGTTCCCCATTCGCTGATAATTGATAACTGATCCCCGATAACCGATAACTGCTATGAGTAACACCCAGACGCGCAAAGCCGATCACTTGCGGATTTGTCTGGAAGAAGACGTTCAAGCTTGCCGGATTACCAATGGATTTGAACGCTATCGCTTTACCCACTGTTGTTTGCCAGAGTTAAATCTGAGCGAGATCGATATTACGACGACCTTTTTGGGCAAGTCGCTGGGCGCACCGCTGCTAATTTCGTCCATGACGGGAGGAACCGAGCAGGCAAAAACGATCAACTATCGACTTGCTCAAATCGCTCAGATTTATAAGTTGGCGATGGGAGTCGGTTCCCAGCGAATCGCCCTGGAAAAACCAGAAGTCGCCGATACCTTTGCCGTGCGATCGCTCGCTCCCGACATCCTTCTGTTTGCCAATCTCGGAGCCGTACAACTCAACTATACTTACGGTTTAGAGCAATGCTTGCAGGTGGTCGATTTTTTAGCGGCAGATGCCCTCATTTTGCATCTCAATCCCCTACAAGAGTGCATTCAATCTAAAGGAGATACGAATTTCAAAGGTATTCTTGACAAAATTAACACTTTATGCTCAAAAATATCAGTGCCCATAATTGCCAAAGAAGTTGGAAACGGGATCTCGGCGAAAATGGCGCAAAAGTTGATCGAGGCGGGCGTGAGCGCGATCGATGTCGCTGGGGCAGGCGGCACTTCTTGGGCGAAAGTGGAAAGCGAACGTGCCGAGAAGCCCCTACAGCGAGAATTGGGAAGAACCTTTGCCGATTGGGGCATTCCGACCGCAGAATGCATCGTCGATATCCGCCAGCATTACCCGACCATTCCCCTGATTGCCTCTGGGGGACTGCGTAACGGTCTGGAAGCAGCTAAAGCGATCGCGCTGGGGGCAGACATTGCAGGTTTAGCCCTACCCTTTTTGCAAGCAGCGTCTCAATCAATAGAGAGCCTTCACGAAACCGTGCAACTGCTGATGGCAGAGATAACCACTGTGCTATTCTGTACGGGCAATGCCAATCTGAGAGCGCTAAAACGAGCCAATGCCCTACAAAAGTTAGCATAAGAATAATCTTTCAGAATTCAACTGTCAGAATTCATAATTCAAATGGGTCAATTTCTCAAACAAATCTATGCTAGTCTAATCGGCAGTTTTGCCGGACTGATTCTTTTTTTTGTTCTTGGGACGAGCGGATTAGTTTTACTATTAATTGCAGCCGTCCTAACAGAGAGCGGACCGACGGTTAAAGATAAAACGGTTCTGGTTTTTGACCTATCAACCCAGATTAGCGATACTCAGCCTCCGTCTACCCTCTCTCAAGTTCTTTCAGAAGAACCAACGCCCACTGTAACGCTGCGCCAAGTCCTCGACGCGATCGACAAAGCAAGGAAAGATCGACGAATTGTGGCGATTTTCCTAGATGGGAGAAAGGCGGGCACCAGTAATGGCTATGCTACCCTCAAAGAAGTCCGCATGGCTTTGGAGCGTTTCCGCGCTGCCGGCAAAAAAATTATTGCTTACGACGTAGATGTCAGCGAGCAAGAGTATTATTTAACCTCAGTTGCCGATACCAGTATTCTCAATCCCATGGGAGCGATCGAAGTTAACGGATTGAATTCGCAACCGCTATTTTTAGCCGATGCCTTTAAAAAATATGGGATTGGCGTGCAGGTGGTTCGAGTCGGCAGTTACAAATCAGCCGTGGAACCCTACACTAGACCAAATCTCAGTCCAGAAAATCGACAACAAATCAAAGCTCTACTCGACGATCTTTGGGGGGACTTTCTCAATACTGTCGAGAAAAGTCGAAAAGTCCCCGCGCAAAAGTTACAGCAATTTGCCGACACGAAAGGGATTTTAGACCCAGAAGAGGCTCGCACGGCAGGACTGATCGATCGCGTTGCCTATTTCGATAACGTCCTAGAAGACCTCAAACAAATGACTGGCGAAGAGAAAGAAGAAGGGTTAAAAACCTTTCGTCAGATAGATTTGCCAGCTTATGCAGGCGCTAATGTCACAGAAGCCCAAAAGAAATCTTCTCGCAATAAAATTGCCGTTCTCTATGCAGAAGGAGCGATTGTTAGCGGTCAAGGAGCCATACAAGAAATTGGGGGCGATCGCTTTGCCAAAGAATTGCGCAAACTTAAACAAAACGAGGATGTCAAAGCTGTCGTCTTGCGAATCAATAGTCCGGGAGGCAGTGCTACCGCTTCCGAAATTATTCTACGCGAAGTTCAACTGCTGCGCGAGCAAAAACCCGTTATCGTTTCTATGGGAGATGTAGCGGCTTCTGGCGGCTACTGGATAGCTACTGGCGGCAATCGGATTTTTGCTGAAGGAAGCACGATTACGGGTTCTATTGGCGTTTTTGGTCTTTTGTTTAACTTGCAAGAAATTGCCAACAACAATGGCATTAGCTGGGATGTCGTCAAAACTGCCCGTCTAGCCGATCTAGGTACGGCAACTCGTCCAAAAACCAAAGAGGAGTTAGCCATTCTTCAGCGCTCTGTTAACCAAATCTATGAAATGTTTCTCGACAAAGTAGCCAAGTCTCGCAACATGCCCAAAGAGAGAGTCGCCCAAATTGCTCAGGGACGGGTTTGGTCGGGAGAAGATGCCAAAAAAATTGGTTTAGTAGACCAAATTGGCGGCATAGACGCAGCCATTCAAGAAGCTGCCAATCAAGCCAATCTCGGCGACGATTGGGAAGTAGAAGAATATCCAGCTAAGCGCAGTTTTGAAGCCGAATTGCTCGCAAGGCTATTGGGTACCGAGCAAACAAAAACCGCACTATCTCACGACCCACTAACGGTTGAATTTCTCAAGTTTAAAAAAGAGCTGACAACTCTCCAAACTCTTAACGATCCCCAAGGAATCTATTCTCGTCTTCCATTCAATTGGTCGATCGAATAAACATCTCTGTCTTCAGTGCGATCGCTCGTCGCATCATAACGATAACCTCTCCGAGCAGCGCGATCGCCGATGGTTTTGTCGAGAAAACGCTACTTGCTCGTAAGAGGAAAATTAGTTAAATGTCTGTAATACAAGGATTTTGGAAACACGGTTTTATTACTACGAATGGAATCAAACTCCATTACGTTACTCAGGGGGAAGGTCAATTAATGTTAATGTTGCATGGTTTCCCTGAATTTTGGTATTCCTGGCGGCATCAAATTCCCGAATTTGCCAAAAATTATCAAGTCGTTGCTCTCGATTTGAGAGGGTATAATGAGAGTGATAAACCCAAAGAAATAGAAGCTTATGCGACCACGGAATTGCTTAAAGATGTAGAAGGAGTAATTAAAGGATTGGGCTACGAAAATTGTATCTTAGTCGGACATGATTGGGGTGGATTAATTGCTTGGAAGTTTGCCCATGCTTATCCTCAAATGGTTGATAAATTAATCGTGCTGAATCTTCCCCATCCAGCAAAATTTAGTGATGGACTGCGCAAGCCTCAACAATTACTAAAAAGCTCGTATGTCTTTTTCTTTCAATTGCCTTGGTTGCCAGAGTTAGTCTTACAGGCGAATGATTATTCCCTCATTGGTTCTATTTTTAGAAATATGGCAGTTGATAAAAGTGCCTTTACTACAGCCGATCTAGAAGCTTATAAAGATGCTGCGGCTAAACGGGGTGCTTTAACAGCCATGTTAAATTATTATCGAAATTTTTTCCAAGAATTCTTGCAAAATCCCCAACAAGAACGGGGAACATTAAAAATTCCTACTTTAATAATTTGGGGAGAAAAAGATGCTGCTTTAGGAAAAGAATTAACCTATGGAACAGAAGGATTTGTAAGAAATTTAACGATTAAGTATATTCCTAATTGCAGTCATTGGGTACAACAAGAACAGCCTCAGTTAGTAAATCAATATATGCGAGAATTTTTAGAAAATTCTAGATAGTAAAGAGAGGTTTTTGTCAAGAAAATAAACCTTAAAAATTAGAAGAAAAGAGTTATGGGAAAACAATCTAAACTCAAAAAAATGAGAAAATCCGGACAAGAAGGGTCAATAGATCGGCCGCCAGAACCAGTCGATTGCGATCGCTTCGTTCAAGACATTGAAAAACAAGGCTATTCGATCGAGCGAATCCAACGCGCTCCCGAAGTGCCTACAAAACGAACAGAACCACAAGTTTAATCGACAAGCTGTTAGCGGCGATTGGCGATCCCATTTTGAATTTTAGCGCTGCTCGGATTGTATCTTCCCAAACGATTATAGAGTTGTCTGCAACCAAATCTCTGATTAGATTAGAAGAAGCATTGAGGAAAAACAATCGTGAGTAAACTGCCCGACGGACCTGAAAGTTTTGCTTGGTGGGAACTAATTAAATGGATTGCAGATCCGCTAGCTTATTTAGAAGCAGGAGCGAGACGCTACGGAGAAGTATTTAGCATAAAATTGAGAGGATTTGCTCCCTTCGTGATTATCAGCAATCCTCAAGGAATTCAGGAGATTTTAAGCGTCGATGCCAAACTATTCGATTCGGGAACTGCAAATGACATTGTACGACCCTTGGTAGGGGATAACTCTTTATTATTGCTCGACGGCGATCGCCACAAGCGTCAGCGCAAGTTATTAATGCCGCCTTTTCATGGAGAAAGATTGCAAGCTTACGGTCAAATCATCTGCGAGATTAGCGAAAAAATAGCCAGTCAATGGACGGAGGGAAATTCATTCATTGCTCGCTCGGCAATGCAAGATATTACCTTAGAGGTTATCTTGCAAGCCGTATTCGGTTTATGTGAAGGCGAGAGATACCAACGACTCAAGCCACTTTTAGCAGCTATGCTCGATCTAACGGGTTCTCCCCTGCGTTCGAGCATTTTATTTTTCAAATTCCTACAGCAAGATTGGGGCGCATGGAGTCCTTGGAGACGAATGAAGCGGCGCAAGCAGGAAATTTACGAGTTGCTGCAAGCGGAGATTGATGAAAGACGCGCTGACAGGGAAATTCCGGGTAATGACATTCTCAGTTTAATGCTGTTGGCTCGCGATGAGAATGGAGAGCCGATGAGCGATGAAGAATTAAAAGATGAAATGATGACGTTATTAGTAGCGGGACATGAAACGACTGCTACAGCGCTAGCGTGGGCGTTTTACTGGATTCATAAGTTGCCGGAGGTGCGCGAAAAACTCCTGCAAGAACTGGATAGTTTGGGAGAGAATCCAGATCCGATGGCAATTTATCAACTTCCCTATCTGACTGCTGTCTGCCAAGAAACGCTGCGAATTTATCCCATCGTCCCCATTGCTTTTTTCCGCCTGCCCAGAAAGCCAGTAGAGATTATGGGACGTTCCTTTGCCCCCGGAACGATGCTAGCATCGTGCATTTATCTCGTCCACCATCGAGAAGACCTTTATCCTCAATCGAAACAATTTAAACCAGAGCGATTTTTAGAACGGCAGTATTCTCCTTATGAATATCTTCCCTTTGGGGGCGGAAATCGACGCTGTTTGGGCTATGCTTTGGCACAGTTAGAGATGAAATTAGTATTGGCGACGATTTTGTCTCGCTATCAACTGACTTTGGCAGACAACAAACCCGTCAAGCCCCAGCGTCGCGGTTTAACCATTGCGCCCGATAGTGGGGTTCGGATGGTGCTGACAGGAAAACGCGATCGCGCTACGCGAGCTATCGAACCCAAACTAGTTAAGAAAGAGGCAGTGGCGCAATAATAAAGCTGTTTATAGACGCGATCGCGATACACCTAATTGTCAAAAATGCCAAGGGCTTGCAACTCTTGAATCTTACGCGGGCATTTCTGCGCCATATGAACTCCCAAGCGATCGCCAACTGCTTCTCCCAAGGCTTGATTACTTGCCTCATCTTCTACTTCTTCGAGCGTCACGCTGCCACTGTTAATCCATTTGTTAAATTCTTCTACAAATACCTCCTCGTAGTCTTGTGGAGAGGCACTTTCTAATTGACAGAAGCGTTCGGCTAAAACAGCAATTTCATCATCCGATGGAAATGCCTTAACGGGTAATGGCAGCACTCCTAACAACAGTGGCACTAGCCAGATTAGATGGCAACTCATGAAAAACCTCCTCCAATTTCAGAATCGTTTTGTTGCTAGAAACTAACTTAGATCTGGCACCATGTAGAAAAACCCGAAGGCAGCAACCTTCTTATCGAGAAGAACGAGTTCTACCTCGACAAACTAAGTTCGCTCCCCTTCAGTAGAAATCCACCAGCTAGCAGAGTTTTTCCGGAATCGTTAACTGATTAGGCTTCTTGCAAAAGTCATGATTTTATCTTAATCCTTTGCGCCTTTGCGTCTTGGCGTGAGATCGAAAAACATTTATGCCAGAAGTCTATTGTAGAAGGTTCTATAGACTATAGAATTATGCTGTCGCCATCGGTATTGCTTGACTCGTGCCTTCGTAGAGTTCTCTAAGTGCTGATTCTAGCGCGTTGGTTAGCGCTTGCGAGCTTTTCTTAATTGAAGCGCTGCTGTAATCGACAACATCGATGGGTTCGCCAATCGTAACGGCGACGTTGCTTCCCCAACTCGGATATGGCTGACTGTACTTAATAGCGATCGGTAAAATTTTAATCCCACTGCCCGGTTGAGCCAATTCTACTTCTAGGGCAATGCGAGCAACACCGCGTTTGATAGGATGAACCTTTTCCCCTCGATAAATTTTACCGCCAGGAGCGCCTTCTGGAAAAATTACCAGCATCTCACCCGCCCGCAGCAGCTCGACGCTATGATGCAAGCTGCTAATTCCTGGGCGTTTGGTATCGATGGGAAATCCTCCCAGTTGTCGAATAAACCAGCCTTGTACGGGTCTGTGATATTCATCAATCGTAACCATAAACCGCAAGTCGCGTCCGCTGGCCAGACGACCAATAGCATATGGAACAATAAGAGCATCCCAGCGAGAACGATGGGTTGGTGCGACTAGGACGGGACCTGTTTGAGGGACATTTTCTCGTCCTATAACTTCTATCCGTCCGAAAAATAGCGGCATGACAACATAGCACCCTAGCGGATACGCCAAGCGAATCAAGCAAGGGTTAATGCGAGAATTAATTTGCTCTGAAGGTTCCGGTGAAGAGACGAATTGTACCATTGGTGACTTGACTTGGGGTTCCTATCTCTACCTTAAGTTGTTGGGACAGAAATGGCATATTCCATAGGGACAGTTCTATGGGTGTCAACTCAATCTAAAAGAATGAATTTAAATTGCAAAACCGAGTTATCGGTATTCGGCTTTTTCGGAACTGAGAAAGGAGGGTATTAGTTTCCAGGAGCGCAATTGCCGAGCGATTTTCTCCCGCTGATTGATGAGATAAATGCTAATCAAGGTTAAACAAACACCAATCCATTGCAAGGGACTGAGAACTTCCGATAAAAAGAGGTTGCCAAAAGAGAGGGCAAAAACAGGAGTCAGAAAAGTAAGGGCACTGAGACTGGTGAGATTGCCTTTAGAGGCGAGGAAGAAAAAGATCCCGTAGGCGATCGCGCTGCCAAAGATCGTTGCATATCCTAATGCTAGCCAACCTTCTGGGTTAATCTGCGTCCACTGTTGCGATTCGTAAATTCCAGAGAGGAAAAATAACGGCAATCCTCCTAACACCATATGCCACCCCGTAGCCGTTACGGGATCGGCATGGCGACAGACGAAGCGAATGCTAACCGTTCCCACTGCCATTGACAGCGAAGCTAGCAGCATCAACCACTCGCCGCTATCAAAGAGATTTTGCCAGCTAAAAGACAAGAAAAAAGATTGAACTGGCAATCCATGCAAAAACCACTCGTCGGGCAACCCAATTAAGCTAATGCCTGCAATGCCGATGACTAATCCAAGCCAACCCCACAAGCCGATGACTTCTCCAAACAACCAACTCGACATCAGCGCCACGGCTAGGGGTTGAGAATCGATAATCGTCGAACCCAAACCAGCCCCCGTTCTCACCAACCCCTCGGCAAGAAAGCCTTGAAACATGGCTCCGTCGAGCAAAGCGAACAAACCGATCCACAGCCAAGCTTTCCAGCCTTTGGGTTGCGGTCGTCCCAAAATGGCTGCCACGGCTAGGACGAGCAATCCTGCTGGCAGCAAGCGCACGCCAGCTAAGAATAGCGGCGTCGTATTAGCGAGGGTACCTTTCATCGCTACCATCGCAGTTCCCCAGAGAAAGAAAGGAGAAATTAATAGGATTGGCGATTCGATTAAGTTGGGTTTTGAGAGCTTTCGGTTCATTAGTCTCAGTTGGATGAGGTTAGCGATCGAACAACAAATAATTTTTAATTTTATTTAATCGATCTTAACTAATTGTATATTTTTGTTAATCATAACTCGCTCAAACTTCGATCTGTGTACGATGGGCGATCGCAATCTGCCACACAAAACCGAACAGATTAGAGTATATATAGGCACAAGCTTAAGTTTGGTCTTTCTTTTGAACGATCTCAACCTTCTGTCCGAAATAATTCGGGCGGCTGCGTTGAGCTAGCTCAAACTCACAACATAGTTTCTGAATAACGCATGATCTGGCCCTTTAAACCAAAAACGACAAAGAAAATTGCACGGATAGAAATTACAGGAGTAATCGCGGGAGATACCCGTAAACGAGTTCTCAAAGCCTTAGAAACCGTTAAAGAAAAGAAATTTCCCGCCCTGCTGTTGCGGATTGATTCGCCTGGCGGTACGGTAGGCGATTCCCAGGAAATTTATGAAGCTCTCAAGCGTCTGCGAGAGAAAGTCAAAATCGTTGCTAGCTTCGGCAATATTTCTGCCTCTGGCGGCGTTTACATAGGCATGGGAGCCGAACACATTATGGCAAACCCCGGCACGATTACGGGCAGCATTGGCGTGATTCTGCGTGGCAATAACCTAGAACGTTTGCTCGATAAAGTCGGCGTTTCCTTTAAAGTCATTAAATCCGGTCCCTACAAAGACATTCTGGCTTTCGATCGCCAATTAACTGCCGAGGAGCAAAACATCCTTCAGGAAATGATCGACACCAGTTATCAACAATTTGTAACAACAGTCGCCGAGGCTCGCAAATTAGCAGTAGAAACGGTGAAAAACTTTGCTGACGGTCGCATTTTTACGGGTCAGCAGGCAGTAGAATTGGGAGTTGTCGATCGCTTGGGAACGGAAGAAGATGCTCGCCGCTGGGCAGCCGAATTAGCCGGACTCGATCCTGAAAAAACCGAGTATCAAACCATTGAAGAACCCAAACCCCTACTCAATCGGATTTTAGGAGGCAGAAATCAATCTAAAACTGCGATAGGCGCGGCGATAGATTGGCTAGAATTTGAACTGGCAACTAGCGGTCAGCCATTGTGGTTATATAGACCGTAATGAGTGAAAAAATTAGATTTTGGAGATCTTTTAAGATTTCAACTCTAAAAACAATTGTCGGAGGAACATGACAGTGGAGTGGAAAGTGCGAGCGATTCGGGGAGCGACGACAGCTTCAGAAAATACGGTAGAAGCAATTAGAGAAGTTGTCACGGAACTGCTTGACGAAATCGAAACGCACAACCAACTCGATCCAGAAGATATCATCAGCGTCATTTTTACCGCAACGCCGGACTTAGATGCGATTTTCCCAGCTGCGATCGCAAGAGAACGCCCTCGCTGGGAAAATGTTCCTCTACTAGACGTACAGCAAATGTCCGTCAAAGGCAGTATCGAACGTTGCATTCGGGTTTTAATTCAAGTCAATACCTTCAAACGCCAAGTCGAGATTCATCATTCCTATCTACGCGGTGCCAAAAATCTCAGACGCGATTGGAGTTTAGCCCAACTCAGCACGCCCGCTTCAACTTCTTTTCCCTTTTCTTTCCCATCGCCAATAGAGCTGTTGCATAAGTTTCTGACTTTCTGGCAGTCGGGGACAACAGGAAAATCGCTCGACAAGATTGATGCCTGAAGGAACGGAAAGTTAATCGAATTTATCGCTATTATTCAGGGTTGCTTATCAGTGAGTGACTGGTAACCGATCGCTAGCTTCTGAATTTATATCTTTTTAATTCTCTTCAAATTAATGTTATAATCAGAGGCTGGTTTTTTCAGGATAAAATCCCGATCGAATCGCATTAAGGAGGAAATAATTACGTGACTCGGCGAACGCTAGAAGGTACCAATCGCAAACAAAAGAGAACTTCAGGCTTCCGCGCTCGGATGAAGACCAAAAATGGTCGTAAAGTTCTCCAAGCCCGACGTAGAAAAGGAAGGCATCAGCTAACAGTTTAAGCGGCTGTTATTGTGGGATTGCCTAAAGCTCATCGGCTCAAGCACTGGAAAGACTTTCAGAAAATTTATCAGCAGGGGACTCGCTACAGTAGTCCTCACTTAAGTCTATTGGCGTTGTCGGAAACCAAACCAGACAATTCACTTCGAGCAGCGGCAACTCGCATTGGCATTTCTGTTAGCCAAAAAGTCAGCAAAAAAGCTGTTATTCGCAATCGCATCAAGCGGCAAATCCAGGCAGCGCTTATAGAGTTACTTCCCGACCTTTCACCGGGATGGAAGGTAGTTGTCGCCGTGCGTCCCAAGGCATTGGAGTGCAAATATGAACATTTTTTGCGAGAATTGAAACAGTTGTTAGTTGAAGCCGATATTATCAATGGGCATAAGAGAGAATACGTTTTATGAAGGCGGTCCTCATATTGGCGATTTAATTGTCAATATCTTGCTGGGCTTTACAGTAATTTGTTTGCCGCTAACCATAGGAGCGATCGTTCGGTCGATTTGGTTGCGCTATAGGATTACCGATCGCCGCATCTCGGTGACCGGGGGATGGATGGGACGCGATCGCACCGATATCATCTATTCAGAAATCGTTAAAATCGTTAAAGTGCCCCGCGGAATTGGATTGTGGGGCGATATCGTCGTGACGCTAAAAGATAAAAGCCGCCTAGAGCTGCGATCGCTGCCACGATTTCGAGAAATCTACGACTACATAGCCCAAAAAACTGCTGCTAAAACGGGTCGCTCCGTAGAAGCGATTACCAGTTCGTAGATTGTAGATTAAAGATAACAAGAGACGATGGGATAAGGAGACAATAAACAATTTTTCCATCTCCTATCTCAATCCCTAACAGAATTACAGAGGAAACGTTACAAAAAGGCTTAAATTTAGAAGAATGGATTTTGGTGTCGGATTTATTTCCACAAATATCATGCTGCCAATCCTGGACTTTTTCTACGGGATTGTCCCCAGCTATGGTTTTGCGATTATTGCGCTTACATTAGTCATTCGCCTTGGACTCTATCCTCTCAGTGCGGGGCAGATTCGCAACATGAGAAAAATGCGCATCACCCAGCCCCTGATGAAAGAGCGGCAAGAACAAATCCAGAAACGCTATAAAGACGATCCGGCAAAACAGCAAGAGGAAATGGGAAAACTCATGCAGGAGTTTGGCAATCCCCTAGCCGGATGCTTGCCCCTGCTGTTGCAGATGCCGATTCTTTTCGCGCTATTTGCTACTTTACGGGGATCGCCGTTTGCCGATATTAACTATACCGTTGACGTTCAAATCTTGCCTAGAGAGCAAATTGCGCAAATTCAGCCCCAAACTTTTGCCACCAAACCCCAAAATATCTATGTCAGCGATGGCGTACACTACCCGATCGCTGCCTTGCTACCTGGTGGCAATAAATTAGCCGTCGGCGACAAGACAAAAGTTGAGTTTCAAACGATTGAAGGGAAATCCTTAGAGCAGTTAGCAGCAGATTACCCAGAAAGCCAAATTCAACCTAAATGGCAAGTCATCAAAGGCTCCGAACGACTCAAAATCAATGAAGACGGAACAATCGAAGCGCTAGCCCCTGGAGAGGCAACCATTCAGGGAACGATTCCGGGAATTGCTGCCAATACCGGATTTCTCTTTATTGAAAAGCTGGGGCGCGTGGGCGTAACGTCAGAGGATGGCAGCATTAACTGGGATATCTTGGGCATGATAATCTTTTTTGGGTTGAGTATCTATATCAACCAAGAACTGTCCGGTTCTTCCCAAGGCGGCGGTGGAGCTAATGCTCAGCAACAGCAAACCGTTAACAAGATTACGCCAGTTATTTTCAGTGCTATGTTCCTCTTCTTCCCCCTTCCGGCAGGAGTGTTGATGTACATCGTAGTGGCTAACCTCTTCCAGACCCTGCAAACGGTAATATTAATGCGAGAACCCTTGCCGGAAAATCTCCAAAAACTGGTAGAACAGCAAGAAAAAGCCCAAAAAGGACGAGAAGAACTGCCCTTTGAAAAGCGTTCTAAGAAGAAGGAGAAAGAAAAAACGTCATAAGAATGAGGGGACGATCGCAGTAATGATGGAGGAAACAATCCAGCGAGGTCAGCAGTGGTTAGAAAACCTATTGCGGCTAATGGGATTTCCTACCCAGGTGAAAATTGGGCAAGGAGAACTTTATGGGGCAGATGCAAATGCCTGCTGGCTCATTATTGATGAAACCAATTTAACGCCAGAACAGATAAAAATTCTGCTCGGTCAAAAAGGAGAAGGGATTGATGCGATTCAATACCTTGCCAATACTATACTGAATCTGGGGTTAGCACCAGAAGACCAACGGGCGTTTACAGTAGAACTCGTTGGCTACCGGATCAAGCGTCAAGAGGAACTTCTGACTCTTGCTAAGGAAGTTGCCCAAAAAGTGCGCCAGACCGGACAAGAAGTAGAAATGAAATCCCTTTCCTCAGCCGAACGCCGCCAGATTCACACTTTTCTCAAAGATGCCGAAGATTTAGAAACCGAAAGTCGAGGTCAAGAACCCGATCGGCGATTAGTCGTTCGGCTACGTTGATTGAAAAAATAACCAGGTAAACTTAAACTTAAAACCCGCTTAGGCGGGTTTTTTGGCTTCAACCGTTTCAATGATAAATTTCCAGGTGCAAGACATAGTGCCCCAAGCGAACATTCTGCGACCACAACTCGTACTCGACTCGCAAGTGCGTCGGTAGAGGAGAACCTTCTAGTTGCAAACTGCGAGTATAGTTACGCAGGCGGAAAGACTGACCGTCTCGATCGCCGCTGCCATTGAACCAATAGCGGCTAATGCCGTAAATTCCTTGTTCCCAATAATGACGATAAGCTAACCGATCTTTTCCTTGCATCGTCATAATTGCTCGATAGGGGGAAATTTCCAACCAGAGTAACCTTCCGTTTTCCAGGGAGCGATCGACTGGTTGAGGCAGATCTAACTGGTAAAACAGCAGGTGAAATCTTTGTCGATCTTTCTGATATAAGGTTGCTGCCGCCTCAATCGTCGAACAAATGGGGAGATCGGTTGAAAAAAGAGATAGGCAGATAGGTCGGCGATGATGGGTTAGCATAAAGAGCAAAAATAAATGAGGCTATCTATCTAAGATAGACCTCAAAGGTATAGGTGTAAGCTGCTTTTTTCTGTAAAAGAGAAAAAATTCTTAAGCGGATTTTTCATCGCGACCAAATGTTCTCTCTGCCTCTTGAATGAGCTACTGCCACGCGCCTTCTGGCTGCCAAATTTCTGCCATCGGATAGCGCGATCGCGCTTCGGGCAATTTTAAGACGTGCTTTTGAAAAAGATACAGAAAAGGGGAGAGGTTAGTAGTTAGTGGTTAATGGAAAAAACTACTAACTACTATCTACTAACTAAACTGCTGCCTTAATCAATTCCTCAAACTCTTCTAAAGCCTGACTTACACCAACTTCTTTCGCTCGTTGCATAAACTGTGGAATCAACTCGATAAGCGGAAGATTGCTAAATGTAGGACTGGTCTTAGATTCAACGTAGCGATCGCCCTGCAACACGTTAATCGTTAATTTTCCCTGCCTATAAATCCACAACTCCGGTACTCTCAAAGCCTCATAAGCTTCTTGTTCTGTCTTCGAGGTGAGCTCCATTTCAATCGCTAAATCGGGAGGCGGATCGACGGACAAATCCAGTCTTTCTCGACCGATGACAGCTAGATAATTCTGAATATAGAAACACTCATCGGGTTCGATTCCGGCTGCTATTTCCTCGATCTTAAACGTTGTCGAACCCAAAGGTTCCCAGGGTCTTTTTTGAACTCTGAGTAGGGTTTTGACTAAATCCGCCAGCAACACTTTTGACCGTTAGTGTTCTGGGAGTGGAGTCATAATTTCCAGAATTTCTTTTGCATAAGCAATACGAGACGAGCGCTTCTCTCCTAACTCCCTTAAAATCGTTTCAAAGCGTTGCCAGGATACCGGAGACAGGGTAATTTTTTGCCCTGGTTCTAGCTGAAGCTCGATCGCGGTCGTTGCCATAGCACTCGTTTCTCCTAAATAGTTAAGTTAATAGTAGTTAGTGGTTAGTTGGAGAAGTAATAACTACTAACTACTAACTACTCACTAAACTGCTACTTCTGCCCGTTTGTATGCCTCGTCGAGAACTTCAGAGAGGGTAGGATGGGTATGGACGTTAAAGGCGAGGTTTCGGACGGATTGACGTTCTGCGATCGCGTTGGCGGCTTCTTGAATCAAATCGGAAGCGTGAATGCCAATAATATGAACGCCCAACACTTCGCCCGTATCTTGGCGATAGACGACTTTTGCCATCCCCTCGGTTTCGCCTTCTGCAAGGGCTTTAGAATTGCCTTTAAAGTAGGTTTTAACCGACGCTACCTCAAATCCTTCCTGTTGACCTAATTCTTTGGCTGCTGGTTCTGTCAGTCCCACATAGCTAATTTCTGGATGAGTGAAGGCGGCAGCAGGAATGCTGCGATAATCGATGGTTTTTTGACGACCGCAGATATTTTCGACGGCGACCACTCCTTGACCGGATGCCGCGTGGGCAAGCATCATTTTCCCCGTAGCATCGCCGACTGCCCAGAGATGGGGAATTGGTTCTCCATTGCTTAAGACTGCCATACGATCGTCTACAGGAATATAGCCTCGGCGATCGAGTTCTACGCCTACCGATTCTAACCCCAAATTCTTAGTGGCAGGAATGCGCCCCGTTGCCACTAAGCAAGCATCGACTTCTAGAACATCGATAATTTCTTTTGTTTGTGCATCTGCCAATTCAATAACCACCGGAGAACCCGGTTTTACGGTTTTAGCAAGCGTTCCTACATAGGTTTCGATATCGCGGGGATCGATCAAAATCCGTTTGGCTATTTTAGAAATATCCGGATCGAATCCTGGCATGAGGGTATTTAGGGCTTCAATCATGGTAACTTCGCACCCTAGCGCCGTATAAATATCGGAAAACTCTAACCCGATATAACCGCTGCCGATGATAGCAACCCATTTGGGCAGGGTTTCTAATCTGACTGCTTCATCGCTAGTAAAGACGGTTTTGTGGTCGATTTCAATTCCTGGCGGTACGAACGGCACCGAACCGGGACACAGCATAATATCCTTAGCCGTGACGATCTTTTCGCCATTTTCGGTAATGACGCTCACTTTTTGGGGAGCGACAATTTTTCCCCAACCGCGAATCGTATCGACTTTAAGACGCTTAAGGCTGTTGGTGAGATCGCCGCGAATCTTTTCAACTAGATTAATGGCATGGTTGGCGATCGCTTGGCGATCGAAAGTTACACCGCCAACGTGGATTCCAAGACTGTCTAAATGGTGAGTATCGTGCAATTCTCTGACTCTTCCCGATGCAGCTAGGAGGGCTTTAGAAGGGATACATCCCCGATTGACGCAAGTTCCACCCATGTCTTTTGCTTCGACAATTGCGGTTTTCAATCCGCATTTGACCGCGTGTAGCGCCGCGCCGTGTCCGCCGACGCCCGCACCAATAATCACTAAATCGTAATCAAACTGTTCGCTCATAGACGCTCCTTATAGGCGATCGCAACCTTATTTTAGAATTAATTGCGATCGAGTCATTTTTAAGCTCATGAATTCAGAATTGCTCCTAGATCGAGCTATCGAACTGGCTAGAAAAGCCCACGAAGGACAGGTTGATAAAGCAGGATAACCTTACATCGGTCATCTTATCTGCGTCATGAATAATTTAGCAAATGTTGAGGAGAAAATTGTCGGCGTGCTTCGCGATGTAGTGGAGGATTCCGATCTAACCTTTGAAAATCTAAGAGAATTAGGATTTTTAGAAATTGTCGTTGAAGCAATTGACGCGCTGACGAAACTTTCTGAAGCAGATTATGAAACATATCTCAGTCGCGTCATGCCTAATCCCATTGCTTTAAAAGTTAAAATTGCCGATATGAAAGACAATATGGATCTCGATCGCATTCTCTATCCAACCGAGCAAGATTACCAACGGCTTGAGCAATATCAGATGATTCTTCCACAGTTATTGACAGTGCTTGCTAAACTTTCTCGGGCTACAATTCATTAACACAATGCCAAACTCTCACCTCAACAAATATGCTCTCGCTCTTCATACTAGCAGTCCTCAATTGGGACTGAGCCTGAGTAATTTTGCTGGCGACAGTCGCACTCAAACCTGGAATTTAGATCGAGAATTATCTACTTATTTACATCAATATCTCGTTGAATTTCTTAAGCCTCAAACTTGGAAAGATCTAGAATTTATTGCCGTAGCAAAAGGGCCTGGAAGCTTCACCAGTACTCGCATCGGTGTTGTAACTGCTCGAACTTTAGCACAACAGTTAGAGATTCCTTTGTTTGCCATTTCTACCTTAGCAGCGCTGGCTTGGGCAAAACGCGATCGCTCCTCTTCCAATCAAACAATTGCTCTGCAAATGAATGCAACGCGAGGTCAATTATATGTTGGAATTTATCACGTTTGCGAGCAACCTTCGGGTTTGATTGCCTATTTACCCGATACGGTAATGACACCAGAAACATGGCAACAAACCCTAGAAAAGTCAGAAACTCCTTACAAACTAATTATCGCACCAACCGAGCTAGGAGCGACTGCCGATAGTTTACTCGAACTAGCTTATCAAGATTGGCAAGCTCAAAAGCGCCCTCATTGGTCGGAAGCTTTGCCATTTTATGGAGTATGATTCTCGTTACCAGTTCAAGCTTCACTAACCGTTAACTTACTACCACCTGAAGCATTTCTTCTGGAGTGAGATAGGGGTATACGACTTGTCCGTCGCGGAACCAAATAATGCGCTGAGAATGACGCGCTACCTCTTGTTCGTGAGTGACTACAACAATAGTAATCCCGCTAGTATGTAGTTCTTTAAAAATCGCTAGGACTTCGCGAGTCGTCTGCGAATCGAGTGCGCCCGTGGGTTCGTCTGCTAGCAAGAGAAGAGGATTATTGACAATAGCACGAGCGATCGCAACCCGTTGTTGTTGTCCTCCGGAAAGTTGATTGGGTTTGTTGTTCATTCGATTTTCCAACCCGACTCGCGTTAAGGCAACTATCGCGCGATCGCGCCTTTCTTGTTGGGGCACGGCTGCATATACCATCGGTAACATGACATTTTCCAATGCTGTCATCTGAGGCAGCAGATGAAATTGTTGGAAAACAAAACCAATTTTTCGGTTGCGAATTTTGGCTAATTCGTTGTCCGGCAGTTTTGAAACATCTAAGTTATCGAGATAGTAGCGTCCAGAGGTAGGGCGATCGAGACAGCCAATAATATTCATTAAAGTAGACTTTCCCGATCCTGATGCTCCCATAATCGAGCAGTATTCGCCTTGGTCGATAATCAAGTTTACGTTAGAGAGGGCATGGACTGCTGTTTCTCCACTGCCATAAACTTTAGATACTTCTTCCAAACGAATAATGACGGGATGGTAATCGTGAGGAGATTTCTGAGGTAGGCTCTCAAAGGTCATGTTAAAAGGGTCGAGCTTGCGATCTATCTACTAAGGATTCAGCATTAAATACACTTAGTGCGAGCAGGACGCTCGCGAGCAAGACGAAAAGCGTCCTGAACGTAAGCGAAGGATCTCTCACACTACACTGGAAATTAATTTTGCTTATCTACTATTATAGGTTTCCTTTTTTTAAATTCTTTTTGAGGTTCGCTAGATAACATTTTTAGAGAAAAAAGCCAGCTCGTTTTTTTACAAAAGAGAATTCCAAAATCCTGGCAGAATAAAAAATAAAAAGCCATCGATAGTTTACCTCTAATATTGTTAGATAACTAATCGAAAAAATCATGAATTACAAATGATGAATTATGAATTTGGTTTTATGATACCTTGTTTAAATTAAACCGAATAATTTCTATCGAAGCATGAAAAGATTTTTGGGAGCGATCGCATTTGTCATTATAATGATAATAGTAAGTAATATGGGGACTTTCTTGGCTAAATCGGAACCAACGCTATATTTAGCCTACCCTCCCAACAATCATCAAACGACTTCAGACAAGATTTTCCTGATAGGAACTGCTTCTCCCGATAGAGAAGTGTTAGTCAACGGTCAACCCATCGATCGCAATAAAAGCGGACATTTCGCACCCAGTTTTCCCCTCAAGATGGGAGAAAATCTCTTTAGTTTGAGCGATCGCGATCGGGAAATCCAGGTCAAAGTCACTCGGATTGCCAGCGAACCAGAAATGCCAGTTGGCATTGCCTTTGCTAAAAATTCTCTTAGCCCCGCAGTAGATATTGCCAGACTGCCCGACGAACTCATTTGTTTTAGCGCGATCGCGCCCCCGAACGCTACTGTTTCCGTGCGATTAGATAACCAAACCATTCCTTTATTAGCCCAAGCACAAACCGTTCGATTACCGCCTAATTCTGCTGTTTTAACTTCAAGCAACGAACCCGCCACATCGGAAGCAGGCAACTATCAAGGATGTTCTACCTTTTCCAAAGTCGGTAAATTAGGAAATCCTATCTTTCAACTCAGCCTAGATGGAAAAACAATTACTCAACCGGGTGCGGGAGGAATAGAAATTCTTTCTCCGAGCAAATTGGAAGTAGTAGAAATAACTGCCCCATCGGGAGTGGCTAGAACGGGTCCGAGTACCGATTATTCTCGTTTAACGCCTTTACCCAAAGGAACGATGGCTTCTGTTACAGGGATAGAGGGAGAATGGTTGCGTTTAGATTATGGCGGTTGGATTAAGCGAGAAGAAACGCGATCGCTCCCCAATAATATCCCCCCAAAATCGATTATTCGAGGCATTAATTCTCGACAGGTTGAAGGAGCGACAGAAATTGTTTTTCCCCTACAAGTTCCCGTTCCCGTTAGCGTACAACAGGGAGAAAAAACGCTGACTTTAACGCTTTACAATACAACCGCACAAACCGATACGATTAAATTCAATGACGACCCGATAATTAAGCGCTTAGACTGGCAACAAATCGCACCGGGACAAATTCAATACATTTTTAATTTAAAATCGGAGCAACAATGGGGGTATGACTTGAGATATCAGGGAACGACTCTCATTCTTTCTCTGCGACATCCCCCACAAAACCAGAAACAAAATCCGACCTCTTTACAAGGAATTAAAATCCTTCTCGACCCCGGACATGGCGGTACAGAAACAGGGACAACCGGACCAAATGGCTACACAGAAAAAGAAGTTGTTTTAGTGGTTTCAAAACTATTAGAGCAGCAATTAATCAATCGCGGTGCGACGGTTTACATGACAAGAGAAGAAGATAAAGAACTCTCTTTGCAAGTAAGAGTCAATGCGATCGATACAGTCAAACCAACCATTGCACTTTCAGTTCACTATAATGCCTTGCCAGATTGGGGCGATGCGATAAATACCAAAGGAGTGGGAATATTTTGGTATCATCCCCAGGCACACAATTTATCAGTTTTTCTCCATAATTATCTAGTCAAACAACTCAACCGTCCGTCCTATGGCGTGTTTTGGAATAACCTCGCTCTAACTCGTCCTTACATGGCACCTTCAGTTTTATTAGAACTCGGATTTATGATCAATCCCGATGAATTTGACTGGATTAGCAATCCACAAGAACAAGAGAAATTAGCGCAAACGCTAGCAGATGGAATTGTTGAATGGTTTGATACGGTTCGATAATAGTTTGTCTGCCTGACGAGAGAGGCTGTTTCGCAGACGGGCGTATTAAGTTAATACCAATTTCCTAATTTATCCAAAACCCTTTCCTAAAACCTCACAGAGTGACAAACAACCGTAAAGGACGATGAACAGTTATCGGTAACAGAGACCCCTAAACAAAACAATTCAAATAGAAAAAACTAGCAGCATTCTTACCGATACCAATCAAATATGAGAGTTGTCGTCATCTTCAAAGACTTTTGGTATTATCACAACTAACCCAAGATATATTTGGTTCCCCATTCTCAAACATAAAAAAGAGAAAATGTTAGGTAGCGATCGATAGAATCCGATGGCAAGAACAAAATTTATTTGTAGCCAGTTTAATTGAAAAAAAGAGCAATTCTGCTCTTTTGGATGTTACAAAATAAAAAGGCAATAGGAAGATAGAAAAGCAAAAAAGATTAATCAAATCAGTTTTGAGATTGCTAAAAGGGTATGAAGTAGTGCTGGTTGAGTGACAAAACTCAAATCGCCCTCACCCCAACCCCTCTCCCAGAACAGGAGAGGGGCTTTCAACTTAGGACTTTTACCTGAAGTCCCTTCACCCCTTGTGGGAGAAGGGATTTAGGGATGAGGGGACAAAGATTTGTCAGTCAACCAGGAAGTAGTGATTATTAGCGATCGCGAATTTAAAACAGATTGTACGATTGTTCATAGTCGTCCGCCCGTCCACAATATGAGAACGTCAAAACAATCGCGGTGCGATTCGCGAAACGCTAATCGAGTCAATCGCGTCTCGTTTCTACTCAAGAATTTCCTCCTGCTGAGCAAAGGAGGTATCGTGCTAATAATCTTACTCTTGTTGTGGGGAATGTGGCGTGCGGGACATCGTTTTCTGGCAGAAGTCGAAGCCTTTTTAAATGCGCCACCGCCTGCGCCTCAAATTAATATTTCTAGTTTAATTGTCGATCGCATTCGAGGGGCAAGCGAATTAACAACAGCCATTTTAGCGATTGAAACGGTAGTTCCAACGGCTCAAGAGCGCAAATTGGGAAATTTTGTGCTGGGAACGACGAAATTGCTTTATATCGCTCGCGGTGAAGTGAAAGCAGGGATAGATTTAAGTAATCTTACGGCTGAAAATGTTAAGGTAAGCAATGATACTATTCAAATTCGCTTGCCGCCTCCAAAAATTCTCGATAATCAAATCGATATAAATCGCTCTGGCGTATACTATTATGACCGAGGATTTTTGAGTTTGGGACCCGATGTCGCGCCGCAATTGCAGACAATGGCGCAACGAGAAACGCTAGAAAAATTTGTCGCTACAGCTTGTAGTGAAGGTTTGTTGGAAGAGGCGAACGAGCGGGCTAAATTGGCGATCGCGCAGTTACTAACGACGGCAGGGTATGAAAAAGTAGAAGTAAACGCGACTACCCCCTCGCCCGAAACCTGTAGTGCCACTCAATAAGTCAAAATAATGACTAATGACACATCCGCAAGAAATCTACGATCTGCTCTTGGATTACGGCAATACGAATGCTCAAATTAGAGAAGTTTTAATCGGCTTAACCTGGACGCTTTGCCAAACCGAATCAATTGGTTTGTGCATGAGTCCGGGAACGACAACTCGTACCTTACCTTGGTCGGGGACTTTAGTCAATAGATCGATTGCCGAATTAGCGCCTTGGTTGCGATCGTGGGATAGCTATCAAGCTACCGTAGCAATGGCAGCGATTAACGCAGCGATTAATAGTCGCTCTCCCCTCCCTGCCAAAGCACAGCCGTTGTCTCCGCAAGGAACGGCTAATTTAGCTGTTTTCGAGCATTTTTTACCTCTCATTCGCGGCAAACGAGTAATGATAATCGGACGCTATCCAGGACTAGAACGCTACGAACAAGAAATGAATCTGAGCGTCATCGAACTTCAACCTAGCGCACGAGACTACCCCGCACCAGCATCGGAGTATCTACTACCCGAATCGGAGTGGGTGTTTTTGACGGCAATTTCTATTGTCAATAAAACCTTTCCCCGTCTGGCAGAGCTAGCCAAAGATGCTAAGCTCGTATTGATGGGACCGACAGTTCCCTGGTTAGAAGAATTAGCTCGATTCGGGGTGGACTATCTAGCAGGGATAGCCGTCACCAATGCAGAAGCACTGCGGCAGACTGTAGCAGAGGGCGGCGGAGTCAGAATTTTTGAAACGGGAGTGCAATACCGCGTGCTGGAATTATTTAGGGACAACACTGCCTAAGATTACGGGTTTCCTCACTGCAATCGCCCCGGCTCGAACGATACAGTGAGAAAAGATGAAGAAACATTACAAACCCGGAGTGCTCAGATCGTGTTTGAATACTTCAACGAAAAAGCCATCAAAGCCATTATCTTAGCTCAAGAAGAGGCTCGTCGTGCCGGGCACAACTTAGTAGGCAGCGAGCATCTTCTGTTGGGATTAATTGGCGAAGAAACCGCGATCGCTGCAACAGTCCTGCAAGATCTGGGTATTAACCTTCTAGACACGCGACGGATCATTGAAGAATTAACGGGCAAAGGTCCTGGATACAGCCCTACAAATATTCCCTTTACCCCAACAGTCAAACACATTTTCGAGCAAGCGCTCCAGGAAGCTCGTAACTTAGGCGATAAATCAATTGGGTCAGAGCATATTCTACTAGCGATCGCTGCCGCTCCAGATACGGTAGCCGCAAAAGTTCTCGTTCGGCAAGGCATCGATCTCGCCAAACTGCGGACGGAACTGATTAAAAAAGCCGGAGAAAAGGTCACCGCTGCCGTGGGAGCGCAAGAAAACCCCCCGATCTTTGGTCGCCAATCGCAGCCACGCGCTGCTTTGGAAGAGTTCGGAACCGATCTCACCAAACTCGCTGCCGAAGGCCTGCTCGATCCGGTTGTCGGACGGACTAAAGAAGTCGAGCGGACCATTCAAGTCTTAGGTCGCCGTACCAAGAATAACCCCGTTCTGGTGGGCGAACCGGGAGTGGGAAAAACCGCGATCGCGGAGGGACTCGCTCAACGCATCGTCAACGGAGACGTTCCCGAAATCCTCAAAGACAAGCATGTCATTAGCCTCGATATGGGGTTAATGCTTGCCGGAACCCGCTTCCGAGGCGAGTTTGAAGAGCGCGTCAAAGCCGTTGTCGAGGAAGTCCGCAAAGCCGGAAATATTATCCTCGTCATCGACGAAATTCATAACCTAGTCGGTGCTGGAGCAATGGGTGGGGCAATGGATGCAGCTAACATGCTCAAACCCGCTCTTGCCAGAGGCGAATTGCAATGCTTGGGAACGACGACTCTCGATGAATATCGCCAGCATATCGAGCGCGATCCTGCCCTAGAGCGTCGTTTTCAACCGATTATGGTCGGCGAACCTTCCGTCGAAGAAACGATTGAAATTCTGCGCGGATTGCGGAAAAACTACGAAGAACACCACAAAGTTAAATTCAGCGATCGCGCGATCGAAGCCGCTGCTAAACTGGCAGATCGCTATATCTCAGATCGCTTCCTTCCCGATAAAGCGATCGACCTTATCGACGAAGCGGGTTCTCGCGTCCATCTCAGACATTTTTCTAGGAACAGAGGACGGACAAGGAAGGATGAAGGAGAATTCGATGCTCCCGTTATTAACCCTCAATCGCTCGTTCCCGTGGTAGACGAAGAGGAAATCGCTCAAATCGTCGCTTCTTGGACGGGAATTCCTGTTACCAAGATCGCAGAATCGGAGTCCCATTCGTTATTGCATCTAGAAGCAAGGCTGCACGAACGCATCATCGGACAAGAGCAAGCGATCGAAGCCGTTTCTCGTGCCATTCGTCGCGCCAGAGTAGGCTTGAAAGATCCCAACCGACCGATTGCGAGTTTCATCTTTGCCGGACCGACTGGAGTTGGCAAAACCGAACTGGCAAAAGCATTGGCGACCTATCTCTTCGGTTCCCCAGATTCTATGATTCGACTCGACATGTCGGAATTCATGGAATCCCATACCGTTTCCAAGCTGATTGGTTCGCCGCCGGGATACATCGGTTACGAGGAGGGAGGACAACTCACCGAAGCCGTCCGCCGTCAACCTTACACGGTCATCCTCTTCGATGAAATCGAAAAGGCTCATCCCGATGTCTTTAACATGCTCTTGCAGCTTTTGGATGACGGTCGTCTGACCGATGCCAAAGGACGCACGGTAGACTTCAAAAACACCCTCGTCATCATGACCTCGAATATCGGCTCTAAGGTCATTGAAAAGGGAGGAAGCGGATTTGGTTTTGAGATGGCTGAAGACCGCGCTGAAGCAGCTTACGATCGCATTCGCGGCTTAGTCAACGACGAACTCAAGCAATATTTCCGTCCTGAGTTTCTCAACCGTCTCGACGATATCATCGTCTTCCGTCAACTGACGAAATCAGAAGTGCAACAAATTGCCGATATCTTGCTTAAGGAAGTAGCGGCTCAATTGAAGGAACAACGAGATATTACCTTAGAAGTAACCGAGGCGTTTAAAGCGCTCGTCGTTCAAGAAGGATATAATCCCAGCTATGGCGCTCGACCTCTGCGCCGTGCCATTATGAGACTGCTGGAAGATAGTTTGGCTGAAGCTATCCTCTCCGGTCGGATTAAAGATGGAGACACTGCAATCGCCGATGCAGGCGATCGAGGCGAAGTAAAGGTTTTCGCTTCCCAGCCGCTCGACGTTGTGGTTGCTAGCCGTTAGTGCCAATTAAATTATCATTTTCTAGATTTAGCCTATCCGCCTCTAGTCTTTTAGAAGGCGGATATTTTTTTCCGAAGCATTTAAGCGCGATCGCTTTAATGTTTTCAAGCTAATGGATTTTATTATTTATGAATTATGAATTTTTAGCGATCGCTAATAAACAATAATAGTTATTGCTTTTTCTGACAATTTCTCGATCGGAGAAAATAAAAATAAAACCATTAAAGAGATCTCGCTACTAATCAAATTCAAGGTTCGATTTCAGATTTAACTTTTTTTTCAAAAAAACTCTAATTTCATAAAACAAATAGCAGTTATTTCATTTGATAGCTGGCTAAATTCATTATGACAAATTTGATAATCAATTAAACTTTACTTAAACTTTTGTTAAATAACTCTTAATGATTACAATAAAAATTTTTGAATAAAATAAAGAAAAAATCAGCTAATATCTACTTGACAAAATAAATTTTGTTATCGAAACAAAACATGAAGACAAAAACAATAAATTTTAAATTCAAGCGTTGGATGATGGCAATCGCCTTAGCAGTCGTCACTGCTATTCTAGTAGTGACAGTGCCTGCGGTTCAATCCCAAAATCAGCCAACAATCAAAATTGATGGTTCCAGCACGGTCTATCCCATCACCGAGGCAGTTGCCGAAGATTTCCAAAAAGCTAGACAGGGTGCTGTCCGCGTAACTGTGGGGCTTTCTGGAACGGGTGGCGGATTCAAAAAGTTTTGTTCCGGGCAGACAGATATCTCTAACGCCTCCCGACCAATCAAGGATGAAGAGATACAGGCATGTAAAGCGGCTGGTATTAACTATATCGAACTACCAGTTGCCTACGATGCTCTAACCGTCGTTGTTAACAAACAAAACAACTGGGTAACTAGCATGAGCGTAGCCGAGATCAAGAAAATTTGGGAGCCAAGCGCTCAAGGAAAAATCAAAACTTGGAATCAAGTGCGCTCGAATTGGCCCAATGCCCCTATAAAATTATTTGGGCCGGGTGCAGACTCCGGTACATTTGACTACTTCACAGACGCTATTGTTGGCAAAGAGGGAGCAAGTCGAACTGACTATACCCCAAGTGAAGATGACAACGTCCTCGTCCAAGGGGTTGCCCGCGATAAAAACGCTTTGGGCTACTTTGGCATGGCATACTACGAAGGTAACAAAGACAAGTTGAAGGCGGTTGCGATCGATAATGGCAAGGGAGCTGTAAGTCCTTCTATTTCAACCGTGCAAAACGGAACCTACCAACCCTTGTCTCGACCCCTATTTATTTATGTCAGTTCAAAAGCGGTTCAACGACCTGAAGTGAAGCAGTTTGTCGAGTATTATCTCACCAACGTTGGCAAGTTGGCTCAAGAAGTTGGCTATGTTCCTCTGCCAGCACAAGCCTATCAATTAGCCATGAACAACTTCAAAAACAACAAGATGGGTAGCGTCTTTGTTGGACGGGAAACAGTAGGAGTCAGAATTGAAGACCTTCTTCGACTAGAAGCCAGATAATAATCAATATTATTTGAAGATTAAGAAAAAGGACGGAGAAATCAATTATTTTTCCGTCCTCATTACTCTGATACCTCATGGTTTTTATTGGCGAATAATTTTATGACTGAAAAACAGCTATACCTAGATAAGGCACAGAGAAGCTATCGCAAGCTGGTAAGGAATGTGCGAGAAGGGGCAATTGAATCGATCTTGTTTTTGGCAGCCTTTTCCTCGATTGCTACGACCTTTGGAATTCTCGACGTTCTCATCGGTGAATCCGTCAACTTCTTTAAAAAAATTCCCATAACGGAATTTCTCACAGATACTCAATGGAGTCCGCTATTTGCGGATCCCCATTACGGAATTCTGCCATTGCTATCAGGAACGTTGGTAACATCAGCGGTTGCGATGATAGTCGCCATTCCGTTAGGGACAATTGCGGCGATTTACTTAAGCGAATTTGCTCCTTCTCGATTGCGCGAAACCATCAAACCTGCCTTAGAGTTATTAGCAGCTATTCCCACCGTCGTTTATGGTTATTTTGCTCTTCTGTTTGTTACGCCGCTATTGCAGAAGATTTTTCCAGACCTACCTGGGTTTAATATGTTAAGCGCTGGGCTAGTGATGGGGTTAATGATCGTTCCCTTGATTAGTTCTATTAGCGAAGATGCAATGCGAGCTGTTCCTTTAAAATTGCGGGAAGGCTCCTATGCAATGGGAGCAACTCGCCTACAAACCGCCTTGCAAGTCATTTTTCCGGCAGCAATTTCTGGGATTAGTGCTGCTTACATCTTGGGAATTTCCCGCGCTGTCGGCGAAACTATGATCGTTGCCATTGCTGCCGGACTTCAGCCCAATCTCACCTGGAACCCTTTCGATCAAGCTGCCACCATCACAGCTTATATAGTACAGGTAAGTCTTGGGGATTTGCCTCACGGTAGTCTAGAGTATCAAACCATTTTTGCCTCTGGGCTGACTTTGGTGTTGATGACTTTGGTCTTAAATATCATCGGACATTTTCTCGCCAAGCGCTATCGAGAAATTTATTAAAATTCCGAGTTCTGAAAACAGTGACTATGTCAATAGGAAATTTAGAGCAAATTCGAGCGGATATTAATCGTCGTCAGTTAGTTAATACTATTTTTGCCATCATCGGTTTGACGACAATTTTGGTGTCAATTTTAATCCTACTAGGACTGACGATCCAAATGGCTATTGATGGTGCATCGCGCCTGACGCCACAATTTTTTATTTCTTTTCCCAGTCGCCGTCCAGAAGAATCTGGTATTCTCTCAGCTTGGGTAGGAACGAGTTTAGTGATGCTGGTCACTGCCATAGCAGCAATTCCTTTAGGCATTGCTTCGGGGATTTATTTAGAGGAATACGCTCGCAAAAACTGGATTACCGACATTATTGAAATTAACGTCACCAATCTCGCTGGCGTTCCCTCGATTGTCTACGGGTTGTTAGCCCTTGGCGTGTTTGTCTATCAATTTAATTTGGGGGAGAGCATTCTGGCGGCAGGATTAACGCTAGCCTTGTTAATTCTGCCCGTTGTGATTGTCACAACCCGCGAGGCAATTCGCGCTATTCCCAATAGTCTGCGAGAAGCTGCCTATGCAGTGGGAGCCAGTAAATGGCAAATGGTCTGGGATCACACTCTCCCTTACTCGTTTGGGAGTATTCTTACGGGCATAATCATAGGTTTATCGCGGGCAATTGGAGAAACTGCTCCCGTGATAACTATTGGTGCGCTGACCTTCATTGCTTTTTTGCCAGATCCTCCTTTTAAAAGCGAATTCCCCTATCTTTCTTTTGCCTGGCTGCAAGCGCCTTTTACCGTCATGCCCATTCAAATGTTTAACTGGGTATCTCGTCCCGAACCCGCCTTTCAGTTAAACGCGGCAGCCGCAGGTACCGTGCTGACTCTCATGACGCTTGGCATGAACGGTCTGGCTATTTATCTTCGCTATCGTTTTCGTCAAGGTATCAAATGGTAGAAAAAAACAGCGAGCAACAATCTAATTTAGTTGCGCTCGAACCCAAAGCTAAGGTGACTAACCTCAATTTTTACTATGGTTCATTTCATGCCTTAAAAAACATCAATTTGGCTATACCAGAAAAACAAGTAACGGCTTTGATCGGTCCGTCTGGGTGCGGTAAAACCACTTTGCTGCGATGTTTCAATCGCATGCACGACCTTTACCCCGGCAATCGCTACGAAGGAGAAATCCTCATTGACTCTATCAATATCCTGGGTCGTCAGGTCGATCCAATAGAAGTCCGCATGCGAGTCAGTATGGTATTTCAAAAACCCAATCCTTTTCCTAAATCTATCTATGAAAATGTTGCCTATGGTTTGCGAGTTCGAGGCGAAAAGAAGCGCAGTCTGATTGATGAAAAAGTTGAAGATTCTCTCAAAGAAGCTGCTTTATGGGATGAGGTGAAAGATCGCTTGCACGAATCGGCTTATAATTTATCTGGGGGTCAGCAGCAGCGTTTGTGCATTGCTCGCGCTTTAGTGACCGATCCCGAAATGATTCTTTTCGACGAACCGACCTCTGCTCTGGATCCGATCGCAACTTCTAGTATTGAAGAACTGGTAAGCGAACTAAAAAAACGAGTGACCATTGCGATCGTTACTCACAGCATGCAGCAGGCAGCCAGATTATCTGACTTCACGGCATTTATGTATCTAGGCGAAATGCTGGAGTTTAACAAGACCTCGATAATGTTTTCCGATCCTTCCCACAAGCAAACCAGAGAATATGTTAGTGGAAGGATTGGATAATCTTAGATTTTTGAGATTCAGGGATCGGGATCTAATTGCCCAATCCCGTATAGTTTATGCAATCGTTACTTCTGGAGAGAGATAGACATCTTGAATCGCATGGAATAACTTAACTCCTTCCTCAAAAGGACGCTGGAAGGTTTTGCGACCGGATATCAATCCGCAACCCCCCGCCCGTTTGTTAATTACTGCAGTGCGAACGGCTTCGGCAAAGTCATTTTTCCCGGATGCGCCGCCGGAATTGATCAAACCGCTGCGACCGCAATAGCAGTTGAGAACTTGATAGCGAGTCAGATCGATGGGATGGTCGCTAGTGAGTTCGCTATAGACTCGCTCGTCGGTTCTGCCGTATTTTCTGCCGGTTGCTTTGGCAACGGCTTCGTAACCCCGATTATTTTCTGGCAGTTTTTGCTTGATGAGATCTGCTTCAATGGTGACTCCCATGTGATTGGCTTGACCCGTTAAGTCGGCAGCGACATGGTAATCTTTATCTTGTTTAAAAACATCGTTACGCAGGTAGCACCAGAGAATCGTTACCATGCCCAGTTCGTGGGCGCGGGCAAAAGCTTTGCTGACTTCCTGAATTTGACGGCTCGATTCTGGCGAACCAAAATAAATTGTTGCCCCAACTGCTACAGCACCCAGATTCCAAGCTTGTTCGACGCTGGCGAACAAAATCTGATCGGAGGGGTTGGGATAAGTCAACAGTTCGTTGTGATTGAGTTTGACGATAAAGGGGATGCGGTGGGCGTATTTGCGCGACATCATCCCTAAAACTCCTAAAGTTGTCGCTACCGCGTTGCAACCGCCTTCGATCGCGAGTTTGATAATATTTTCTGGATCGAAGTAGATCGGATTGGGGGCAAAAGAAGCGGCGGCGGAATGTTCGATGCCCTGATCGACGGGCAGAATAGAAATATAGCCCGTGTTGGCAAGTCGTCCTGTCGAGTAGATTTGCTGAAGGCTGCGGAGAACTTGGGGATTGCGATCGCTACTAGCCAAGATTCTGTCGATAAAATCAGGTCCGGGCAGGTGCAACAGCGATTGAGGAATCTTTGCTTTATAGGTCAATAAACTTTCTGCTTCGTTTCCCAGCCAAGATTCAATAGAGCCAGGAGCAGATAGAGTAGTAGTCATAGTCCCTTCTTCCTAAAATTCAAAGTGCGGACTTTATTTCTATTGTGACTCTCTCTTTCGATCCTGAAATCTTTTTCAAGATAGACCTGCATGGGCGGCGATCGCAATTTTGGCTTATCGTGCGCTCGAACCCCCAGCCAAAGCTTAGCTTTGCCCGAAGGCAAATTCATCGCCTATAATGAAAGATTGGTTTGTCAAATCGAATTTTCTGGTTAGCGCAAACGTTTCTAGAAATAAGCTTGAAAGTCACTAGAGCAGACTGAGCTATTTAAAGTTCTTGAGAGGTTTATCAATTATTGATTATGGCAGAAACAATTCGCTTCCTGATGTGTGCCCCCGACCACTACGACGTAGATTACGTCATCAATCCGTGGATGGAGGGCAACATTCACAAATCCTCGCGCGATCGCGCCGTCGAGCAGTGGCAAAAACTCTATCGCGTTATCAAAGATCGAGCGATCGTCGAGCTAGTGCCTCCTCAAAAGGGTTGGCCCGACATGGTATTCACTGCTAATGCTGGACTGGTTTTGGGCAATAACGTCGTCCTCAGCCGCTTTTTGCACAAAGAACGCCAAGGGGAAGAACCTTACTTCAAACAGTGGTTTGAGGAAAATGGCTTTGCGGTTTACGAACTTCCTCAAGACTTGCCCTTTGAAGGAGCCGGAGATGCCCTATTCGATCGCGAAGGACGTTGGTTGTGGGCGGGATACGGCTTTCGGACCGAACTCGATTCCCATCCTTACCTCGCTAAATGGCTAGATATTGAGGTATTGTCTCTGCGTTTGGTAGACGAACGCTTCTATCACTTGGATACTTGTTTCTGTCCCCTGACGGGCGGCTATTTGCTCTACTATCCTCCTGCATTTGATTCCTACTCCAATCGCCTAATCGAACTGCGCGTCCCAGCAGAGAAGCGAATCGCGATCGACGAACCCGATGCGGTCAATTTCGCCTGCAATGCGGTCAATATTAACTCAACCATCGTCCTGAACAAGGCGAGCGACAGTCTCAAACAAAGGCTTACCGAGATTGGGTTTGAGGTGATAGAAACACCCCTGACAGAATTTCTCAAAGCAGGCGGTGCGGCAAAGTGCTTAACCTTGCGCGTCACCGAACCCGTTCTCGATTACGTTCATGCCAACGAACCCGTCGAGAGCCGCATTATTAGGCTCGAAGGACATCTCCTCGATGCAGGGATCATGAACCAAGCCCTCGATTTAGTGGTCGAAAATGGCGGCAGTTTTAAGGTTCTCAATTTTAATCTCGGCATAGAACGACAGAGCACCTCTTCGGCAGAAGTCAGAGTCTCGGCGCCTTCCCATGAGATCATGGAAGACATCATGACCCAGTTGATCGAAATCGGTGCCGTCGCCCCGCCTCAAGAAGTTTGCGACGTTAATACTGAAGTCGTTACCCAAGATGGAGTCGCACCCGATGACTTCTACGTCACGACTATCTATCCTACCGAAGTGCGCGTCAATTGCGAGTGGGTGAAAGTACAAAAGCAGCGCATGGATGCCGCAATCGTCGTAGAGCCAACCCCTGATGGTCTGACCGCTCGTTGTAAGCTCCTACGGGATCTTAAAGTCGGCGATCGCGTTATCGTCGGAGTAGAAGGGATTCGCAATCCTCGCAAACCCGAATCGCGCGAACAACGCAATAGCCACCAGGAATTTGCCTTTATGTCGGGAGGGGTTTCCAGCGAACGCCGCGTCGAATTGGTCGTCGAACAAATTGCCTGGGAACTGCGCAAAATTCGCGATCGCGGCGGGAAAGTAGTGGTTACGGCGGGTCCGGTGGTCATTCATACCGGAGGCGCTCAGCATCTCTCTCGCTTAATCCGCGAAGGATACGTCCACGTTCTCCTAGGAGGAAATGCGATCGCGGTTCACGATATCGAACAAGCGATGATGGGTACTTCTCTCGGCGTGGATATGCAACGGGGCGTGCCGGTACGCGGCGGACATCGCCATCACCTCAAAGTTATCAATACTATCCGTCGTTGCGGCAGCATCGCCAAAGCAGTCGAGCAGGGCGTTCTGACTAAAGGGGTCATGTACGAATGCGTCAAGAATAACGTTCCTTTCTGTTTGGCAGGATCGATTCGCGACGATGGTCCCCTTCCCGATACGGAAATGGATTTAATTAAAGCGCAAGCAGAATACGCGCGACTGCTGCAAGGGGCGGAAATGATTCTCATGCTCTCAAGCATGTTGCACTCGATAGGGGTTGGCAATATGACCCCCGCTGGCGTGAAGATGGTCTGCGTAGACATTAACCCAGCTGTGGTAACGAAACTGAGCGATCGCGGTTCGGTCGAGTCTATCGGCATTGTGACTGACGTGGGATTATTCCTGAGTTTGTTGGTGCAGCAGTTAGATAAATTAACGAGTCCCTATCATTTCGTACCAACCCTTTAGAAGAATAGAGACGTTCCAGAGAACGTCTCTACTAATTCTAAATTCACGCCAGGCAACTTTTTGATACACTATTAACTAAAGCATTTTTAGGAAGTCTTGATATGGAAAGCGTTGCTTATATCTTAGTCGTCGCCATGGCACTCGCGGTGATCTTCTTTGCGATCGCGTTTCGGGAACCCCCTCGCATCGAAAAATAGTCCCAGATTACTAACCTGCATAACATTTTAATATTACATAACCTTCTTGAGCCGCTACTATCTATTTCTCACTTTTGAGAGAAAATAGGCAACGGCTCGGCTTTTTGTTTTCTTGCTTGAAAAATATATAGCAAGCGATTTCCTAAGTCATCGCTTTGCGGATGGCAACCCACCCCAAACAAGCTCATGTTATGTCCTTATTGCCAGCACACCGATAGCCGAGTTTTAGAATCGCGTTCCACAGAAGAGGGACAAAGTATTCGGCGACGTAGAGAATGTTTGCGATGTAAAGGTCGATTCACAACTTACGAACGAGTCGAATCCGTTCCCATCAAAGTGGTCAAACAAGACGGTCATCGAGAATATTTTGAGCGTGCTAAGCTTTTGCGAGGGATAATCCGCGCTTGTGAAAAAACGGGTATTCCTCTCGAACGACTCGAAGCGATCGTCAATGAAATCGAAGCCCGACTTCAGCAGCGTTCCGAGCGAGAAGTAACCAGTCAAGAAATCGGACAGTTAGTTCTTCAATACCTACGTCACGAAAACGAGGTCGCTTATGTTCGCTTTGCTTCCGTATATGGCAAGTTTAAGGGGATTAAGGATTTCGTAAAGACCTTGGAGCGGCTCCAAAGTCCGGCGGAGGTGACGCAAGACGCAAAAGACTCGCACGAGCCTGTCCTAGAGGAGTCAGACTTAAAAGATTCTTCATCGATAGTGACTTCTTCTTAGAATAAGAATATAATATAAAATTCCTCGCTCTGATATGCACCCAATTAATGCAGCCGAAAACCGCTAAGATAAATAAATGAATCTTTTTAAGAGGGATGGCTACCTGAATTATTAAAAAAAGGTTACTGTGCGAACTATCTGAAGAACCTGTCAAACCAATGGGTAAAAGGTACAACATAATATTAGGTGTAGGCTGCACGCAATTAAAGTGAGTGTACATCAACAGGAGGCATAGCAACACAAGGAGATAACTGAAAAACGTACATGGTCAGTCAGAAAAAAACAGCTACTAAAGAGATCGGTTTTACCCACGAAGATTTTGCCGCCCTTCTCGACAAATATGACTATCACTTCAGTCCTGGGGATATCGTACCGGGCACGGTGTTTAGTATGGAACCTAAAGGGGCGCTGATTGATATTGGGGCAAAAACAGCAGCCTTCATTCCTATTCAGGAAATGTCAATCAATCGAGTTGACGACCCTGTAGAGGTTTTGCAACCAAACGAGACGCGGGAATTCTTTATCTTGACCGACGAAAATGAAGACGGACAGTTAACCCTTTCTATTCGTCGCATCGAATATATGCGGGCATGGGAAAGGGTGCGTCAACTGCAAGCAGAAGACGCTACAGTACGCGCCAACGTCTTTGCCACCAATCGTGGCGGTGCTTTAGTCAGAATTGAAGGATTGCGAGGATTCATTCCCGGTTCTCATATCAGCGCCCGCGAAGCCAAAGAAGATTTGGTCGGTCAAGAACTGCCCTTAAAATTTCTTGAAGTTGATGAAGAACGAAATCGACTGGTGTTAAGCCATCGCCGCGCCTTAGTAGAACGCAAGATGCACGGTTTAGAAGTCGGTCAAGTCGTCACGGGAACGGTGAGAGGAATCAAGCCCTACGGTGCCTTTATCGACATTGGCGGGGTCAGTGGGTTACTGCATATCTCAGAAATTTCTCACGACCATATCGATACGCCTCACAGCGTCTTTAACGTCAACGATGAATTAAAAGTGATGATCATCGACCTAGATGCGAACAGAGGGCGAATTTCGCTATCGACCAAACAGCTAGAACCAGAACCTGGCGATATGCTCAAAAATCGCCAAATAGTCTTCGAGAAAGCCGAAGAAATGGCTGAGAAGTACCGTCAGAAGTTGTTGGCTGAAGCGCAAGAAAAAGTTGTTGACGAGGCAGACATTCCTCCTGCTCTAGACGAAGAAATGGCGATCGCAGCGACAGAAGATTAAACCGACCTGTTTCTGAATCTAGTAGGCAAAAGAATATACATAAAACAGGAGGGATCCCCCTCCTGTTTTTGTAACGGGATTATTGTACAGAACTTGAGAGCGGATGCTTTCTATGCGCATATTGCACTTTAAGAATGCAGCTTATTCATGAAATAAACTTTTTCGTTACAAGCATTACAAAATTTACCCGGATAAAATTAATTAAATGTTTACATGAATTAATAGCAAACCTATCCTATCTTAGATGTTTTCCAATATTTAAAGCTATACAGCTACCGAGTCAAACATCTTAACAAAATATTGGTAAAGCCCTCATAGGCGTCGATCGCAAAAACTTCGGTCAATTCAATAATCTAGCAATCCAGACCGGACTTAAGGAGGAATTATCCCGTGGTACAAGCACCCCGACGAGACGAAGCAGCAACCCAGAACAAATTTGAAAAATTTAAAGCAGAAAAAGACGGACTAGCAATAAAAGACGAACTGGAACATTTTGCGCAAATTGGCTGGGAAGCCATGGACAAAACCGACTTAGAACATCGGCTCAAATGGATGGGGATTTTTTACCGTCCCGTCACCCCAGGTAAATTCATGATGCGGATGCGGACTCCCAATGGCATTCTCACCAGCCAACAGATGCGAGTTCTAGCCGAAATCGTCCAGCGCTACGGCGATGATGGCAACGCCGACATCACCACCAGACAAAATTTCCAGTTGCGAGGCATTCGCATCGAAGACGTACCCGATATCGTTCGCCGTCTCAAAGCTGTGGGAATGACTTCCGTGCAGTCTGGAATGGATAACGTTCGCAACATTACGGGTTCTCCGGTGGCGGGACTGGATACCGATGAGTTAATCGATACCCGCGAGTTAGTCCAAAAAATTCAAGATGCTATTACCAATAGCGGCGAGGGCAATTATGAGTTTACCAATCTGCCTCGCAAATTCAATATCGCGATCGAAGGCGGACGAGATAACTCAGTCCACGCCGAAATTAACGATATTGCCTTCGTTCCCGCTTATAAAGAGGGACAGTTAGGCTTTAACGTACTCGTCGGCGGCTTTTTCTCGGCTAAACGTTGCGAAGCGGCAATTCCTCTCAATGCTTGGGTACCGCCCAATGACGATGTAGTCGATTTATGCAGGGCTATTTTGATCGTTTTTCGAGACCATGGCTTGCGCGCCAATCGCCAGAAAGCACGACTGATGTGGCTAATTGACGAAGTAGGTATAGAAACATTTCGTTCGATGGTGGAGAAGCAATTCGGTCGTCCTCTGGCTACAGAGGCCCAAAAAGACCAGATCGACTGGGAAAAGCGCGATTTTATTGGCATTTTCCCGCAAAAACAACCCGGTCTTAACTTCGTTGGCTTGCACGTTCCCGTGGGACGACTGTATGCTGGGGATATGTTGGACTTAGCACGAATGGCAGAAGTTTATGGCAGTGGAGAAATTCGCCTCACTGTCGAACAAAACGTGATTATTCCCAACATTCCCAATGAGAATTTGGATGCCTTTTTAGTCGAACCGCTACTACAGAAATTTACAATTAGTCCCAAGCCTCTAGAACGCGCCTTGGTTTCCTGCACGGGCGCTCAATTTTGCAATTTTGCTCTAGTGGAAACGAAAAATCGTGCCCTGGCTTTAGCAAAGGCGTTAGACGAAGAATTAGAATTATCTCGTTCGGTACGAATTCATTGGACAGGGTGTCCTAACTCTTGCGGGCAGCCTCAGGTTGCCGATATCGGACTGATGGGCACGAAAGTCCGCAAGGATGGCAAAACTGTAGAAGGCGTAGATTTGTATATGGGCGGCAAAGTCGGCAAGGATGCTCGGCTCGGGACTTGCGTGCAGAAAGGCATTGCCTGCGATGACTTATTGCCAGTCTTGAAAAATATTCTGATTGAGAATTTTGGCGCTAAGCCCAAGCAGAAGTAGCTGTTTATCTAATAGACCTCTAAAGAGGATTTAAGCTATTAGCTTGGGATTTAAATCCCAAGCGGGTAACTACGATCGCCCTAACTCCTGCGAACGCCGAGTTGCTGCCTGGACTGCTTCGATCAAAGCCGAACGAAAACCAGCCCTCTCCAACTGCGCTACCCCAGCAATGGTCGTTCCACCGGGACTGGTTACTCTATCTTTTAATTCGGCTGGATGTAGCTGCGATTCCTGGATGAGTGTTGCCGTCCCCAGTACGGTTTGTAGCGCCAATTGAAAGGCAACGGCACGGGGCAATCCAGCAGCAACTCCCCCATCGGCTAAGGCTTCGATCGCGATCGCGACATAAGCGGGTCCCGATCCCGATAAACCCGTTACCGCGTCCATGAGCGATTCTGAAACTTCTACGACTTGCCCCACGGCTTCAAAAATAGATCTCGCCAGGGATAGATGATGGTTTTCTACTTTTTTACCAGGTGCGATCGCAGTTATTCCCGCACCTACCGTCGCGGGAGTATTGGGCATCGCACGAATGACGGGCTTGTCTGGAAAGGCTGACTCTAGACGACTTAAGGGAACGCCAGCCAGAATTGAGATAACTAGCGATGGTTTTTCCTGTAGCGCCCCCAACTCAGACACGACTGCCTCTAACGCTTGCGGTTTAATCGCCAGCAACAAAACTTCCGACGCAGCCGCCGCCTTGTTATCAAAAGCGACTCGAATGCGATACTTCTGTTGCAAAAAATCTCTTCGCTGCGACAAAGGTTCGCTAACCGATATCTCATAGGTCGAGTAAACTTTCGCAGTAATCAAGCGGGATAAAATCGCTTCCGCCATTACCCCGCCGCCGATAATACCTAATTTAACAGACACCCGATTTTGATAATTTAAAAGATAGAGGACTGAGGATAAAGGATAGCAAATCAAAAATCGAATTAATCTTTTTGTTTGGTTTTATCCTTTTTCCTTTATCCTTACTGAGCAATCCGATTGACTTCTGCTCCCCAAGCCGGAGTAGGTGAGGCTGGACGAGGCGAAGCTTTTGGCATTTCCGCTACATCGTGGACGGTTCCCGAAAGGGTACTGACTTTAACGCAGTTAGGCGTGAATAGAAAAATGCTTTCTCCAATGCGTTCTTGATGTCCGTCGATCGCATATGTGCCGCCAGCCACGAAGTCTACTGCCCGTTGCGCTTCTGCCGGATTCATGGCATTGAGATTTAAAACAACTGATTTGCGCTCCCGCAGCGTTTGAATCACTTGGGGCATTTCTTCAAAGGAGTGCGGTTCGATTACAACGACTTCTGCAATCCCGTTGGTAATTCCTGGCATGCCAATCACATTACTTCTCGTACTAGGTCCCATTATCGTTTCTGTAGTTAAATTTATAGGTTCTCGATTTCGTCTGCGAGATTGAGGCTCCTCTTCGGCTATCCCGTTGGGTTCTTCCGGTTCATTATGGGGATACTGCTCCCATTCCTCGTAGCCATCATCGTATTCGTCAGGCTCAGTGATGCCTACAAAGTCTTTTAGCTTTGTCAGAATCGTATTCACAGTATATATTCCTCTATGACTTGAGATTTTGATTTAATCAAGCCTTACGGCAGTCTAGTTAGGAGATTTTTGAGAGAAAGATCGGGAAACAGGAAAAAATCGACAGTTTACTGAGTTGCTATCGCTTTCTTTTACTGTTATCCTGAAGAAAACTTAGTTAGTACAGATGAACGCCTAAACAATCTCTCAAGCTGAATCAATGTGAGTTTTCAGAGGTTAGATTTGGTTAATTTCCCTAATCTAGTCGTATTAACTCTATAATTGGTTCCCTTGAACGATTGATTCTAGATCTCTCTAGGAATAGGCAAAACCACCTTGCGGATTGCACGACAATCCATGCAGATTTTAGGCGCTCGCCTAATGTTTTATAAAGAAACAGTAAAGTCTTAATTTGGGTTTGTCAAACGCTCTTAATTAAATCTTTATGTTCTTTCTCCAAAAATAATTCTTCCCAAGCGAATCATAGTTGCACCTGCTTGAAGGGCAAGCAAATAGTCGTTCGACATTCCCATCGACAGCTGCTCCATCCGCAGGTGCGATCGCTGCTCGATTGTCCGAGCGAGTTCGCGGGTTTGTTGAAAAGCTGTTAAAATTTGATCTTGGGATAATCCTAGCGGCAAAATTGTCATCAAGCCTTGAATTTTGAGATGATGACATTGCTCTAAATCGGGTAACGCTCTCAGTAATTCGGGGATCTGCCAACCATATTTATTAGGATCGGGCAAGACTTTTACTTGAAGGCAGACTTGAGGGGGATAGGGTAACTCGGCGGCTAGACGATTAAGACGCTGAGCAATTTTAAGATCGTCAACGGAATGAATCCATTGAAAATGTTCCAAGACTTTTTTAGCTTTATTTGCCTGTATATGCCCGATAAAATGCCAACAAATGTCAGATAAATTCTGCAGTCGCTCCTGTTTCAGTAACGCTTCTTGTAGGCGATTCTCTCCAAAATCTCGTATGCCTGCTGCATAAGCTTCTCGCATCGCCTCTACCGATACTTGTTTGGTGACGGCGATTAAACGCACCTGAGGCGGTATCTGTTGGCGAATCTGGTTGATGCGTTGGGCAATCGTCATAGAAAAATCGGAAGTCGAAAGTCGGAATTAGAGAAAATTACTACTGTAAGGGCGGGTTTTTTAGACTAAGTGTCGGTAAGTCTCTCGCATTTTTAGATAAACTCGCCCCTACTAACCAATCACTGAAAAGTTTGCTGATAAATATCATAGAGCTGTTTATATTCTTGAGACGACTCGGCACGGCGCAGTTGGCGCAGACGATTTTCTACCAACAGGCGAGCATTAGAGCGACTAATGGTTTCAAAGGAGATTCCTTGTGAGGTCGTTGTTACCAAGAAAAAGAGGCGCTGAGCATAGAGAGTAGTAAAAATTTCTTGGTTTTCATCGAGCAGACATACTCTGTAGAGCAGTCCAAATGTTGGATGATTCAAATAGGTTTCGTTACTCATCTAAATTCAAAGGAGTCCCCAACATAGTCGAGCAAATTATAAATAACCGCTATTGGTGTAATCTTAACCTTCTATGTGTCCAGCTTATGCAAACTGTTCTTGCAGAGAAGGCAATTGTAGAGAAAGTATCATTAATTGCTAACACAACAACAAAAGTAGATGACAAAGCGTCTCAAACTGTCGCGGTAGCTTATACAATTTAATAGTTTTGGGCGCTCGCTCCAAGCGCACAGTAGAAAATGTCACAGATGCTGGCGAGCGATCGCCACTTAATAAAAGTAGCCTAGAAAATGATGATTCGATCTAGCTCGATGTGACTCAATGAATAGAGAGCAGCGATCGCCTTACTAAAAAGTTTCTCCCACAACGAGAAAAAAAGGTCAAGCCCCCGTCTCCCTGAAAACCTCGTTAAAATACTCAATAGTTTTCCAAAAGTACATAAAGTACATAAAGAACATGACTGTCGCCTATCCCCGCAAATTCAACAATTCTATGAGTGCCCGCGACATTCTCAAACGAGTCGTGGAAAACCGCGAAATTCACATGATTACCCTCAATCGCTACCGCTATAACGAACAACGTAGCTGTAAAGATCTCACCGATTTAATTGAAAGGCTTAACGGTAAGCCGAAAGAATTAGTACAAGATTTGTCCCGCCATATTGCTGAGGAAGCTCGCCATGCGATGTGGTTGACTGATTTATTAGTGGAGCTAGGGGCAGATATTGGCAAGCCTCCAGGCGTGTCCTACATTGATGAATTTGAACGCTTGCTAGACCAAGATGCCTACAACTCAGAAAACAAACTGGAGGAAGGTATTATTGCTGCTCTAGCATCGATTAACGTCACTGAAAAGCGTGGGTGTGAGTATTTCTCTGCTCATATTCATGCCCTCAAAGAAGCTCCTCAGACCGAAGAAAATATCAAAATTCGAGAAACGATAGAAAAGATTTTCCCAGAAGAAGCAGGTCACGTTCGTTGGGGAAATCGCTGGCTTACTAAAATTGCCCAAACAAGCCCAGAACACAGAACTAAAGTAGAACAAGCCAAACGCAAATATGCAGCAATCGAACAAGCTGCTTTTGAGGCTGGCATGGATATTATGGCAGGTGCAGAACTTCGCCGAATCAACAAACTGATGGAGATTGCCAATACCATGTCTGTTTGGGAGCGTCCCCAATATCTGATGGAACGCTTGCCCCAGACTCTATTTGCTCCCGAATTACAGGAGATCCGAATTGAAGCTGCAAAACGCGCATGGAATCGCAATCCCCAAGAATTTGTGGAGAAGTTCGTGCCGATGTTCTTAAATGGCTTGACTAAAACCCAAAACCAGCGAAAGACAGCCAAAGCCTAAGATACAAGGGTGGGCATCGCCCACTCACCCCTTCCTCGCGTTGAAACTTAGAATTGGCATAAGTTCTAGATTCTCGCGATCTCATCCTCGCCAATCGCCAACAATCATTTACGTTCGGGATGCTCGGCTTCAGAGACAAGATAACTCATGCGATTGATCTGATTGATTAGTTGATACAAGCGCCCAAAGCTGCGTTGGTTGAAGTGAAAAACCAGACGGGGTAAATGCTCGGTTTCACTCCCGATTTCTTGGGGTAGGGCGCTACTTTTTTCAATTCTGCCTTCAGCGAGGATGTCGCTATACCCTTCATTAAGTTGCTCGACTTGAGCGTCTGATAGTTCGCAGTTGAGACGCATGACAAATTGTTTGCCAACGTAGCGGCTGGAGTGATAGACCTGATAAAAGTTACGAATCGTATCGCAAGCGATGCTTAAGTTGTCCGTGATGGTATAGAGGTTGATATCCTCTGGACTAATCAAACCCCTCTCCAGCAAATTTTTTTGAACGTGCTGGTTCCAACTCAGCCAATAATCGCCTCCGGGTTCGTCAATCAACACTAGAGGCGCGGGACCATATTTACCCGTTTGACAGAGGGTCAGCGTTTCAAAGGCTTCATCTTGAGTGCCAAATCCGCCTGGAAAAAGGGCAACAGCGTCGCTTTCTCTGAGGAAAAAGAGCTTGCGCGTGAAGAAATACTTAAAGTTAATTAACTTCGAGTCGTTAGCAATAAAAGGATTCGCTTCTTGCTCGAAAGGTAGGCGGATATTTAAACCAAAAGAATGCTCTCGTCCCGCTCCCTCATTACCTGCTTGCATGATACCGCCACCCGCGCCCGTCAATACCATAAATCCCAATTGAGTTATTCTACGAGCAAAGTCTACAGCCAAGCGATATTCCGAACTATTGGCAGAAATGCGGGCAGAACCGAAAATAGTTATCTTACGAATATGGCGATAGGGATAAAAAATTTGAAATCCTTGTTCTAAATCTTCTAATGCAGCGGTTAGAATCTTCCAATCCAAGCGATCGACTTCTTCCCCCGCGATTCTTACTAGCACTGCTAGCGCTCGCTGAATTAATTTGCCATATTTAAGGGTTGGCAACTGTTTGATGAGTTCCGCTAATTCTTCTGGGAAAGCCGATTCGAGGTTATTTTGGGGATGGGATACAGCCATATATTTGTTAGGTAGGCTACTATCATTCTATCCTTATGGGATCTCTGCCTCAAAGATTGTTGTATCGAATGATATGCGACGTTTCTTTGGCACAAGACTATATAAAAGCGCAAAATGCGCCTTAGACAACCTAAAGCGCACCCTTAGTCAGAATAATAGTATCGTTTAGAGATATTTTTCTAAAGTATTTGCCAAGGTAGTTTTGGGAACCGCACCTACCACCATATCCACTCTCTGACCTCCCTTGAAGATCATTAGCGTAGGAATGCTGCGGATGCCGTACTGACTGGCAGTGTTAGGATTCTCATCTGTGTTGAGTTTAACGACCTTGACTTGACCTGCATATTGTTCGGCAATTTCATCTACTACTGGTGCCACCATGCGGCAAGGTCCGCACCAAGGTGCCCAAAAGTCAACCAATACGGGAACGTCGCTATCTAAAACCAGTTCTTTAAAAGTTGCATCTGTGACGGGAGCTGCTGCTGACATACCGAAAATCCTTTCTCTATCTCAATTCTATTGAATACTTACAGATTCTACCATAACGAAAACTCGCTCTATTTCAACCAAAAGTGTATATAATTTTAGGAAACATTTATCTTCACTCGCAGCTAATGCTGCACGGAGTTTCCTCTGCCTATTTTATCAATCGGGTGAATTCTTTAAAAATAAGAAACCGCCCGAATGTAAAGCGGGCGGAGTGTGGTGTGAGGAGTGAACGGAAACATTTGTCTCCGCTATCTCTATTCTAAGAGACAAATTCCACTTTGATGAGTACTTTTCAATTCAATTAAGAAAATTTTTCTCCGATCTAATGATAGGCTAGGTAGGTTTACTCTATCGTCTGTTCTGAAGTTGATGAGCCAACTCTTCTTTTGCTGCTAATTAATTGTGGGAAACTGAATATCATAGTTGAGTAGCGTAGCTTCTGTGTCCTGTTGTTTTTTTTGACTCCTGAAGACTCATGACGACCGATCGCAATTTTTTGAGTCAACTCAACCCTTCCCAACGTCGCGCTGTCGAACATTTCTGCGGACCTTTATTAGTTGTTGCTGGGGCAGGTTCTGGAAAAACTAGGGCATTGACCTATAGAATAGCTCACTTGATTCGCCATCACCAAGTCGATCCAGAAAATATTCTCGCCGTGACTTTCACTAACAAAGCTGCGCGGGAGATGAAAGAGAGAATCGAGGCAATTTTTGCTCAAGATTTGGCGCAAAAACAACACGGGCAAAGATTAGAATTATTAGCAGAATACGAGCAAAAACAGTTGCGATCGCGCATTTATAAAACCATTACTAAAAAACTTTGGATTGGCACGTTCCACAGCTTATTTGCTCGCATTCTCCGCTACGATATCAACAAATACCAAGACAAACGAGGACGGATTTGGACGCGAAATTTCTCTATCTTTGATGAATCTGACGCACAAAGCCTGGTTAAAAATATCGTCACCAAGCAATTAAATTTAGATGAGAAGAAGTTCAACCCTCGCTCCATTCGCTATCAGATTAGCAATGCTAAAAATTTAGGCTTATCTCCCGAACAATATCTCAAAGAAAATCCTCATTACAAAGGACGAGTTATTGCAGAAGTCTACAACGGATATCAAGCACAACTTGCCGCTAACAACGCCCTTGACTTCGACGATTTAATTTTAATACCAGTCAGACTATTTCAACAAAATGAATCTATCTTGGGTTACTGGCACAATCAATTTCGTCATATCTTAGTCGATGAATATCAAGATACCAATCGCATTCAATACGAATTGATTCGCCTTCTTACCACCAATGGCGAGACGAGAAAAAGCGAGTGGAATTGGCAAGGAAGGTCTATATTTGTAGTCGGCGATGCCGACCAATCGATCTACAGTTTTCGGATGGCAGACTTTACAATTCTGCTGAATTTCCAATCGGATTTTGGAGATGGCTTGCCAGATGAAGATACTCGTACCATGATCAAGCTAGAAGAAAATTATCGTTCCAGAGAAAATATTCTTAAAGCCGCCAATTCTTTAATCGAAAATAATACCCAACGCATCGAGAAAGTTCTCAAACCCACGCGAGGATTAGGAGAACAAATTTATTGCTATAAAGCAGATAACGAACAAGCAGAAGCTGAATTTGTTATTAATAAACTGAAGCATTTAAGAGCAGAAAATCCAGAATTAGATTGGGGAAGCTTTGCAATTTTATATCGAACTAATGCCCAGTCTCGTTCCTTTGAAGATGCTTTGATTCAGAGAAGCGTTCCCTATACTATTGTCGGGGGATTTAAATTCTACGATCGCCAGGAAATTAAAGATGCTCTAGCGTATTTACGAGTCGTTTCTAATCCTGCTGACACAGTTAGCTTGCTGCGAATTATTAATACTCCGCGTCGAGGAATTGGCAAAGCAACAATTGAGTCACTTATAAGCGCTTCTCAGGAATTAAGCATTCCCCTCTGGGAAATTTTAAGCGATGAAACATCAGTTAATACGATAGCGGGACGCACAGCAAAAGCTATTAATAAATTCGTAAAAACCATTCAGGAATTTCAAGAACAGATCGAGACGCTTTCTGCGGCTGAAATCCTCCATCAAATCATGGAAAAGTCCGGCTATATCGACGAGTTAAAAAGCAAAGGAACGGAGGAAGCCGATAACCGCCTAGAAAACGTTTACGAACTCTATAATGCTGTTCTCCAATTTCAACAAGATACAGAAGATACAACGCTAGAAGGATTTTTAGCAAATGCTTCGTTAGCTTCCGATTTAGATAATCTAGAAGAAGGTCAACAGAAAGTTTCTTTAATGACCTTACATTCTGCAAAAGGACTCGAATTTCCCGTCGTGTTTTTAGTTGGTTTAGAACAGGGATTATTGCCTCACGGTCGCAGCATAGACGACCCGCTAGCATTAGAAGAAGAACGCCGCCTTTGTTACGTTGGGGTTACTCGCGCCCAAGAACAGTTATTTTTAACCTATGCAAAGGAACGCTATACTTGGGGGTCGCGAGAAACAAAAATTCCCTCTCAATTTTTGCAAGAGTTGCCGAAAGAATTAATTAGTAGCAATATCAAGCCAAGAATTTATTCGCGTCGTCTCATTGTTGGCAAACCTGCTGGGGGGGCAATTTTAAGCGATCGTGACTTGAATTGGTCGGTTGGCGATCGCGTCGTTCATCAAGTATATGGAGAAGGAGAAGTTACCCATATTTTAGGCTCGGGGAAAAAAGCAACGCTAGCCATTAAATTCTCCGATCTCGGGCAACAAAAAATTATCCCTCCAACCGATCCAAAGTTAGCGCCGATGCAGTAGATTTAACGCTTAAAGTAAAAAATAACTGCAATCTTCGATGAGCGTGGGGAAAGGGAGAGGATCTCACTCAAACGAACGGCGGTAGAGAAACCAAACAAAAAGAGGCGAACCTAATAGAGAAGTTACTACACCGACGGGTAATTCTACGGCTCCCAGACGAGCGAGTAAATCGGCAATGGATAGAACTAAAGCGCCCCCTGCCGCAGATAGAGGGATTAGCCATCGATAATCGTTTCCCCCCATCAACAAACGCATGGCGTGAGGAACGATCAAACCGATAAAACCGATTAGTCCTGCCATGCTGACGGCACTAGCAGCGAGTAAGGTAGCCGTAGCACCGATTAATAAGCGCGATCGCCCCAGATTAATCCCCAAACCGACTGCTAGTTCGTCTCCTAAATTTAAAACATTGAGATAACGCCCTAACAAACAGGCGCAGATTAAAGCGATAAGGATATAAGGGCCCGCCATTGATACTTCCGGCCATCCTCGTCCGTTGAGGCTGCCTACAATCCAATTTAGGGCAGTTTGGATGCGACCTTCTTCGGATAATATGAGCAAGGTAGTTTGCACGGCACCAAATAGAGAAGAGATAGCAACACCGCCCAAAATTAAGCGTTCTACAGCAATTCCATTGTCCGTTCGCGCTAGAAAATAAACGATCGCAGTCGTTAAAATCGCCCCCAGCCAAGCTGCAAAGGGAATCCAAGCTTGAGAAATCCCCAGCGTCACCATCGTAATTACTATTAAACCCGCTCCGGCTGAGATTCCCAGGAGAAAGGGTTCTGCCAGGGGATTGCGTAGCATTCCTTGTAATAAAGCGCCAGACGTTCCCAGGGCAGCACCAACAGCGATCGCTGCAACTACGCGGGGTAGGCGCAGTTGCCAGAGAATGGTTTGGTTAACGGAATCGCCTTGATGCCATAGGGCTTGCCACAATTGAGATAAACTGAGATGGACGGCTCCCAGAGATAAAGAAATGGCAAAAGTTAATATCAAAGCAGCACTGACTAGGAGAATCGTTATTCCGATGCGGTAACTAAATCCCGTTGTCTGCTGTTTTTGACTCGATGGCAACTTCAAAGGATTGCTAACTTTCACGATGCAGGATTTACTTATTGTTGTTTGAGCCAGATAAAACAGTACTGACTCCAAGACCAATATAAACACTTCCTGCGAAATAGCGCTGAGTTCGCAGGAAACACAAATTGCCTCTCAGCAATTGTCCAAGCGTTCCGGCTACTAGAGCGTAAAGCCCATCGCTAATAGTTGCCATTGTAACGAAAAGAAATCCTAAAAATAAAATTTGGAGCGCTACTGCACCTTGGGAAGGATCGACAAATTGGGGCAAAAAGGCGAGAAAAAAGAGAGATGTTTTTGGATTGAGAAGGTTAACGAGTACTCCTTGCAAAAAGATACGTTTTAAATTTAAATTTTCATCTACTTCAGCCTGATTGATCTCCTCGCGAACTAGCAGTTTGCCAATGCCAAGGTAGATAAGATAAGCTGCACCGAGATATTTCACCACATTAAATGCCAATGTCGATGAAGCTAGTAAAGCTGATATACCTAGTGCTGCTGCTATAACTTGAAGAAGAGTGCCAACTTCTAGTCCTAATGTGGATACAAGTCCCGCCGTGCGTCCCTGATGGATGCTTCTGGCAATAATATAAAGCACCGCCGGACCTGGCGTGAGATTAGCCCAAGTCTACTATAAAGCTGAAAAGGCCTGGCAATAATATAAAGCACCGCCGAACCTGGCGTGAGTAGAAGTACTAAGGAGGCAATAACAAATAGAGATAAATTTGCTAAATCTGGCATTAGCATTTCTTGATGGGTTTATTTTGGGCTTAAGATTCTAGTTCGACGCTGTAAATTAGAACAGCGGTATCAACGTACACAAGAGCGTTTAATGGCAAGTTTAATTGCCCCATGCTTCTCGCTCCGCTTGGAGTGAGCTATCTATTTCTTCTGTCGAGCGTCCGTGGGGACGGCGGCGATGGATCTCATCGAGGATGTCTATGACAGAAGGGCGAGATTGGGATGGTTTTGTTGAGGGCATGATGACTATGACCTTAACATCTTCACCTTCAGTCGCTTGAGGAAGTTCAAGCTCGATTTTTCGACCGGGCAAGACTTTAGTTTTGAAATGAATAGCAGATTGCATAATTGACTCCTTGATTAATTAATATTGGTTAATCATCGGTTGTTGGGTCGCTAAACTCAGCTATGAGTTCATTACGGAGGCGATTAATTAATTCTTGCAGTTTCTTAAACTCTAAAAGGTATTTGTAAACTTCATCGGTTAGGGGTTGTTATTCCACCTTAATAGCACTGTGTATAGCTTTGGTCTGCTAGTTTATTGCTAACATAGTCCTTTGCGAAATGGTATGGGTTCTCAAAGGAAAGCCCTACAAGTTCGGCAAAGACGAGATCCTCAAAACTATAGAAACCATGCTGCAAAGTCCAGCCTTCGAGTTTGAAAATCGTTCCGCAGTCTATCAAGCCGTACAACGCACCAAGCAGGGACAGACAGATTTTTTTGATTATCTCATTGGAGCGATCCGCGTTCGCGAAGCGTCCCGAAGGGAACCAGCGCTTCCGTAGGCGAAGCCTTCTCTGAAGGAGTAGGAAATCGCGCGTCAGTCAGGTTGTAGCGAAACAGCTACTTTCGATCGCAAGCGTTTGGGCAAGAAAGGATTTCACTGTCTCTCAGATGTGATTACAATAAATTAATTAAATTTAAGAAAAATTAAGTAAAGACTATGGGAGAACGCTTAAGCGAGCTGCTAGAGCCGATAGCGGACTGGTTTCGTAGTTTAAACACGCCAGAACCCATCGTTCATTGGGGACACCCAGTTATGATGGGGATCGTCGTCTTCGTGATGGGGAGTTACGTTGCCTATGCGGGATGGCGCAGCCGACTTACCCAAGATGGCGAAATTGCCATGAAAAATCGCGCCGCTCATCGCCAACTTGCCCCCTTGATGTTCATATTTATCGCGCTAGGTTATACGGGTGGAGTGTTATCCCTCGTCATGCAACGCCAGCCCATCCTAGAAAGTCCTCACTTTTGGACGGGTTCGGTGGTACTGCTTGTCTTGGCAATCCAAGCTACCATTGCATTAACTGGATTCGGCGACGCACAAGCACAAAAAGAATTATTCCGAACCTTCCATGCTTATTTGGGTAGCGCGGCAATGATTTTATTTATCGTTCATGCGATACTGGGTTTAAACCTCGGACTTTCTATCTAGATGAACCGCGACAGTTGGACAGTTCTCTGTTTGGCATATGCGATCGGATTATTGTCCACAGGTGTTTTAGAATTTTCTAATCCTAATAACCCTTCCTGGCAGCAGTGGATTGTAGTAGCCGTGGGGTTAGGATTTTTAAGTATCGTAGCAGCAATATCAATACCGCGATTTTGGCGCAGAGGGCCGAGATGGCAGCTATGGCTTGCAGCAGGATTAGTGGCTATTTTGGCTTTTGCGTACTTTCAATTCCGAATTCCTCAGCCAGGTAGTAACGATATCAGTCGCGTGTTAGAGAAGGGAAATTCTCAGAGTCAAATCGTTACCGTCGAAGGCAAGATTTTAACGCAAGGGAGACTGACAAGCAATCAGCGAGTTCAATTTTGGTTTGAGGCGAAGAAGCTTGAGAATACTAACAAGCATGTGACAGGTAAGTTATATGTCACTGTCCCCTTATCTGAGGACAATAGTTTATATCCAGGTCGGCAGCTAAGTGTTACTGGCATTTTATATCAACCGCGATCGCCAGTTAATCCGGGAGCGTTTGATTTTAAGACTTATCTAGCACGTCAAGGGGCGTTCGCCGGATTAAAAGGGCAACAAATCCGGTTCAAAGAAGGAGAAAAAGCACCACCTTGGGGATTGTGGCAACTGCGACAACGAATTATCAACGCTCAAATTCGCTGGTTGGGCAATCGGGAAGGATTGCTTGTCAGTTCGATGGTTTTGGGACAACGGACAGTCGATTTACCGCACAATATCCGCGATTCGTTTATTAAAGCTGGTTTAGCTCACGTGCTAGCAGCTTCTGGATTTCAAGTATCTTTGTTGTTGGGTGCCGTCATCAGATTGACAAAGGAGTTTTCTCCTCGCAAGCAATTTATTTCTGGACTTTGTACGCTAGGAGTTTATGTTGGTTTGACTGGCATTCAACCATCCGTAATGAGAGCAGCAGTGATGGGGATCGGAGCACTCATTGCGCTAGTTGCGGATAGGAAAGTGAGGCAATTGGGTTCGCTGTTGCTGGCAGGAACGATCTTACTATTATTCAACCCTCTGTGGATTTGGGATTTGGGGTTTCAACTTAGTTTTCTTGCTACTTTTGGATTAATCGTCACCATGCCAGCGCTGGAAAAGCGATTGGATTGGCTGCCACCCGCGATCGCAACGTTTATCGCCCTTCCCTTAGCTGCTTCCCTGTGGACATTTCCCTTACTACTGCATGTTTTTAGCGTTGTGGCGACTTACAGCATTCCCGTCAATATTCTTACTGCGCCTTTAGTAACGGTAATTAGTTTGGGGGGAATGGTGAGTGCAACGGCTGCCGTAATTTATCCTCTTGCCGGAAGTGCGATCGCGGGAATATTATACTATCCTACTCAACTACTCATCCAAATCGTCCAATTTTTCACCACCTTACCAGGCAGTTCTTTAGCCGTAGGACAACTGTCTTTGAGTCTGATGCTACTGATTTATGGGCTAATGGTCTTAGTTTGGCTCAGTCGCTGGTGGCAGTCTCGCCGGTGGTTGGTAGGCGTGCTGGTAATAATTTTAATCGTAGTTCCGATTAGATATAATCGGTTAAATTTACTTCAAGTATCGGTATTTGCCACGAAACAAGAGCCAGTTTTAATCATTCAAGAGCAGGAGAAAGTCATATTAATTAATAGCGGCGATCTGAGTACGGCAAAATATACAATTATTCCTTTTCTCAATCGCCAGGGTATTAATCAAATCGATTGTGCTGTCGATTTTACCTCTGGAGTCAATCGCATCGATGGTTGGTCTGAGATTGAGAAAACTTTACCAATTAAACGTTTTTTGAGCGATCGCCCGATACCACAAATAAAATACCAGCTTTTATCTGTTGGTAATAAAATCTCCATCGGTTCGATAGAAATTCAGTCAATTAATAATGCATTGCAATTACAAATCCAAAAGCAAACTTGGTTATTAGTAACTGAAAGTCAAGTCAATCCAACAAATTTAACAATGCTACCCAAAACAGGATCGGTCTTGTTATGGTCTGGAAAATCTCTGGGAAAAGAATGGCTGGATTTAGTCAAACCCGAAGTTGCGATCGCGGTTTCGCCCACGCTTAGCCAACAAACTCGACAGCAGCTACAGCAGCGAGGAATTCAGCTATACTGGACGGGGCGAGATGGTGCGATTCAATGGAGGCGCGAGGGCGGTTTTCAGAAAACTATAGAAACACAAGAGCAAGAAGCTAACCTACCCTAGACTACTGGTCAAGCGCTCCGCAATCGCGGTAGAATAAACAAGTAAGCTCCAATAATTGGAGAGGTGGCAGAGTGGTCGATCGCGGCGCACTCGAAATGCGTTTTAGGGAAACCTAACGGGGGTTCGAATCCCCCCCTCTCCGTTTTTTGAGAAGTCAGAAGGCAGAAGTCAGAAGTCAGAAGGGTATAATAACTCCTCTGTACAAACAAAATCGGTCAACTGCATAATTCAAACTCTAGATTGTGACTTTTGAGAAAACTATGAGTGAAATGATCGACGATGTTGGTATCGCTCAATTCTAGGTTATAGAAATCGACCACATCATGCTCGAAATAGGGTCCCGCGTGCCAAGTTCCCACTTCTAACTTAATAAAACAATTCCCCGGAATCCGAAAAGCCGCCAGTTTTTCTAAATCGGGTTCGTTCGCTTCCGAAGGAGGGGCAACAGCAATAAACCAATCTTTCCCTTCTAGAGATCCCAAGCACTGCGTACATTGACTGTGACGAGTGATTTTGTGGAACTTGCGACCTCGTTTGTGCAAGCGCATGATATAAAAACGAGGAACTCCATTTTGCAAATTTAGTTGGGCATCGCTTCGATCGTAGGGTTTGCCATCTTCTGAGGGGGTAATGACCTGTCCGTAGGGCTGAAAGCGTTCTGGGGTAATCCATTCGGCACGAAGTTGCTTGAGGAGCGCTGGTTTACTCATGAGAAATTTCGCTTTAAAGCTTGCAGAAGAATTTTTGTTTTTATCTTAGCGCTTTAATGAAATATGAATTGACGAACTTCTGGCAGCGATCGCGAGAAGACAATAGATTTAATAATTACCTGGAAAGTTGTTTAGCTACAGCTTCATTGCAAGATTTGTAGAATTTAATAGGTTTTGTAGTCTAGATCCTCTATGTGCCAATTACTGGGAATGAACTGTAATGTTCCAACAGACATTTGCTTTTCCTTCGAGGGGTTTTCGACAAGGGGAGGAAAGACAGACGAGCATCGCGACGGTTGGGGCATTGCTTTTTTTGAAGGAAAGGGATGTCGGCTTTTTTTAGATTCCAAATCTTCGATCGCGTCTCCAGTAGCAGAGTTAGTACGATGCTATCCCATTAAATCTACCCATGTTATCGCTCACATCCGCAAAGCGACTCAAGGGAAAATTTTGCTCGAAAACTGCCATCCTTTTCGACGGCAACTGTGGGGATGGTATTGGGTGTTTGCTCATAACGGAGATTTGTCTGCTTTTGCGCCCCAAGGGATGGAATTCTATCGCCCCGTAGGCGATACCGATAGCGAAAAAGCTTTCTGCCTGATTCTAGAAACCTTGCGACAAAACTTTCCCAAGGAAAAGCCTTCCTTAGAAGTAATTTACCCGGTGCTAAAGGATCTTACCGAGAGCATTGCAGAAAAAGGCGTATTTAACTATCTGCTCTCGGATGGAGAGTACTTTTTTGCTCACTGTTCGACCCAGCTTAGCTACATTGTACGTCAAGCTCCTTTCGCGGCTGCTCATTTAATCGACCAAGACGTAACAGTGGACTTTCGCCAGTTGACCAAACCCAGCGATCGCGTTGCCATTATCGCCACTACTCCCCTGACGGATAACGAACTGTGGACTCCGATTCAACCGGGAGATTTGTTAGCTTTTCAAGATGGTTTACCTCTGAAGCTAGGGTAAAAATGAACCCTGGCTTGTTATGATAAAGATCTGGGTGACTAGCTCAATGGTAGAGCATCGGACTCTTAATCCGCTGGTTCAGGGTTCGAGTCCCTGGTCACCCATATAAGCGAAAATTCTAAGCTCGCTTATATCTGAGCCGATCGAGGGCTTCGCACGGGCGAGCGCAAGGGATCGCAGTCTGTTACTTACCAGAAGTAGGAAAATGAACGATAATCATCGAAGTTTTCCCGTGAGAGCGAGCGATCGCTTCTGATTCTCTTCCCAAAGCGGGTTGCCCTATGCCATGGGTACTGGCGATGAAAACTAACAGATCGTTGGCTTTTAGTACCTGCGAAACCGTATCGACTAAATCACCTCGCACTCTCTGTACCGGAATTTTCTCGTTTAATTTGAGCTGAGGCAGTCCGGCACGATGATGCATGAGAACAACTTGCAACTTGGCTTTGAGTTCTTCTGCTAAAGTACGCGCTAGGGTTAGTGTTTGACGAAAGATCGCTGAATTACTCATTAACTCGTTGGCGACTAATAGGACTCGCTGGGTATTTTCGATAGGTTCGCTTAAGCGAGTAATCAAAACGGGTGTGGTTGCCATGCGTACCACATTATCGATAACGCTGCCAAAAAAATTCTCCGTGTAGGTTGAGTAGCCTTTCCAGCCGCAGATCGTTAGGCTAGCATCGCGTTCTGCCGCCGTTCTGAGAATGCCGCGATCGAGCGAATCGTCAATTCGACCGATGGATTCAACATTCACTACAGCCCCATGGGCAATTGTTTCTGCCGCTTCGAGTAGCTGTTTTTGTCTGGTTTTAGCGGAATCTGCGATCGCGCCACCTGTATCTAACAAGACGTGTAACGGTAGAAGCGTTCCCTTGGCCCTTTTGGCAAGAATGATTGCTAGTTGCAGTAGATTATCTTCCGTACTAGGGTTGGCGACGGGAACTAAAATGCGCTTGCCCAAAGCTTCTTTTTCGAGTTTAATTGCCCCCTCAGCAACAGGTTGAATTCGACTTCCCCAGCGAGCGACAAACCAAGGAGAGAGAACGCAACTCACCAGAATCATGGCGATAATACCATTAACGGTTAGCTCGTCAACTAGCTTGATATTAAAAGCAACGGTAATGGCAGCTAGAGTGGAAGCCGCTTGAGCCACAGAAAGCCCAAACATCACCATTACAGGTGGAAATTGCCATCCGAAAACTTTGCCAGATCCCCAAGCGGCTAGAAATTTGCTGAGAAATTCCGCGCCAATCATGACGGCAGCCACTAACAGAGAGCGAGGTTGTTTGACCAGAATGAGCGGATCGACTAACATTCCCACAGAAATGAGAAAAAATGGGATAAACAGGGTATTTCCCACAAATTGAATCCGGTTCATGAGCGGACTTAGGGGTGGGATCAGTTGGGAAATCGCGACCCCGGCAAGGAATGCGCCGACAATTGGTTCGATCTCGATTAAACCCGCCAGGTAAGAGATGACAAACAACGCTGCTAACACGAAGATGAACTCTGCCGCTTCGTCGTGCCCGAATCGTCGAAAAAACCAGCGACCCAACTTAGGAACGCCCCAGAGAGTGGCAAAGGTATAAATAGCCAAAGAGGGAATTAAAAATAGCCAGAATTGGAACGTTAAATTTCCCTGTTGGGCTTTTACCACGATCGCCAGGACTAGCAATGCGAGAACGTTAGTAATCAACGTTCCTCCTAGGGTGGCAGTAACTGCTTGTGTCCGCATGATACCTAACTTGGAAAGAACGGGTAAGGCAAGGAGGGTGTGCGAGGCAAAACAAGAGGCAACCAACACCGATGCCAGGACGCTGTATCCCAAAGACAACATGGCTAAGGTGCCCAGAGTCATGGGAATGGCAAAGGTTGCTAAACCAAAGATAATGGCTTTGTCAGCATTGCGCTTGAGATCGTCGAGACTGGTTTCCAGTCCGCCTAAAAACATCAGAAACAGCAGTCCAACCGTACCCAACAGCACGATCGCGCTATCCCGCGCTAAAATGCCCAAACCATAGGGACCGACGACTACTCCTGCCAAAATCAGTCCGATAATCCCCGGCATTCGCAGTCGTTGAAAAAAGAGAGGGGCGACGAGGATAATTGTCAGAAATACCAGAAAGATAGCGACGGGATCTTGGATCGGTTTGAACGCCTGCGCCAGGATGGGGACAAAGATTAAATTGGCTGGCAAAAGATCGTACACAACGTTCTCCTAGTATCGTTGTCGTTTTTGTGTGGGTTAGGAACAGACGATTCTACCCTGAAGTTAATTTTTATTACAAGTTAGACTGGGATCGATCTACATAAGGACAGATCTTTGCAGATTATTTACGGTTATTAATTAAAGCTCGACAACTAACTTTTTATAAAATAGTTTTTATATTATAATAATAAACTGGCAATTTTTATTAAATTGTTATGATCGTAGAAAAACAAACTTCTATAGTATTTAACTATATACCTTGTGAACAATTTAACCAGTTAATTTGTGGTTATGGACAAACAGCAGTGATTACCGGATGGACGGTAAGACAATCTGTGACAAAGCATTTAATCCCTGAAGAATTTGCTGTTGTAGGCAATCTTTATTCAGCGACTAGGGGGATTAGCCCATTAATTCGGAATTTGCTAAAAAATCCTCATGTACGATTTTTAGTGATTCTTAATGCAACAAAAGAAGATAAAAATTCGGGGAGTTGTGAATGTTTATTAGACTTTTTTCGCCAGGGATTTACAAAAGGCAAAAGCGATACCGGAAGAGAATGTTGGGTCATTAATTCAAAAATAAGAGGTTACATTGATATCGAAATCCCTGACTCAATATTAGAAAAATTACGTCAATCTTTACAATGGGAAGAAGCAAAATCTATTGCTCAAGCTGTTAATTTTGTTAAATCCTATGCCTCCAGGTCGCCAGTCGAACCTTGGGGAGATCCCTTAGATAATTTTCCGAAAGTAGAAATTCATCCTGCTATTCTACCCGGATACAGATACGGACATCGTATAGAAGGAGAAACTATAGCAGAAACTTGGGTCAAGATTTTACATCGAATTAAAACGACTGGAACGATTCGACCTTCTCAATATGGACGATGGCAAGAGTTAATCGATCTAGTTGCAATTGTCACGAAAGAACCTGCCGATCTTTATTTTCCAAACCCTAATTATCTTCCTGTCGAACGAGAGTTTATTGGAGATTATCGTTCGCAAATGTTAGATGATGCTCCTATTCGGGAAGGTGTTAAATATACTTATGGTCAGCGTTTGCGATCGTGGTTTGGACGAGATCAAATTGAGCAAGCTATTGAGAAATTAGCAACAGAAAAAGACTCTTCTAGAGCAGTAATGTCTCTCTGGGATGTGCAAGATTATGAAAATAACGACAGTCCGCCATGTCTCAATCATATCTGGTTGAGAATTGTCGATGACGAACTCTCTTTAACTGCTACTTTTCGTAGTAATGATATGTTTTCAGCTTGGGTTGCTAATGCAATGGGATTAAGAGCATTACAACAACATATTCAAGAACAAATTAATCATAAAACTGACTATAGCTTAAAAATTGGACCTCTAATTACTGTTAGTCAAAGCGCTCATATTTATGATGACTGTTGGGAGTATGCCGATCGCATCATTCAAACTGAATATCCTAAAATTTGCTCCTCAAGAAATTTTGACGATCCCAGTGGTAGTTTTGTTATTAATATTAAAGATCGAGAAATTATTGTAGAACATCTCACTCCTGGTTCTGGCGAAGTTGTTAACTGTTACTCTGGCAAATCTGCACGCTCTATTTATCAACAAATCGCCGCCGATTGCCCCAGTCTTCAAGTCGAACACGCGATGTATTTAGGAACAGAATTACAAAAAGCCGAGATAGCGCTATCTTCACCTCAAAGCTTAGTGTATACCCAAGATCGACCGTTAAAAGTTCAAAATTAATAGTAAATTATTTGTTAATTCTTTATAGCGATCGACTACGAATGCAAATCAAAAGTTAAACCCTTGAAAATATAACTTGTTCGGGTTGGTCTTGATATTTACCTTGACGAGTTTCGTAACTAACAGAACAAGGTTCTCCCTCAAAGAAAATCAATTGCACGACCCCTTCATTGGCATAAATGCGGCAATCAGCACTAGAAGAATTAGAAAATTCTAAAGTTAAATGTCCTCTCCAACCTGCCTCAGCAGGCGTGAGATTAGCAATTAACCCGACGCGAGCATAAGATGATTTCCCAATACAAAGAACTGTAATATTTTCAGGAATATCTAATCTTTCTAATGCAACTCCAAGTCCATAGGAGTGAGCAGGTAAAATAAAGTAGCTCCCGTTAGCATCGGTATGAAGCTTTGTCGGTTCTAAATTATCAGGATTAAAGTTTTTTGGATCGACAACCGTACCGGGAATATGTCTAAAAATCCGAAACTCTGAGGGAGAGAGTCTAATGTCATAGCCATAGCTACTCAACCCATAAGAAATAACTGGTAAATTCTCAAAGCGACGAATTAATTTAGGCTCAAAAGGAGTTATCATTCCTTGTTGTGCCATTTTGGCAATCCAAATATCGTTCTTGATCACTTGCTCGAACTCAATTTTCTAAATAAGTCTATAGACTATTATCTCATATCGAATCCAGTTTATAAATTACTTAATTAAGAAAATAGAACCGACAGTGAAGCCTGTAACTAATCCTAAAATATGACTTAAAAAGCTTATTTCTGGAGTTGTAAAATCAAATAAAAACTGGATGGCAACAACTAAAAGAACAAAAGATAGACGCTTGGAAGCAATTCGAGACTTTTCCTTCCACCAATCTCGTAGAAACATTGCCACAATAACTCCAACCAATCCCATAATTGCTGACGATGCACCGACTAAAAGTTGTTCTTTGTCTCCAAATTGTATAGTTAAGATAGAAAAAGCTAACATCGAAACAACGCCACTAATCAAATAAACGGCTAGATATCGACTGTAGTCTATAGAAACTTCCACAAATCGACCTAAAAAATAAAGCCCTAGCATATTAATCGCTAGGTGTAGCCAACCAAAATGTAAAAAGTTGGCACTTAACAACCGCCACCATTCTCCCAACCATACTTTTTCAGGAATTAAAGCGCCGAGATAATCTAACGTCTCTGCATTTTCGCTACTTCCTAAAATGTTTGCAAGCATAAAAAAGATAAAGTTTATTGCAATTAATCCATAAGTTATATAAAGTTTTTTATAACTAAAGTTAGTCATATGTTTATATTTCGATTCCTGTTCAATCTCCGTAGCAATTTGATGGATTATGTCTCTAGAAATAGAATCTAATACTTGTGTTGGTTCTGCAAGGGAATGACCCAATCGCCATTCCACTGCGTTGCTTAGAATAAAATCATTACTCATGCGAAGACTCAACAATTGTTCGCGAGCAACTTCTGTTTTTCCAGCAACCATCTGTGCTGTCGCTAGCCAAAATATTTTAATATTTTCTGAATCCCCATTTAAAGGCCCATTAAATAATTGCTTTACTTGCGTCACTTGTCCACAAAATGCTAATGCAAACATACGAATGCAATCGCGCTGTACGCTACCTAGTTTTTCTAAGCTTTTTCTATACAATTTTATAGATTTGAGCAGACTATTTAAATCTCCCGTTTCTCCTAAAGTTCTTAGGTAGTAGATTAAAAGATTGGGTTCATTTAGTAAAACTTTTTTGGGAATTTGTTGCTGAAACCACAATAAACAATTTTTCCAATCAGATTTCATCCAGTAAATTAAAGCTTGAGTATGGCGGATCGAGCTAGGATTGTTTTTGTGATAGTTATTAAGTATTGTTATCACTTCGCAAAGATCGCCTCGCTGAGCCAATTCCAATGCTAATAATAACTTAGGTCGCTCTTGCCAGCCATCGGCAGGATGCAACCATCGCAAATAAGAAGCAAGTTGACGCGCTTCTCTGTAGCGATGCTGATGAGTCAATTGATTAACCTGGGAAAAGCCAATACTGGGAATCAATAAAAAAATTATCCATAGAATGCCGCCAATCAAAGCAGCTAAATTAGAATTGAAGGACGAAATTAAGAGCGCGATCGCTAAAATTATACTGCTAACAACAATCCAGCCACGATTATTCCTAAAAGAAACGCTAACAGCGCGAATGAGGAAGATAAGGCAAGAAGCGCAAATTATCCAAAGAAATAAGCGAGCGATATCCATTTTAAAATTACCCCGATCTAATTCTATTTTTAGCTATCTTTTAAAAACCATTCAATCGCTCTAAAGGAGTATTTTACCAAGTAACTCTACCTTCTATTTTTTTAAGTTTACTCGAACTAATGCCTGAGACTCTCTTTAAATCTTCTAGAGAAGTAAATGGTTGCTGTTGACGAGCTTCAACAATACGTTGCGCTAATTTAGCTCCAATTCCTGGTAGTGTTTCTAATTCTTCTGGGCTGGCAATATTTATATTTATTAATCCATTGGTATTCGATGGAGAGAAAATGGTTTTTGCTGAAGAACATTTGTTTGCTTCTGCTTTAATTTTTTGTTGGAGTGTTGCGGGAACTCCTAAAATTGCCTTACTATACAACTGCTCAAACTCTCTAATAAAATGAGCTGCAACCTGAGAACTTTCAACAACTAATAAAGTCTCGTCATTATAATAGTTAGCGGCTGCCGACCAATTGTGAGATCCTGTAATAACAATATCTCTATCTACAATACCAAATTTGTGATGGAGCTTATCGCCTTGAGGCATTTGAGGAATGCCTACCGTAGCGAGGGGAACTCGCCAAGGACGATTATTTTCTTCATATTGACATTTTTCGCTCAAAGCAACGCCCAGCATATCTAAACTTTCACTATAGTTGCGAAAAGCAAATTCTGGTTCGATCAATGCTTTTATTTTCACGTCTTGATGATGTAAAGTCTCAAGAATATCAGCTAACTTTTGTTCGCTAAAAACAAATAAAGCTAATTCGATTGAATTAGTAGCTTTTCTCAGCGTGCTACCAATTAACCCATTACTGGTATAGTTCCAAGGAACCATTAATGAATCAGGAGAAAAGTGTACTGTAATCCTGCTGTCACCGATCGCAATTTTTTTTGACTCTCGAATGGATTTTTTGATGCCGAATTTACTATCTAATCGATTTCCAGGACCATCCCCCCACATCAGGTTAAATTCTTCAGTAAAAATTTGTGCCAATTGAGGATTATTAATTTTTAGCAAATTATTAGCATTTCCCCTAGTTTCTGGATAGCTAAAATCTCCATGAATATCGCTAATAGTATAGTTAGCTGAGCCTACTAATACAGTATTACCGTCAATAATAGTAAATTTGTGGTGCATTAAACCGCTACCAGCGGATCCATCTGCTGTATCGTCAATAATAGGAATACTAGCATTGCGCATAATAATTAATGCATCGCCTTCATTAACTTCCTGAGAACTGAGTTTTCCGTCTTTATTTTTATCGGTAAAAGCCAAAAATTCATTATAGCGATCGCGCTCTCTTTTGGTAAGTTGATTAATCTCTGTTTCTGTCAGTTCGCTGAATGGACGATTATAAATGTTCTCTAAAATTACTCTAACTTTAACTCCTGCTTGATATCGTTCTGCCAGTGCTTGAGCGATTTTCGGCAAGCGAAATTCTTGCACGGCAACATCAATACTAGAGTTCGCTGAGTTAATCCCATCAATAATAATTTGTTCTAAATTATCTCCAGGGCGAGTAATGTTGCGATAGGGATCGGTATAGTTGGCTCCTTTGGCTTGATTGTGGTTAAAGTAAGCTTGAATGTAAGGATTTTGAGCCAATGGTTGAAGACGTTGGCTTTCTGGGTTTCTTTGACAAGAAATTAGAAAAAATAAACTTACAAAAAAGATGGAAATATGATATTTTTTAATAAAAAAAGATTGTTTCATGCTAAAAAATCGAGAATCAAAGCTTGATAAAATGCAATCTAGATTTTCGACATAGATTAATTTTAGACTCAAAAGGCTAACAATTAATAACATCAGACATGACTAGATGAAAAAAGTAGGATTTTAAAGATGCGATCGCCCAGAAAAATTCCCCTCCCTACGCTCTTCTCCCACGTTAGACTGACAGAAAGAGTGACGATTCTCAGTTACCATGTCTAACCGTCTTGCATCCGCTCAAAGCCTCTACCTCCGCAAACACGCCGACAATCCTATCGACTGGTGGCCTTGGTGCGAAGAAGCCTTGGAAACCGCCAAGGCGCAAGATAAACCGATATTTCTCTCAATTGGTTACTCTAGCTGTCACTGGTGTACGGTAATGGAAAGGGAAGCCTTCTCGGATAGCGCGATCGCAGAATATATGAACGCCAATTTCCTCCCCATCAAAGTAGACCGAGAAGAACGTCCCGACATCGATAGCATTTACATGCAGGCGTTACAGATGATGACGGGGCAAGGTGGCTGGCCCCTCAACATCTTTCTCATACCTGGAGATTTAGTCCCCTTCTACGGCGGAACCTACTTTCCTCTAGAACCTCGCTACGGTCGTCCTGGCTTTTTGCAAGTCCTGCAATCAATTCGCCGCTTTTATGACGTAGAAAAAGAAAAACTCGATGCTCTTAAACAGGAAATTCTAGGAGGTCTCAAACAGTCAACCATCCTACCCATATCGACATCCGACTCCCTAAGCAAAGAACTGCTCTATCGAGGAGTCGAAACCAATACCGGAGTCATCAGCATTGGTGCCAGCGATTTCGGTCGTCCCAGCTTTCCCATGATTCCCTATGCGAGTTTAGCACTTCAGGGAAGTCGCTTCCAGTTTGAATCTCGCTACGACGGACGGCAATTATCCGCACGCAGAGGAGAGGACTTGGCATTAGGAGGAATTTACGACCACGTTGGCGGAGGATTTCATCGCTATACGGTAGACTCGACCTGGACGGTGCCGCACTTTGAAAAGATGCTCTACGACAACGGACAAATTCTAGAGTATTTGTCCAATCTCTGGAGTGCGGGGATGAAAGAACCTGCCTTCGAGAGAGCGATCGCGGGTACAGTAGCATGGTTGAAACGGGAAATGACAACACCGGAAGGCTATTTCTATGCAGCGCAAGATGCCGATAGCTTCACCTCGACTGAAGCGTCAGAACCAGAAGAAGGTGCGTTTTATGTTTGGCGTTACGACGAACTCGAAAAAATCTTGACGGCCGATGAATTAGAAGAATTAAAAGCCGCATTTACCATTACAGAAAAGGGAAACTTTGAAGGCAGTAACGTCCTGCAACGCAAGGAGTCAGGTAAACTCTCAGACAGTCTAGAAGCTATCTTAGATAAATTGTTTGAGGTGCGCTACGGCGCAAAATCGACTGAGATAGAAACGTTTGTGCCAGCGAGAAATAATCAGGAAGCGAAAACCGGGAATTGGAAAGGTCGCATTCCCGCCGTCACCGATACTAAGATGATTGCTGCCTGGAATAGTTTAACGATATCTGGACTCGCAAGAGCTTATGCTGTATTTGGCGAACCGTCCTATTGGGAATTAGCGACCCGTGCGGCTAAATTTATCCTAGAGTATCAGTGGATTGAGGGACGCTTCCATCGCTTGAATTACGAAGGACAGGCGACGGTATTAGCACAGTCGGAAGATTACGCCTTTTTTATCAAAGCGCTTTTGGATTTACAAGCCGCTTCGCCAACCGAGACCTTTTGGTTAGAAAAAGCGGTTGAGGTACAGCAGGAGTTTGATGAATTCTTCTGGTCGCTGGAGATGGGAGGATATTTCAACACGGCGGCAGACGATAGCGGGGATTTGTTAGTGCGTTCCCGCAGTTATATCGATAATGCAACTCCGGCAGCTAATGGCGTTGCGATCGCAAATTTAATTCGTATAGCTCTACTGACTGAAAATCTAGAATATCTCGATCGCGCCGAACAAGGCTTACAAGCTTTTAGCGCCGTTCTCCAACAGTCTCCTCAAGCTTGTCCTAGCTTGTTTGCAGCATTAGATTGGTATCTCCATGCAACTCTCGTTCGCACGAAAGAAGAACAGTTGAAAACATTGATTCCTCAGTATTTCCCCACCGTCGTTTATCGCATAGAGTCTGACTTACCAGAGAAGGCTGTTGGCATAATCTGTCGGGGATTATCTTGTCTTGAACCTGCTCAAAGTCAAGCACAGTTATTAGAGCAAATTCAGCGAGTTAGTGATTAGTGATTAGCAATTAGCGATTGTTAACTCATCTCTCGCTTTCACTGACGAGAGATGAAAGTGTCATTGGTTATATCAAATCTGTTTAATTAGTATGTAGTGCGAGCGTCCCGCTCGCCAATCATTCCCGCTCGCCAATCATTCCCGCTCGCCAATCATTCCCGCTCGCCAATCATTCCCGCTCGCCAATCATTCCCGCTCGCCAATCATTCCCGCTCGCCAATCATTCCCGCTCGCCAATCATTTCTCCTCGCGACCAAGATGGTCGCACTACTGGGTATTACGATCGTTCAACCGGATTTAAGATCGCAATACAAAATACAAATGACAAGTGACAAAGGACAAAGGACTAATTGTTTGATACGATGATCCTCAAAGCTTGCCGATTCAAGGGAGGTATCAAGTTTTGCATGCCTTACTGAGACTTTCTAGCATTATAGATCGCGCGATCGAAAAAATTGGCGGGATTTTGAATTGGATCGTCATTCTCACCATTGCGGTTGGATTCTACAATGTGGTAGCCCGCTACGTCGGACGCTTTATTGGGTTAAAACTGTCATCCAACGCTTTGATCGAGCTGCAATGGTATTTATTTTCGATAATTTTTTGTCTGGGGTTTGCTTACATCCTCAAGCATGGAGCCAACGTTCGCGTTGATTTCCTTTATGCAAATTGGAGCGAAAAACAGCGATCGCTCGTCGATTTTATCGGTACGATTCTCTTTCTGATTCCCTTTTGCGCGATCGGAATTTGGGCGACATTCAACCCTATTTTATTATCGTGGGGGCTATTGCCCGACGGGACTTGGGGAACCTGGGAAGTATCTTCCGATGCCGATGGCTTGCCGCGAGCGCCCATTAAAACGATGATTCTGGTTGCTTTCCTATTGTTACTGCTACAAAGTATTTCCCAAGCGATCAAGTATTTTGCTATTTTGATGGGATACGCGCAGGTAGCTCAGGTAGTGGAAGCTGAGACTGAGAAAAACTTACCGATCGAGTAAATCACTTTTTTGGACGTAGATAATCATGGGCTTTGAATGGTTGGCGCTTGCCATGTTCGTCGGCTTCTTTTTGATGTTGATGAGCGGTTATCCAGTAGCCTTTTCGTTTGCCGGAACTGGCATTCTCTTCGGAGTAATTGGTTGGCTGGTTGGCGCTCCCGTCGATCCCAACCGACTTTTGCTATTGCCTAACGTCTGGTTTGGTACCATGTCCAACTTTACCCTGTTGGCGATCCCATTTTTCGTTTTTTTGGGCGCGGTATTAGAAAAGTCGGGGTTGGCTGAGGAGTTACTCGAAACCATCGGCATTCTACTCGGACCGCTGCGGGGTGGAGTGGCGCTGGCAGTAATCCTCGTCGGTACGGTGCTGGCGGCTACGACTGGCGTAGTGGCGGCCACGGTGATTGTCATGGGGATGATCTCGCTGCCTGTCATGCTCCGCTATGGCTATGATAAACAATTGGCGGCAGGCGCGATCGTTGCATCAGGAACGCTAGCACAATTGATCCCACCAAGTTTGGTGCTGGTGGTATTAAGCGATCAACTCGGAATCTCGGTCGGCGATTTATTTCTGGGAGCCTTGATTCCCGGACTGATGCTGTCTGGCTCCTATGCGCTGTACGTGCTAGTTTTAGCCTTTCTCAAGCCGAAGCTTGCCCCAGCCCTACCGCTCGAAACGCGCACTATTAGCGGTTCCGATCTGGTTCGGCGCACGATAAAAGCGGTTGTAACTCCTCTCGTGCTTATCTTAGCGGTGCTTGGTAGTATCTTTTTTGGCATCGCAACCCCCACCGAAGCTGGGGCGGTAGGCGCGGTAGGCGCTTGTATCTTAGCCTCTGCGAATCGGCGATTGAACTGGAATTTGATTCGAGATGCTGCCCACGCCACAGCCGTCATCACATCGTTGGTGATTATGATTCTGTTTGGCTCGTCATTGTTCAGTTTGGTTTTTGATAGCTTAGGCGGCAAAACCTTTATCACCGACCTGCTAGTCAACCTACCTGGCGGCTATATCGCTTTCATGATTGTCAGCAATCTTGTTATTTTCTTGCTGGGTGTTTTCTTGGAATTTATTGAAATTTGTTTTATAGCCATACCGCTACTCGTACCCGCTGCCCAGGCGTTGGGAATCGATTTAGTCTGGTTTGGCGTAGTGATAGCCATTAACTTACAGACAGCTTTTATCTCGCCGCCAGTTGGTTTCTCGTTGTTTTACTTGCAGAGCGTTGCTCCTAAGGAAGTCAGTACCCTTGAGATCCACAAAAGTGCGATTCCGTTTATGATTTTGCAGGTTATCGTGCTGATTGTTGTTATCGCCTTTCCACAAACGGTTCGCTGGTTGGTTGATGCGTCGCTACAGTAGTTATACTAATTCGCCGATGCTCCTCCACTTCGTGGGAGTCCGCGTCGGTTCGCAATTATCAGTTCGCAATTAATCAGCAGCTCTGTGTGTCAGGCTTTTTCATTGAGCATCTGTAGCGTTCTTTTTTAGAAATGGTGTTATTGAGAGCTGTAGTTTTCCCCTTGAAACTCGTTGCTGTTGTCTAGAATATCTAAAGTTCCTTGCTCTGCATCAAGTCGTGCTATTCTTCCGACAGGTAAAGCGGCATTTACGCCATCGTGACCGAAGGGTAAATCGGAAACAATTGGAATCCCCAAATCTCCCAAGCGATCGCGCAATACTTCTTCTATACTCCAACTAGAACTCCCCATCGGCGGATCGCAGCGACTAAAACGCCCCAAAGCAATCCCTCTCACGCCTCTAAATGCGCCTGCCATGCGCCATTGCGTTAACATGCGATCGATGCGATAGGGCGCTTCTGTCACGTCTTCTAGGGCTAAGATCGCCCCCTCGAATGAAGGTTGAACGAATGTCCCTAATAGATGGGTGGCGACGGTCAAATTAGCAGGCAGTAATATCCCCGTGATTTTACCTTCTCCCCAACCTTTACCGATTAAAGGAGGAAGGGGACGCCCTTCTAAACAGTCGAATAATCGTTGAATCGACCAATTGGGTTCGGAGGCAAGCGTCGTCAAAACGGAACCGTGAACGCCGCAAATCCCAATTGCGGCAAGACTCCAAAGTAAACCTGTCACGTCGGAAAAACCAACGATCCATTTTAGATTTTGGATTGATTGTCTCCCCACTCCCCCTACACTCCCCACACTCTCCCCGTCTTCCCAACTCCAATTTTCTAGTAATCTAGCACTGCCATAACCGCCTCTGGCGCAGAGAATGGCTTTACATTCCGGATCTTCCCACGCTTCGGCTAGGGCATCTCTGCGTTGCGTATCCGTTCCCGCTAAGTAGCCGTAGCGGATGTTCCAGTTGCTACCTAATTCAACGCGATAGCCGCGCGATCGCCAAATTTCTACTCCTTTCTTAAAGGCTTCCAATTCCTTCAATGCGCCACTAGTGGAGACTACCCTGACTAAATCTCCTGGTTTGAGGAATGGAGGTAATTGACAGGCAGCAATATCAGTCATTTGTTCTTACATATAATGGTTTTTGAGTTACTAGCTCTTAGAGGAGATCCCAAAAGTGCTTTGTGTCAAGTCGCTTCGCTTTAATTCAAAATTATGAATTATGAATTATTCGATTACATTGAGATATTTTACTTCGCTCAACATGACGCTCGATCTTTTGGATACAACCACTTATAATTTTCGGATTTTTAGTATTTTTTGATAAGCTAAAAAAATTTTAAATTTTGCTTGTCAAATAAAAAGACAATATATGCGGTGAATTATTTATCGATAGATAACCAGCAATGTCAACAGAATCCTTTGAGAAAAATAATGTAGTTTGGCAAATCCAACAGCTACAACAACGAGTAGGGGAATGGTGGGAACTGCGAACGAGCCAATTTACTAATAATTTAAATCTCCCATCGGCTTCTTGGGATTGGATAAATTTTTCTCTTTTGTGGGAAACTACTAAGGTCATTTTAATAAGTCTGCTCGTTCTATTGATAATTGGAGCGGCTTGGCAAATTTGGCAACTATTATCCCCATTTCTCTATCATCTGGGAGAGCAGTCAAACGATCGCGATCGCAACAAACAAGAGAAAGAATTATCCATAACAGATTGGCTGCGACGATCTCAACAATACCAACAGCAAGGAGATTATTATAAAGCATTTCAATGTTTGTATCTGGCAGTGCTACAGCGATTGAACGATCGCGGGATTGCCCCCCATCAAGCAAGTCGTACCGATGGGGAATATCTACAAATTATCCAACAGCTACCCCATCCCCAAGCCTATCAATTTTTACTAATGACCCATCAACGGTTATGTTTTGGCAGCGGACAAGCTTCCCTATCTTTATTAGAAGAATGCCAGCAAGCTTATCGAGACCTTGAAGCCTCATAATTGGAAATGCTGCGATGATAAAACTTTCCCGACGCAGGTTAATTATATTAAGCGCGATCGCGCTTCTAGCAGTCATTGTTATTACTCTAGTCGCTGCCCCCAGTACCACGAAACTCAATAGCGGTTCTACCTACGGTCGCGCCCCAGATGGGTACGGTGCTTGGTATGCTTTTATGTCAGAGAGAGGAACGCCCGTCCAAAGATGGCAAAAATCCTTCGAGCAATTATTGACGGATAAAACTCAGCAAGATTCCTCCGGTACTTTTTTGCGGATTTACCCTCAATTAACCTCGGAAGGCTTTTTCTGGTTGGGAGAGCATGAGTGGGTGAAAAAAGGAAATACCCTAGTTATTTTAGGGATCTCTCAACCCGCGACAGAAGCTTCTTTCAGTACCGAACAAGACAGTTCGATGGGAAAGGTTAAAATTGACACGAGCCGACGTAACAAGAATCCCTCAGAAAAACTACTCGGCGATCGCTTTGGTGCCGTCGTTTGGGCGGAAAAAATCGGCAAAGGACGAGTTATTTATTGCGTTACGCCCCATTTAGCCGCCAATGCCTATCAAGATTTTCGCAGCAACTATGAATTTCTTGCCCGACTGGTGACTCAAGGTGGAAATTCCGTGTGGGTAGATGAGTATCTGCATGGTTATAAAGATAAAGAGGTAATCGCACGGGAAATCGGGGAAAATTTATTTAGCTACTTAGCTAAAACTCCGCTACTGCCACTGTTAATACAAGCTGCGATCGCCACAATTATCGCTATCTGGTCAGGAAATCGCCGCTTTGGGAAGCCGACTCAACTATCTACACCTACTACAGAAAACAGCAAAGCCTATATTGAAGCCTTAGCAGGTGTCCTGCAAAAAGCGAAAAGTAGCGAGTTTCTGGTATTGACAATTGCCAAAGAAGAACGGCGACAACTGCAAAAAGCACTGGGATTAGAAGACAAACCGCTAGAATCGCAAGTTATAGTGGATGCTTGGGTACAGCAAACGGGGCGATCGCCAGCGGATTTAGAATCTCTCCTGAACGCCTCATCTCGAAAAAGTGCCATGACTGAAGGAGATTTGCTTGCCTGGATGGAAAAATGGCAGAATATCCGCCAATCCTTTGACAAATAACTAAATAACCAATGACAGTCGATCGAGCTACCTTTCATAATCTCGCGCAGACCCTCAACACAATTATTGTGGGTCAATCTGCCCTAGTGCAACAGTTGCTCGTTGCGCTGCTGAGTGGGGGACACGTCATTATTGAGGGAGTGCCGGGAACCGGAAAAACCCTTCTGGTAAAAGTGCTAGCCAGGTTAATTCAGGCAGATTTCAGACGGGTTCAGCTTACGCCAGATATTTTGCCGTCAGATATTTTGGGGGTCAATGTTTTCGATCTCAATACTCACAGTTTTAGCCTCAAAAAGGGTCCCGTCTTCACCGAAATCTTACTAGCAGATGAAATCAACCGTACCCCGCCAAAAACCCAGTCAGCACTCCTAGAAGCGATGGAGGAACAACAGATCACCTTGGATGGCGAAACGTTGGCATTACCTCCTTTATTTTGGGCGATCGCGACGCAAAATCCCCTGGAGTTTGAGGGAACTTATCCCCTACCGGAAGCACAGTTAGACCGTTTTTTATTCAAATTAGTCGTAGATTATCCCGATGTAGCCTCAGAAAAGCAAATGCTTCTCAACGTTCAGCAGGGATTTCAACCCAAACGACCTTATTTAGAACGCCTTCAACCCGTCGCAACGGTAGAGCAAATTCTGAGTGCAAGAAAAGCCGTACAGGCGGTGATGGTTGACGAGAAAATCATCGATTATCTCCTTACCGTGGTGGAAAAAACCCGAAAACACCCCGATTTAATCTTAGGTGCCTCTCCGAGAGCGGCCGTTGCTTGGTTGCAAACAAGTAAAGCTATTGCTTGGCTATCCGAACGAGATTACGTTACCCCCGACGATCTCAAAGCCGTTGCGCTACCTTTATTACGCCATCGTCTCATCCTCAAACCAGAAGCACATTTAGATGGCGTACAGATGGATGCGGTAGTCGCCTCAATCCTGAAACAGGTAGCAGTACCGAGATGAAATCGGAAGTCTTTAAGAAGTCGGAAGTCGGAATTCGGAAGTTGGAGAGACTCAGAGACGGGGAGACAAAGGAGACAATTAACTACTAACTACTAACTAATCCCCAATGATCGATGACCAATGACAAAGGACTTTTGACAAACCAATGATTCCTGCACCGCGCTGCTATTTTCTGTTACTGCTAGGAGTTGCACTCGCACTTCTACTCGCTATCTTCATTAACCAACAAGTCGGCATTCTAGGAACGTTATTTTATGATGGGATCGTCCTGAGTTTGACGTTCGCAGACGCACAACGAGTAAAATCTCACCGCGTCGAAGTCTTTCGTCTTCCTTTAGAACGGCTGTCGATAGGACGGGATAATCCTGTCAGATTCTTTGTTAAAGCGGGAAATAAAAAAGCAAAAATTCGCATACGAGATTATTATCCGATCGCATTTAAAGTTTCTTCGCCTAGCTTACAAGCTACCTTGGCTCGCAATAGCACTGAGGAACTCACCTATCAAGTTTATCCCGATAGTCGGGGAGAGTTTGAGTGGGGGGACATTCAAGTCCGACAGTTAGGACAATGGGGATTGGCATGGCACGACTGGAAAATCCCCACCAGTCAGAAAGTATCGGTATATCCCGATTTAGCCGGACTGCGATCGCTCTCGATTCGCCTGACGCTACAAAGTACGGGAACGATGCGCCAACTGCGACGCTTGGGAATGGGGACAGAATTTGCTGAATTGCGAGAATACGGTCAAGGAGACGATCTTCGCGCGATCGATTGGAAAGCAACGGCACGTCACGGTCGTCCTTTGGTACGGGTATTAGAACCCGACAGAGAGCAGACTTTGATTATTCTATTAGATCGCGGACGGTTGATGACGGCACAGGTGCAGGGATTAAAGCGATTCGATTGGGGATTGAATGCTACACTTTCTCTGGCACTGGCAGGACTACATCGCGGCGATCGCGTGGGAGTAGGCGTTTTCGATCGCGCTACAACTACTTGGATTCCTCCAGAGAGGGGTCAACAGCAATTATTCCATCTCATCGAACGTCTTACGCCCATTCAACCCGTTTTGCTGGAACCCGACTACATGGGTGCCGTCACTAAAGTTGTCAACGAACAAACCCGTCGTGCTTTGGTAGTTTTAATTACGGATATCGTAGACGCGACGGCTTCTGCCGAGTTATTAGCTGCTATGAAACGGCTTACTCCTCGTTATTTGCCTTTCTGCGTCACTCTGCGAGATCCGCAAGTGGATGCGATCGCTCATACTCCTTCTGATAATATTAAAACCGCTTATGCTCGTGCAGTTGCGCTTGATTTATTAGAGCAATGTCAAGTGGCTTTTGCTCAATTAAAGCAAAAAGGAGTATTGGTTTTGGATGCCCCTGCGAATAAAATTAGCGAGCAATTAGTAGACCGATATTTGCAATTGAAAGCTCGGAATTTGCTTTAAAATCTTTCGCACAGACGCAAAGTAATTGTAGCTAAAAGCCAAAGTCCACTTAGGTAGACTTCAACTATTAGCCAAGAAATTAATTTCTTGGCTAATTTCTAAGCTAATTTTTTCTTGCGAGTACAATAGACAATTAACAGAGTAAATAGCATTATTCCAGTAAGATATTTAATCGGTTCTGGAATAAGAGGATTAGGAGAGAAAAAGCCCTCAATAATTCCAGCGATCGTTAACATCGGTACGATTCCAAATACCAATTGAGCCGCTTGAGAACCATAAAACTTGAGAGCATCAGCACGACGATAGTTGCCAGGAAAAAGTATTCCTCTAGCGAGTATTAAACCCGCACCACCTGCTAGAAAAATTGCAGGCAATTCTAACGAACCGTGAGGAAAAACAAATGCCCAGAAAGGATAAGCTAATTTATTTTGACTGACTAATGTAGAAACTGCACCGAGATGAATACCGTTATTTAATAGCAAATAAATAGTAAATAAACCTGGTGGAGCAATGAAATGTAACTCTTGCATATACATCGTAACCCCACCCATAATTGTATAAAAAGATACCGACAGATTGTTAACCATAATTCCGCTAGAAGCTAAAGGTTCGACTCCTATAATTTTTCCCATCCATAATTCGCGATCGTCTCTAACTTTAGAAATTAACTCTTCTGGAATAACTAGCGAAATAAACGCCGGATCTCGCCAAGCATACCACCAAGCAACTAATGTTCCAAACAGAAAAATTGCCGTAGCAATAGCCGTATAAATCCAAGTTTGCTGCACTATTACCGGAAATCCCCAGCGATAAAATTCTTTGACGGCACCCCATTCTTGAGGACGCGATCCTTGGTATATTTGACTGTAGCTGCGAGAAGTCAGTTTTTGTAAATTTTGGGTTAGAATTTGTCCAACCTGATTAGTTTTAGCACGGGCTAAGTCTGCTGAAACAGAGCGATATAAGCTTGCTAATTCTCTGATTTCTTCGGCATTTAAAGATTTTAGCCCTTGTTTTTCTACTTGCTGCAAAAGGACATCTAGTCTTTTCCAGTTAGCTTCCCTTCTGGCTATCCAACGTTGAATATTCATAAAATTTTCTCAATATTCTTTCTAAGCTAGCTTAAGATAGCGATACCGTCCTCGTTCTTAGATATTTTCCTTCAGTGTAGCTATGTCTGAAAGTTTACAGCCTCGCCAACCTCTAGGTGCTTTGAGTGTCGGCAATGTCGTCAGTGCTGGATTGCGAATTTATCGCGATCGCTTCAAATCATACTATGTTCTTGCGTTGCAGGGTTCTCTGTGGTCGCTAATCCCCGTGTATGGATGGGCTAAAGGTGCTGCTATCTTTGCAATGATTTCCCGTCTGGCATACGGCGAAGTCATCGAACGACCGGAGTCAATTCCCGAAGCACGCCGTCAGGTCAATCCTCTGCTGTGGAATTTTTTGTTAGCAGGAATATTAGTAGGCTTAATTCTGATCGGCGTTTTATTTGGGTTTGGATTGGTTGCTGGTCTTGTTTTTGGAGTGCTAGGAACTCTTTTTCAGCAAAATTCTGTTGCGATCGCGCTTTTAATTCTCTTGGGATTAGTTGTTTTTCTGGCTTTTCTTGTTGGTTATACTTGGCTTTTTTCTCGCTTATCAATTGTTGAGTTACCTATCGCCATTGAATCTCAAAGAGATCCGGCAGCAGCAATTGGTCGAAGCTGGAATTTAACCAAAGGATATGTCTGGCAATTAATATTAATATTTTCTGTGGCTTTTTTAATTATTATTCCTATTTATTCTATTGCCATAGTATTGTCTTTAGCTGTTACCGTACTAACTAGATCTTTACTACAAAACTCTCCAGTTGCTGCCGAAATAGTGAATTATATTTTAAGCAATCTTGTTAGTATTCCCATCGGAGCAATTTTTATCCCATTTTGGCAATCAATCAAAGGAGTTATCTACTACGATTTGAGAGCGAGGAAAGAAGGGATCGATTTACAAATCCGAGATACTTAATAAAAATTAGAAATTATTTTTAGTTAAATACCTCACTCAAAAATAATAGTATGCGATTTTTTAATCGATTGACTTTACAAACTCCTGAAAGTGTCGAACTAGAATTCACTTTGGCTGGAATTGGAAATAGGGCTTATGCTCTTGTTGTTGATTATATAATTTGGGGTTTTATTTTAATTTTTTTGCTAGTTATTTGGGCGCTACTATCTGTTTTTATCTCTGAAAATCTTAGCAATATTTATGCCGAGCAATTAACCCTTTGGTTAACAGCTATTCAAGTTTTCATTATCTTTGCAGCTTACGTTGGTTATTTTGTCTTTTTTGAAACAATTTGGCAAGGACAAACGCCAGGTAAACGATTTGTCAAAATTCGCGTTATTTGCGATGATGGTAGACCAGTTCGACTGCAACAATCAACGCTTCGTGCCCTCCTACGACCGATTGACGATCTATTTTTTGTAGGCGCATTTTTAATTATGCTTAGCAAGCGAGAAAAACGCTTAGGAGATTGGGTAGGAGGAACGATGGTCATCCAAGAAGATCGACCTACAACTTCTACAAAGTTTTCCCTATCAAATGAGGCGCAAACTATAGCAAATAAACTGTTAGTAGAAGCCGATCTTTCTCACTTGTTACCAGAAGATTTTGCTGTTATTCGAGAGTATTTACAGCGAAGAGATGGTATGCTGCCTAAAGCAAGAATAGAATTATGTCGAAAACTTGCCGAACGGGTTAAAAATATTATTTCTTTAGAAGAAGTACCAGAGGGAATAACGGCTAATCTCTTTTTAGAAGCCGTTTATTTAGCTTATCAGAAGCGTTCGGTAAGTGGAGATTGGCGATCGGGGATTAATGACTGGTGAATAGGAAAATCTTTTAATCTTTATCCCATAAGCTATCAAGGTTTTATAAAGAAAATATTAAATATTTTAGAGATAGAATACAAAAAAGTTTATTAAACTTTTTTATAAATATAAAGTTGGCTCTTTTCCGATTTTCTGAACTTTGTGGAAATTGTAGGATTAGCTACAATTACGAGAGGAAATTCGTTCAATTCTGTAATTAGCCGATTGATTGGCTAAACCCCTGCGAATCAGCAGCAAGCGGCGATCGGTAATTAAAAACTATCTTACGAGAGCTTCTTAGGAGGGGTGGCTGTGCTATTAGATAACTACGATCCAGAAAGCTTTTATGATGAATTATTCCTAGACGATGGAAAACCGCGACCTCACGCTGCATCATTAATAAATTGGATGCAAAATTTGTCTGTCGCAGAATTGCAGCAACATCAGGAGACAGCGCAGATTTCCCTCTTCAATATGGGAGTTACCTTTAATGTCTATAGCGACGATCGCGGCGTAGAAAAAATATTTCCCTTCGACATTATCCCGCGAATTGTCTCTGCCCAAGACTGGGAATATCTAGAAAAAGGACTCAAGCAGCGGATTAGGGCGCTAAATCTCTTCCTGGGAGATATATACGATCGACAACTCATCGTCAAAGATGGCAAAATTCCAGCTGATATCATTTATTCTGCCAAAGGGTTTCTCAAACCTTGCGTGGGGATGAAACCGCCTGCGGGAGTTTGGTGTCACGTGACGGGAACGGATCTAGTGCGCGATCGCGACGGTCAATGGTACGTTCTTGAAGATAACCTGCGCGTCCCCTCCGGCATTTCCTACGTACTGGAAAATCGTCGGGTCATGAAAAGCACCTTTCCCGAAATTTTCCAGACGATGGCAATTCAACCCGTCGATGATTATCCCAGTCATTTACTGGAAACCTTACTCAATCTAGCACCGCCCCAACTGCCCGAACCCGCTGTCGTCGTTCTGACTCCCGGTATCTATAACTCAGCCTATTTTGAACACTCCTTTCTAGCGCAACAGATGGGCGTGGAATTGGTAGAAGGTCGCGACCTCGTTGTCGTCGATGGCTATTTGCAGATGAAAACTACTAAAGGGCTGCGTCGCGTCGATGTCGTCTATCGTCGAGTAGACGACGACTTCATCGATCCGCAAGTTTTTCGTCCCGAATCCCTGTTGGGCGTACCGGGATTGGTCGAAGTCTACCGTCAAGGTCGCGTTGCCCTAGCAAATGCCCCCGGAACGGGCGTAGCAGACGATAAGGTAATCTATGCCTACGTTCCCGACATGATTCGCTACTATTTAGGAGAGCAACCGATCCTCTCCAACGTTTCGACTTACCTGTGCTGGCAAGACAAAGACCGAGAATTCGTCTTGCAGAACTTAGATAAATTAGTCGTTAAAGCCGCCAACGAATCTGGCGGATACGGCATGTTAGTCGGGATCAAATCCACGCAAGCAGAACGGGAAGAGTTCGCCCAACGCATTAAAGACTCTCCCCGCAACTACATCGCCCAACCTACTCTCAGCCTCTCGCGCGTTCCTACCCTCATTGAAGACAAAATCGAGGGAAGACACGTAGACTTGCGCCCCTACATCCTCCATCGCGGCGAAGAAATTCACGTCCATCCCGGCGGATTAACCCGCGTAGCCCTCAGAAAAGGCTCCTTAGTCGTCAACTCTTCCCAAGGCGGCGGCAGTAAGGATACTTGGGTGCTGAGAAAGTGAATGGGATACTGGGGGACTTCTGAGACTGGGAGACTCGGAGACGGGGAGTGTGGGGGGATTCCGAAAAAGAGCAAGAAGACAAACTACTATCTACTAACTACTATCTACTAACCATCCCCAATCCTTTTATCGAATCATCGAATCACTGGTAACTGTCTCCTGCATAAAAGCCTTCTATGACCAATTATCAATTACCAATTACCTATGCTAAGTCGAGTTGCTGATTCTATTTACTGGCTAAATCGTTACATCGAACGGGCTGAAAATGTGGCTCGTTTTGTAGATGTCAATCTCAATTTAATGCTCGATGTCCCTTCGGGGATGATGACCCAGCAGTGGGAACCTCTGGTAATGACGACAGGAGATTTACCACTCTTCAAAGAGCGTTATGGGGAACCAACGGCAGAAAATGTCATTGAGTTCCTCACCTTTGATGCGGATTATCCCAACTCAATTTTGTCTTGTGTCTGTATGGCGCGGGAAAATGCCCGTTCCATTCGAGAAATTATCTCCTCTGAGATGTGGGAAGAGGTAAATTCTTTTTACTACATGGTCAGAGAAGCCGCTCAAAAACAGCCGCAGACGACTTTGCCGAGTTTTTTTACCCAGGTCAAACTGTCTAGCCATCGCTTTGCGGGCGTGATGGATGCTACGATGACTCATAATGAAGGCTGGCATTTCGGGCATATCGGCAGATTGCTAGAACGTGCCGATAAAACGGCAAGAATTCTGGACGTAAAATACTTTTATTTACTCCCTTCGGCACAGTGGGTAGGAACGCCGTTGGATCAAATTCAATGGATCGCCCTTTTAAAATCGGCAAGCGCCTATGAAATGTATCGCAAATGCGAACATCGGATTACGCCGAGTAACGTCGCTGAATTTTTGATTTTGAACCGTCAGTTTCCGCGAGCGATCGCGTTTTGTTTAGATCGAATGCAGCGATCGCTTCACGAAATTACAACTACCCCCAGGGGAACTTGGTGCAATGGAGCAGAACGTTCTTTAGGTCGATTGTGTTCTCAATTAGGTTATTTAACCATAGAGGATGTCATTGAGACCGGGTTACACGAATTTTTGGATCGCATGCAAATGGAAATCAATCGGATAGGAGACGAACTTGGCTCCAACTTTTTCGGTCTTGAATCCTGTGCGCCAAGTCTGGTTAATAGCCAATCTCAAACAGCAACAAGCTTTTAACAACGATCGAAGAATGTCATTAGTCAGTAGTCATCGGTACAAAAGACAAAGGACAAACAATAACTGATAAAAGTGCTTTACCATATTTTCCATAAAACAATCTATACCTATAATCAACCAGTCTTTTTAAAACCCCATCTCTTGCGACTGCGCCCTCGCTGCGATGGGTGGCAAAAGCTGCTCGATTTTTCTCTCGTCGTCGAACCCCAACCAAAGGGCATTTCTCAAACCATCGATTTGGATGGCAATAACACGATCCAACTTTGGTTTACTCAACCGACGGAGCAATTGACAATAGAAGTTAAATCTACAGTAGAAACCTACGTAGAAAATCCTTTTAGCTATTTGTTAGAATCTTGGGCAATGAAACTGCCAATTGACTATCCGAGTTCTTTATTGACGCAGCTTCAGCCCTACCTAAAACCCTACGGAATCGCCTTTAATCCGGCAGCAGTGCAGTTAGCCCTGGAAATTGCCGATGAGGTTAAAGGAAACACGTTGGCTTTTCTTTCTACTTTAAACGAACGGATTTATAAAGATTGCGAGTATATTATCCGAGAGACGGGCAAACCCTGGCAAGCTGAGCTGACCTGGAAGTCAAAACGGGGTTCTTGTCGCGATTTTTCTGTGTTATTCATGGAAGTTTGCCGCGCTATCGGTTTGGCAGCGCGGTTTGTCAGCGGCTATCAGGAAGGCGATCTCGAACAAGAAGAACGGGATTTACATGCTTGGGCAGAAGTTTATTTACCCGGTGCGGGATGGAGAGGCTACGATCCGACTCATGGACTCGCAATAAGCGATCGCCACATCGCATTAGTTGCTAGTGCCATACCCGCTTATGCCTCTCCCATTGTTGGGACTACTACTCCTGTCAAGTCAGTTATTGAGACTGACAAGCCGTCTGAGTCTGAATTGGAGGCTCATATCTCAATTAAACGGGAAGATTGAGCGAGAAGATTGGCAACTCAGCCAGCCATTAAGTAAAAATCGCTGCTTCAATTTCTGCTAGGGCTGTTTCGAGATCGTCGTTGACAATTTGATGGTCGAATTCATGACTGGCTGCCAGTTCTGCTTTTGCCTGTTCGAGACGACGGGCGATCGCGTCTTCCGAATCCTTACCTCTCCCTTTTAAGCGACGCTCTAATTCTGCCACCGATGGCGGAAGAATAAAGATGCGTAAGGCTTGAGGAAACGTTTCTTTGATTTTTCTTGCCCCGACGACTTCTATTTCCAATACGACCGAATGACCGCTTGCCAGTTGTTCTTCTACCTTTTGGCGAGGCGTTCCATAATAATTGCCCGCATATTCTGCCCATTCGAGCAATTTTTTCTCCCGAATCATTTGCTCGAACTGCTCTTTGCTGACGAAATAATAATCTTTTTCGTCAATTTCTCCCGGACGAGGACTTCGCGTTGTTGCCGAGACAGATAGATGGAGTTCGGGATGACGTGCTAACAGTAACCGTACTAAGGTGCCTTTGCCCACACCACTCGGTCCCGTTAGCACGATTAACTTCCCGGTTTGCATTCGCCCAAAAGTAACAGTCGTCAATTATTATTTGCTGGAACTTCTTTGCTGATTACAAAACGATGGGCGACAGTTTCTGGCTGAATTGCCGAGAGAACTACATGACTGGAGTCTGTTATGATAACGGCGCGAGTGCGACGACCATAGGTAGCATCGATGAGTTGTCCGCGATCGCGAGCATCGGTAATAATCCGTTTAATCGGAGCCGATTCGGGGCTGACAATCGCGATCACTCGGTTGGCTGAAACGATATTTCCGAAACCTATGTTTATAAGCTGTACGTCCATAGTTAAAAGCGGCTGAGCCGTGCGAGAAGCTATTGAAAATTTATAATTCCCATGTTATCGATAAAAATTCTGACTTACAATCAAAAACCTAACACAAGCATCTCCCTTTGACTTTTTTTTAGCTTTCTCTCATATTCTTCTCTAGTTCTCTTCGAGCAGACTCTATCCCAGGATAGATATTCTGGCAGGGATGGCTAGAAAATCCCAAATTCTGACAACAATGCTTGTAGTTGCTTCACTAATACTTCTCGACTAAACTTTACTAAGGTTTGCTCCCGCAGCCATTGACCCCGGCAACGGGGGTCGTTACCTTGTAAGATTTCTATACAAGCCGCCGCTACGGCATCGGGGTCGCGGTAAGGGACTCGCCAACCCAAACGTCCGTCCTGCAACGGATCTGCCGAACCATCTCCATCGCCGGAGAGGACGGGAACTCCACAAGCCATCGCTTCTAAATAGACAATGCCAAAGCCTTCCTGGGACGGCATGATATAAGCATCTGCCGCGCGATAATGCTCGACTAGCGCTTCTGTTGGCACGAACCCGGCAAAGACGACGCGATCGCCAACTCCCAGATCTTTTGCCAATTGTTCTAGACGGGGGCGATCGTCTCCGCGTCCGATGACTAGGTATTTGACCTCTGTAAACGCTGATACAATCTTGGGTAAGGCGCGAATGGTCACGTCAACGCCTTTATAGATATCTCCCGACCACAACCGCGCCACGGTCATCAGCACCTTACTATGGGCAAGTCCGTATTTTTCGATGAGTTCGAGGGGTTTTTCTGCGGGACTAAAGACATTTCCATCGACGACGCAGGGAAGAATCCGAACTTTTTTGGGTTCTATGCCGTTAGCTTGAGTCAGGCGATCGCGACTGTAACGACTAATCGTCCAAATAGAAGTGGCTTGGACAAGGGCTTGACGTTGCCAATCGGGTAGGCGTTCCCACACTTCTTTGCCATAAGTCAAAACCGTATAAGGAATTCCCAGAAATCGACACAAGAGGCTAACCAGAGGCGCTAATTTAATATGACCGCAAAAGACGTGCCGAGGACGGCGCAGCACCAAACAACTAAAGAGGGAAAAAGTTAGTTTTAAGCGTCCTCTCCAGGCAGGCAGCGTTTTGAGATAGTGAAATTTAATTAACCCCGTCTCGAAGGGATTGTCGCATCCCGGTACATCTCGCAATAAGAAAGCTTCAGCTTGTTCTGAATTGGGTTCGGTTTCGTATAGAGCGAGGTAAGCACGAAAAATATCCTTGACGTAAGACTGAATTCCCCCTTCTTGGGAAAAGATTTCTAAAAAGATGAAGACATGATTGAGGGAGGAATTATGAGACTGGGCAGACTGACTCACGCGATCGCACCGACGACAACCTCAGAATTATAAAAGAAAATTAAAAAGGAAAAAACTCGATGGAATTTACTACCTTTTTGCCTTTTACCTTTTTACCTTCAACCGCGAGAAGGCTCCCGCCATAATCTCTGATTTGGCGGTGAGATGAATCGCGGACAGGATCTATGCTAGGATAGTTTACGTCGAGCAAATTAACGTAAAAATGCTGGTATTCGAGGCAAAACTTGAGGGAGAGGAACAGCAGTATAGATTGTTGGATGAGGCAATTCGTACTGCTCGTTTTGTCAGAAACTCTTGCTTGCGATACTGGATGGATAACCGTAACATCGGACGTTATGAGTTGAGTGCATATTGTGCTGTCCTGGGGAAAGAATTTGCTTGGGCAGGAAAACTTAACTCGATGGCTCGTCAAGCTAGTGCTGAAAGAGCTTGGTCTGCAATCGCTAGATTCTTTGATAATTGCAAGAAGAATAAGCCAGGAAAGAAAGGATATCCACGCTTTAAGAAAGAGCAGACACATGGGTCTGTAGAATACAAGACCACAGGCTGGAAACTTTCTGAGTGTCGTAGATATATAACTTTCAGCGATGGGTTTGAAGCGGGAACCTTCAAAATGTGGGGAACCCGCGACTTGCATTTCTATCAATTGAAGCAGTACAAACGGGTGCGGGTTGTGCGTCGTGCTGATGGCTACTACGTACAATTTTGTATTGACCAAGAGCGGTTGGAAAAAAGAGAACCGACATCTAAAACTATCGGTCTTGATGTTGGACTGAACTACTTTTATACAGATAGCGATGGAAATACAGTAGCTAATCCAAGACATCTGCGTAAAAGTGAGAAGTCTTTGAAACGACTTCAACGTCGCTTTTCTAAGACCGAAAAACGATCTAAAAACCGAGCCAAGTTTAGAAAAAAACTGGCAAGAAAACACCTCAAAGTAAGTAGGCAGCGTAAAGACTTTGCCGTAAAGTTGGCAAGGTGCGTAATCCAGTCTAACGACTTGGTAGCTTATGAGGATTTGAAGGTGCGTAACCTGGTCAGGAATCGACATTTGGCTAAATCTATATCCGATGCAGCCTGGACAACTTTTCGCACATGGGTTGAGTATTTTGGCAAAGTGTTTGGTGTAGTCACAGTTGCCGTACCGCCTCACTACACCAGCCAGAACTGCTCTAACTGTGGTGAAGTTGTCAGAAAGTCTTTGAGTGTCAGGACTCATGTTTGTACTCATTGTGGGCATACACAAGATAGAGACTGGAACGCTGCTCGGAACATTTTAGAGAAAGGATTAAGTACGGTGGGACACATCGGAACTCACGCCTCTGGAGACATCGACCTCTGCCTTGGTGGGGAAACTCCTCAAAGTAAGCCGAGTCGTGGAAAGAGGAAGCCCAAAGAGCAATCTTTGGAATCCCCCGCTAGATTCGGTACTCCGAATTAGCGGTGGGAGGATGTCAATTTAATCTTCGTATCTTACTGCCGTTCCGCTAGCCGATACCATCAGCATGTTACCGCCATCCCCAATCCCAATAGATTCGTAATCCAAGTCAACTCCAATAATGGCATTGGCTCCCATCTCTCTCGCTTCTTGAATCATCTCGTTAATGGCAGTTTCTCTTGCTTCTCGCAGCGATCGCTCGTAAGCTCCCGATCGCCCGCCGACAATATCGCGGATACTAGCAAAAAAATCTCTAAAAATATTAGTCCCCAAAATTGCCTCGCCACAGACTAATCCATAGTAACGGACGATCTTTTTTCCTTCGATGGTCGGTGCTGTCGTAACAATCATAATCAGTACAGTTACAAGTCAGTCGTAGAGGCAAGGCAGTGCCTTGCTCGTACAAAAGTTAAAAAAATAAACCGACTGCTTTCCCAGGCGAAAAACAGTCGGTAAGACAAGGAATTTCGAAAGCTTGTATTATTAGCTTTCCTTGCTCAGAAACTGTTGAGCTTGCCTTAGTGCGGCACTCAAAATATTAAATCCTGCCCATCCGGCTGCCACGAGAACGGGAAGTAGCACGACTAAAACTCGCCAGTCCATATCTTATCTTTCCTCTTTGAATACTTAAGGTAATTTAAAAGATTTTCATGTTTATATTTATATCCTAATCAGTGGGGACTTGTGAATCCTAGATCGGTTCCTTTTCCCGCATGGACTAGAGCGAGTTTCTCGTAGTGCCGCGCGTGTTCGAGCAAATCTTCGGCTTCCGCATCCGAGACATCTCGCGCTATTTTGGCAGGAAGTCCGACAACTAGCGATCGCGGCGGCACGCTTTTCGTCACGATCGAACCCGCGCCAACAATACTCCCCGCACCAACTCGCACGCCGTTGAGGATGACAGCGCCAATGCCAATCAAACATCCTCGTTCGATATGCGCCGAATGAATGACGGCGCGATGACCGACGGTCACGTAATCTTCTAAAATAGTAGGCTGACCGGGGTCGCCATGTAAAACCGCCCCATCCTGAACATTGGTATGAGCGCCAATTTCGATTCGTTCTACATCTGCTCTGACGACGGCACTGTACCAGATGCTCGCACCAGTTGCTACGGATACATCCCCCATCACCACGGCATTGGGGGCAATAAAAGCAGCAGCAGATAAATCTGGGGGCGACCAATAAGCGCCTAGAGCCGATAAATTCTCCTGCATCAGTCTTTTGTCCAAATCTAAAATCTACAATTTAAAATAAAAGCCCTACACAGATGAGCAGATATAATATATCCACGACTGCTGGCGGATACCAGAGATGCACAATATATCCTCAATGATAAGTCCAGGTTTACAATATCCTATATTTGGCCCAGAAATTTCCTGCCCGCACTGCCGTCAAATGATTCCAGCTTTGACGCTGACGGATACCTATTTGTGTCCGCGCCATGGTGCTTTTGAGGCAAACCCACAAACCGGCGAACTGGTTCACCTACAGTCGGGACGGCACTGGCGGCGCTGGAATGGAGAATGGTATCGACAGCACACTCATCCCGACGGCATTCGCTTTGAAATTCACGAGGCACTCGATCGCCTCTATACTCAGGGCTATCGGGCAACTAAGGTCATTATCGCCAGTCGCTATCGCGAGTTGGTTAGCGCTTATCTAGAACGCAATACGCCTTGGCGCGGAAATTCCGATTCCCAGACTCCCCGATTATATGGGCTTCCGGTTGAATTTAGTCCCGAATCAAAAGAAGATCCCTGTTGGGACGTGATTAATTTCGATTTGGAAAAAGAACCAGGAATCCCCAAACGCTATCCTTACTTTCGCTTGTTTGAATAATTAAGATTTCTATCAGTTAGTAGTTAGTGGTTAATAGTTATACTATCGACTAACTACTAACCCAATTCGTCAACCACTAACCGATCGCTGAATTCATGCATCATGCTTCTATTCGCACGGCTAATATTCATCGGGCGATCGCGTTTTACGAAAAGTTAGGCTTTACCGTAACCGAACGCTTCACGACAGGTTACACTCTCGCTTGTTGGATGGAAGGGTTGGGCGGCAGGATCGAATTGATTCAGATTCCCGAACCCAAACCCGCTCCCGATGCCTTTAGCGACGAACATTATGTCGGCTACTATCACCTGTCTTTCGATTTGACGGATAAAACCCCAGATTTACCCACTTGGCTGAGGGATTTAGAAGCGAGGTTTGCCGACGCTGCCAGGCAAAATCCCGAACAATTTCAAGCCTTAAAAGTTTTGCTCGAACCCATGCAGCGAATCATCGGCGATCGCGTTTATGAAGTCGCCTTCATCGCCGATACTGATGGGTTACCTTTGGAATTTATACGAGTAATGTCTACCATCGGGCGCTAAAACTAACATCGCCACGCACTTCGCTGACAAAATATAAAAAACTTGAAATCGCCTAATCGGATTGACTGGTAGTTTTAGAAGGGACGACCCCGCATCAGTTAGCTGAATGTTTGCTATCTAAAAAACATCTAAAGCTTACCAAAAATCTAACTTATATTTTACGGCTGCTTCGATCGTTTTTTCCAAATAAATAGGTATACTCCTAAATAAACGGCAATTGCATCAATTATGAGCGGGTTAACATCCTCCAACATCGCGTTTGAGTCCCGTGAGTTGCCAAACTTACTCGCTTCAGCCTGCGAAGAAGTCAGGACTGGGTACTGGCAGTTTAAATTTACGAGCGCTCCCGGAGCAAGCGACCCAAAAGCACCGTGGTATTTGGCAATGTCTCAAGGACGGGTAATTTTTTCTGGGTCTCAACCCCTATCTTGGCGATCGCTGTGCCAGACGCTGCAACGCTACCTGCCCAGTTTGCGTACCGCCAGCGTCAAGCAAACGCTTCAGGCGATCGCGCAAGAGTCATCGCCGCAGGAATTGGCAATGCTCAGTAAAGTGTTGTTGAAAGCCGAGCAAAGGCTTCCTGCGCTAGAGCAGCAGAACGTCGTCAGTGCCATCCATCTGCAAATCCTATCCGACTTTGACACCTACCTTTTTGACTCGGCGGGAAGCGGTCGCTATAGCGACAATAATGCCTTAGTTTATCAGGCTCCCGTGAGCGGCTTTAAATTAGAAGATTTAATTTTCCAAGCGCAAATGCGCCAAGAAGAATGGAAAAGTCTGCGACGCTATGTCCCTTCGATGTTGGGTACGCCGATTCTGAACTCGGAAGCCTTAGAAAATTCTAGCTTGGGCGCAGAGCAAAAACAGCTCGTGCGGAAATTAGTCGGTCTGGGCAAACCTTTAAGCGCGATCGCCCAAGTCATGGCAAAAGACCCACTCGAAACCGCCAAAATGTTTGCCAAGCTGATTGAGAAGGGCTATGTAACCTTGCAGCTTTCCCCAGATATCGCCGCCAAATTTGCCGCACCGGAAGTATTTATCGTCGATGACTCCCCCCTCTTTCTGCAAAAGTTTAAATCCTTAGTCACGAGATGGGGCTATCGCGTCAATGCCTGGGGCGATACCGCTACCGTCGTTCAAAAGATGCTAGAATCCAATCCCTCGATTGTCTTTCTCGACATCAATATGCCAGGAATGTCAGGATTTGACTTAATTAAGGAAGTGCGGCGGCAACCTCAGCTTGCCGTGCTCCCCTTGGTATTATTAACAGGGGAGAATTCCCTCTCCAATCAATGGCGAGCCAAGTGGGGAAACTGTAAATTTTTGGCAAAGCCGAGAGCGTCTGAGGAAATTTTTAGCTTTCAGGTAGAACTGCGCGGCTTGCTGCAAGAAGCAGTCCCCCTGCCTCAATAATCTGTTGATTTTAAAACGATTGTAGCCAGGGAAAATTTCAAATGCGGTTATTAGTAGTAGATGATAGTGCAGTGGATAGACGCTTGTTGGTGTCTCTCCTGCAAGAGTTGGGACATCAAGTCGATGAAAGTGCCGATACAGCAGGTATTTTGGATAAAATCGCCCAGGAAAAATACGCCACCGTGTTTCTCGATATCGTGATGCCAGAGCAGGATGGCTACAAATTCTTACGAGAACTGCGCTCCAATCCGACCACTGCCAAACAACACGTGATCTTTTGCTCTAGCAAAAAAACCCCCATTGAAGTTAACTATGGCATCAAGCGGGCAGGAGCAGATGCCTACCTAACCAAGCCCGTAACCCGCGAAAGCGTGAGCGCAGTTTTAGAGGAGGTTCCCACATGACAGAAAAAGCTGAGGGCGCAGCGATCGCAACCCCTCCGAGCGGCAGTCGTTTCATCTTGGCACAACTCGATCGGCTAACGCTGGTGTTTACCGCTAACTTAGTTGCGGAAACCTTGTTAATCGATCGCTCCCAGATTTTACCGATGCCTTTCTATCCTTCGGTCGTTTTGGGTTGCATTCACCACGCCGGACAGCTCGTGCCGCTTGTAGCCACCGATGCTTTGTTCGGGATTTCCAGCCCTCTGACGAAAGAACGATTGACCGTCGTTCGCCTGGGCGAACAAGCACAGAAGTTTGCCGGAGTTGGGCTGGTTGTCGATCGCCTCTTGAGCAGTCAAACAAGCGAGCAGTTGCCAGCAGAAATCTTTGACGCGGATCTATATTTCCCTGCCACAGAAAGGGAGGCAACCCTGAAACTGTTTAAAACGCAACTGTTGAGCGACGAACTGTTTCTGCCCCAGCGCTGGGCTGCCAGCACGAGCCGCTCTTGAAGTCTGTCAACGTTTTAGGAATTGGTTATGACGACAAGCCAACCCCAGTCTCAGCTTAAGATGATGCAAGCCAATAGAAAGCTGCCTCGCTTGAAATCCGTGGGAACTCGATTATTTCTTTTGGTAATGGGAGGGGCTTTAGTCGGACTAGGAAGTATGGCTTACCTCTTCTACAACTCCCTCAGAAAAGAGGTTGAGGCAGAAATTCGTCAAACGTTGAGCAGCAAAGTTAACTTAATCGACGGTCAAGTCCAGCAAGCTGAAGCGTTGGCAAAATCGTTACGAACCACTGTTGCTACGCTCCACGCTCAGGGGGTAGAAACTCCCGAAACCTACATTAAATTGACCCTGGAACTGTTCAAAAATCGCCCGGACTACGTCACGGGTCTAGGATTTATGCAACGAGAGTATGGCGTTCTGCCTAAAAAACCATGGTTTGGTCCCTACTACCTCTTAGATCCGGGAGTCCCAGATTTTCCCGGAAAACTCCTGCCAGCTCCTGACAACAAGATTCGCTACGTTGACGAGAATACGCCTGGAGATTTCTACCCGGAGTCGGATTATTGGAAGGATTACATGGTTCCTCAGAAAACGCTTTGGGCAGATCCCTATGAATACTATGGGTTCTTTTACACGACTTTTTATATCCCGATTTACGACGACCAAAAGCAATGGCTGGGAGGAGTTAGCGTTGATTTTGATGCCAGAACCTTTGAGAAATCTCTCCAAGATAAGGTCATTCGGGAGGCGGGTTATTTTGCGCTGCTGACCGATAGCGGTCAAATTGTCGCCTATCCTCCCGACCCTCAGAAAGGACTTAAGGCTGAAACGGTTAAATCAATTCCCGGACTGGAGTCAGTCTGGTCTCGACTGCAAAACGGTCAATCTGGATTGATAAAAGAGCGCGGAACTTATTGGGTATACCAACGAATTCCGTCAACCAACTGGGTGGCTTTGGCATCAGTCCCATCTGAGGTAGTGCTGCGTCCGGTACTGCTGATTACCGTGGGAGGAGCTGTCGCGGCAGGTCTGTTGCTAGCCGGGATCGTCGTCGTAGCAGTGCAATATCTCAATCGCCGCCTGAAACCAATTCTCGACAAATGTAACAAATTGGCTGCAACCGATGCGCAAACGCTCGCCCGCCTGGCAAACGAAGATGAGGTGGGGCGGGTATCCGTGTCTTTTTTTAATCTGATCGACCAACTAGCCACCAAAGAAGAGCAAATTCGTCAAGAAGTGGCGCGAGCGGTGCAGGCGCAAGAAGAACTGAAGCGAGCGGTTGAGGTGGAGCGAGAAGGGGAAGCGCTGCAAGCAGAAGTTGGGCAGTTACTGGAGGTAATAGCGGCTGTAGAAGAAGGAGATTTTACCGTGCAAGCACCAGTAAGCGATCGCGTCACGGGGCTGGTAGCCGATACCTTCAACCGCTTAATCGAAGAAATCGCAAAAGTTCTGGCGCAGGTGCTCGAAGCTGCCCGCCAAGTGTCTGCGGGCGCAGACAACCTAGAGCAGATTGCCGAGGTAGTAGTAACTAACGCCGACCGACAGGCGCAGGAAGTGGAGCAGGCGTTGAGTTTGTCCGAGCGAGTAGAACGCTCTGCCGAGAGCGCCGCACAACAACTACAGGTCTCTAACCAGTCATTGCTGGCGCTCGATAGCACGGTACTCGACGGTCAAGCCGCGATGGCAGACCTAACGAGAGCAACAGAGATGCTGCGCCAAGGAACCGACCGCATCGTCCAGCAAATGAAGACCCTCGGAGAGTTCGTCGGACTGACCGAGCAATTGGTACGCGATCAAAACCAAATTGCCATGCAAACGCAAGTGCTGGCACTCAACGCCTCCCTGGTAGCCGCCCGCGCTTGCGAGCAGCAAAACCCCAGACAGTTCGCTATAGCCGCCAAAGAATTTGAAGCAATCGCCGATCAAGTGAGCAAGCTCGCCCAGCAAACTAACGAAGGCTTATCAGTGCTAGAGCAACGAACGACCCAAGTCCAAAACGTCGTGGCAGCGGTGGATGCCGGAGTGCAAAACCTGGGCGGACTGGTCGGAGGGTTCACTGAGGGGGTAGAACGGTCAACTGAGGCATTTAACAACGTACAAATGGTAACTGCCAATGTCTTACAAGCCGGCGAAGCCGTTACCCAATCGAGTCAGGATATCATCAATACCGTTCGCTCTACTGCCGCTGCCATGCGAGACATCGCCGAACTCGCCCAGCGCACGGTTCGGCTCACTCAGAATACCCGCCATCAATCAGAGACAATGGGCGACCTCTCAACTCGACTCTTGCAACGGGTAGAATTTTTCCGCCTTCCGAGCGAACTGTTGCCGCAACCTCCCTTGGAACCGGAGTCGGTCGATCTGTCTGGGACTGGCGAAAGTACCGTCGATGCCAACTCGACTTCGGTCGAGCGGGGATCTTCTTTGTCTCCAACCGTTCGATCTGTTCTAGTCGGTGAGGAGTAAAGTGTTATGAAGCGTAGGCGGCTAGTCAACCATTTAGCGATCGCAACAGCCAGTAGCGCTACTCTCGCTGCTTGTCGCAGAAACCAACAACTCCTGGTCAATACGGAAATTGGGCAAGCCGAGCGAACCCAGATTGAGTGGCGGATGGCAACCAGTTGGTCGGACAAAGTTGAAACGTACTATCAGGCAGCGACCCGGATTTGCGATCGCGTCGAGCGATTGACCAACGGCAATTTCAAAATTAAGCCTTTCCCAGCTGGAGGCATTGCTCCCGCCCAACAAATTCTCGATGCCGTTGGCGAGGGAAAAGTTGAGTGCGGACATACAGAAGGAATTTACTACGTTGCTAAAAGTCCTGCCTTGTCTTTCGCAACCAGCATTCCCTTCGGATTTAACCCCTCTCAACTGATGGCATGGATCTATGGGGGAGGTGCTCTGGAGCTGTTGAGAAAAGCTTACGCTGACTATAATGTTATCTATTTTCCGGCAGGAACGACCGGTCCGCAGATGGGAGGTTGGTTTAAGCAGAAGATCGGCTCGCTTGCCGATCTCAAAGGGTTGAAGATGCGGATACCGGGAATTGGGGGCAAAGTTGCCAAGCACATCGGTATCAATGCCATCAACCTTCCCCACGTGGAAATTCCGGCAGCATTCGAGCAGGGCGACATCGAGGCGGCAGAATTTGTCGGTCCTTATGAAGATGAAAAGCTCGGTCTGAATAAATTTGCCAAGTTTTATCACTATCCGGGCTGGCACGAACCGGGCACTAACCATGATTTGCTCGTCAATTTGAATGCCTGGAAGAAATTGCCCAAGGACTACCAAGAGGCTCTCGGCGTAGCGGCTTTTGAAACCCAGGTTTTGTCCCAATCCCAGTGCGAGGCTCTCAATCGCCAAGCCCTACAGCGCCTGCTGGCAAGCGGAACCGAGCTAGTTGCCTTTGAAGCGGAAATTCTCAAAGCTGCTAAAGAGGCAGCCTTTGAGCTATACGAAGAAAACGCGAGTAAGGACGCAATGTTTAAAGCAGTCTATACCAGCTGGAAGGGTTTCCGCAAAACCATTTTTTCCTGGAATCGCATCAACGAGCTTAGCTATGACGATTTTGTCTTTGCTCAAGCCAATTGAAAGATCGAGGCGATTTTGAGGAACCCTAACCTTAGTGACGAACAGTAGTCTGAGGAGTTTGACCGACCATGACAGCTCAATCTGCTAAAGATAGGCGTTCCGGACGCGATCGCACTCCAGCTGCCGGGAGAATTTCTCACTCGGCGTTGAAGGCTTCGATCGCTCGTCGTGCTAAGGGACGGTTGGGGATCCGCCTCAAAGCTACGGCTCTGGCAACAGTTTTTGGGGGATTGCCCGTGTTAGTAGTCGGCGCTATTGCTTACTGGGTCGCCGATCGCTCGATCGTTCAAAAAATTGCCGAAGAGAAAATTACCGAATCTACCCAGCTATCCGACCGCCTCAGCCGTTTCTTGGAAGACCGCATCGCCAACCTCAAAACGGCTGTCAGGGTTGCCGAACTGACCGGGGGGACAAACTTTTCAAGCGCTCCCAGCGAGCGGGCGCGGACGGCAGCTCGACAGAAGCTAGAGAAAGAGCTGAGTCATTTTACTCAAGACTATCCCGTCTATTCTAATATTTCTCTATACGACCTTCAAGGCAATCCGATCGCCCGCTCGCTAGGTTCTGCCAGGGAACCGAATCAGAAAAACTTTCCCTACTTTCAGCAGGTAATTAAGAAAGGAATTCCGGTCATCAGCGAGCCAATTGCTACGAAAGTGGGGGATTCTCAACGGTGGGCGATTTATCTTGGCGCTCCTATCAAAAACGATGGCGATCGCGTCAGCGCCGCGATCGTTGCCAAAATCCCCGTAGAATTTGTCGGCAATGCCATTTTGAGAACGTCGGGTTTATCCGAGCATACGACCTATCGCTTGATCGACAGCTCCGGGCGAATCTTTCAAACCCTTAACCCACAAAACAAGCAAGCCAATAGCGCGATCGGCAGTAAAATCGCCGAGAAGACGGCATTGTTTGCACCAGTTAACGCTCAACGGCGCAATCAAGCTTGGATTGATGGCAACTCCTGGGGCGAGCAATTGTACGCCTATAGCCCCGTTCTCAATGTGAGTGGTTTGAGTTGGAGCGTAGTGACTGCAACCGATAGCACCATTGCTTTTGCCCCTCAGCGAAATTTGCTACAAGCCATCGGCATCGGTACGGTTTTGACGGCTTTGGTAACGGCGGTTTTAGGAGCTTTCATCGCCAATCGAGTGACTCTCCCCGTCTTGCAGGCAACTTCAGCCGTCGAGAAAATCGGTGAAGGGAACCTGGGTATTCGAGTTCCAGTGCGAGGCAATGATGAGTTAGCCGTTTTGGGAGATAATATCAACCGTATGGCAAGTCAAATTCAGAATTTACTGGGGACATTGCGCCAAAATACCGATCGCTTGAGTCTACAAAATCGCGTGTTAGCCGAACTAGCGAGAAATCAAGGGATATTGTTAGGAGATGTCAAAATAGCTGCTACTGCATTCACGAAAGCCACTGCCGAAACCCTGGGAGTAGAACTGGCGAGTATCTGGCTCTACAATAGCGATCGCAGTAAACTTGTCTGTTTAGACCTCTACGAGCTTACCCCCCAGCAGCATTCAGACGGGATGAAACTAAAGATAGTTGATTTTCCAAGATATTTTCAGTCCCTCGAACGAGATGCCTTTATCGTTGCCAATGACGTCAATACCCATCCCGCCCTGGAAGAGTTTTCGGATTCCTACCTCACTCCTCTGGGCATTCAGTCAAGGTTAGACGTGCCCATTCAAATTACCGCTCAGACAGTGGGAATCGTTTGTTGCGAACAGGTTGGCTCGCCTCGACAGTGGCTCCCAGAGGAGCAAACCTTTGTCGGCTCGATCGCCAACCTAGTATCTCTAGCGCTGGAAAATCAGACGACCCAGGAAGAAGTGGGTCACTTGCTCGATATCGTATCTTCAGTAGAAGAGGGAGATCTGACCGCTCGTGCCAATGTCAGCGATCGCGCGACGGGATTGGTTGCCGATACCTTTAATCGATTGCTCGAACAACTGGGTCAGATCTTAGCCCAGGTATCCGGAACGGCTCAACGAGTAACGCAAACCTCCCAACAGCTCGACGAATCTTCCAGAACTGTCGCCCTCAACGCCCAGCAACAAGCTGAAGGCGTCACTAAGGTCTTGAACCTCACCAAATGGGTGCAAAATTCTGCTCGCCATTCAGCCAACCAAATCGCGCTGGCAAACCAATCCTTGGGAAAAGTACGAACTACCGTCGAGCAAGGGCAGTTAGCCATCGATACCCTTACTCAAGGCATTCGGACGCTACAAGCAGGAGCCGAACGGGTCGTGCGGCGAACCAAAGACTTGGATGAGTTCGTGACCCTGACCGATGGATTCGTGCAAGAGCAAAGCCAGTTGGCAGAACTGATCCAGTCGCTGGCAATGGGAGCAACGCTACTGGCGGCAAGGGCAACGGCACAGCAAGATCCCCGACAAATGATGGTGCTGGCGAAAGAATTTGAAACCATTGCCAACCAGATCAAAGACTTAGCCCAACAAACCGACAAAAACCTCAGCTCCCTCGAAAAACGCACCGATCGCATCAAAAAGGCGGTGTCGTCCATCGAGCGGGATTTGCAAGGAATCGATGGATTAGTAGACGGCTTGACCCTAGGAGTCGAAAAGTCCGCCGAAGCGTTTGAGAGCATCCAGTCTGCCACCGAAAAGGCCATTCAAATTGGAGCAACCGTCGGTCGGTCGAATCAGCAGATCGTACAAACCGCTCGCTCGACAGCAACGGCAATGGGCAATATCGCTCGACTGGCAGATCGAACCGCCCAACTCACCCAAACTACCCTAATCCAATCAGAGCGCATGCAACAAAGTTCTGAACAATTGCTACAAAGAATTCAATTTCTCCGACTGCCCGCCGAGGCAACCGAACGAGTGGACTTGTCCGAGGAGCGAGAAAATGCCCTTGATATTACCCCAAAGACTCCTACCTAACGCAGTCCTGGGAGCAGAAAACCGGATAGAATAGCGTCGCTAAAAAGCTAAAGGAGCATCCATGACCACAACGCCATCCAATCTACCCAGGCAAATCGCCGAGAACTTGACTCAACTTTTGAGTTCTTGGCAATTCTGCTCGAATTCAATTGGGACGCGGTTGTTTCTTTACGTGTTGGGAAGTGCTGCCATCGGCTTAGCCGCCTTGTCTTACTCGTTTTACCAAACCCTCGTTCGAGGCGCACAAGCCGAGATTCAGAATAGCCTGAGCACTCAAGTTAAATCGGTAGAAGCTCAACTGGCTCCTGTAGAGCAGCAAGTTCGCAGCTTGAGCGGAGCCGCGAACGTTCTCCATCGCCAGGGGATAAAAACCCCCTCGGCTTACGAGCAACTCGCCTTCTCTGCCCTGCGACAGGGATCGAAACTGCTGACGGGGATTGGTTTGGGTCAAACTCCCAGAGCGATCGTCCCGGATCGTCAGTGGTTTTTCCCCTTCTATTATTTTGACAAAAAAGTAGCAGGACAAAAAGGAAAGCGCCTCCCAGCTCCCGATGGGGATGTCATCTACTCCGAGCTGTTTGCCGATGACAACTACCCCAACCAAGATTATTACGCCACTCCGGTCGCGAGCGGCAAAGCTTCTTGGTTTGAACCCTATGGCAGTTATGGCGCTCTGATTGCCACTTATGCTGCCCCCATCTTCGATCGACAGCAGAAAATTATCGGAGTTGTCAATGCAGATGTCGATTTCGTCGATGTAACCCAGCAAATTGCCAACACAAAAGTGACACGAAATGCGGGATACTTTACAATTTTGTCGGCGCAGGGACGAATCGTTGCCTATCCCCCAGCGCCGCCCATTCCTCCCAAAAACTTGCAACCAGGACCGAGTGCCGAGACGGTGCCAGAACTAAAGCCAGTTTGGTCGTCAGTCCGACAGGGATTGGCTAGCCAGACCTCTGGACTGCTCGCGATCGAAGGCAAATATTGGGCGTATCAAAAGATTCCCAGTACGGGCTGGGTGATGCTGGCGGCCTTTCCCCAAGGAGCGATCGTCACTCCCGCAATTTTAACCAGCATCGGTGCGGCATTAATTGTGACGACCTTGTTGGGAATTGTGGTCTTGCTATTCGTTCGGAATTTGAACCGTCGCTTGCAGCCGATTTTGGATGAGTGCAACAAACTGGCAGCAGACGCTCAAACCCAAGCCAAGCTGCAAGGGCAGGACGAGATCGGACGACTGTCTGCGTCTTTCTTTAACCTGCTCGCACAGCTTGAAGCTAACCAAGCACAGATTCGTCAAGAAGCCAGCTTGAGAGTACAAATACAGGAACGGCAGCGACAGGCGCTCGAAGCTGAAAGCCAGGTATTGCAAGAGGATGTCGGACAACTGCTAGAGGTGGTAGCGGCAGTAGAAGAGGGCGATTTGACCGTGCAAGCACCAGTAAGCGATCGCGTCACGGGACTGGTAGCCGATACCTTTAATCGCCTAGTCGAACAACTCGCCCGCATCATGGCAGTGGTATCGTCTACGGCGCAGCAGGTTACTCAAAGCGCCGAAACCCTAGAGCAGTTTGCCGTACAGACAGTAAGTCAGGTACGATTACAAACCCGCTCAGTGGAAGCCATGCAAGCGCTGCTCCAAAATATTCGCAATCTGACCCGCGATAACGCCAAACAAACCCAAACTGCTAATAAGTCGATACAGCAGGCGCAGGAGGCTCTGGTTCGAGGTCAGGGGCAAATGACCCAGTTGACTGCCGAGATCGATACCCTCGACCGAGGAACGGTTCAGATTGTCCGGCGGATGCAAACCCTGAGCGACTTCGTACAACTTGCCGTACAATTTGCTAAAGATCAGAAACGCATCGCTTCGATGACGCGGGTGTTGGCACTCAACGCCGCGCTGCTCTCGACGCGAGCAACCGAACAGCAAGACCCGGATCAATTTGCTAGCATCGCCAGAGAGTTTGAAGCAGTTGCCGCTCAGGTAAACGATCTAGCCGTGCAAACCAGCCAAAGTTTAATCATACTGCAACAGCGAACCGAACAAATTCAGACGGTTGTGTCCGGGCTTAACCAGGATGCAGAAGAGATCGAGCGCATCGTCAAGGACTTCGCAACGGGAGTCGAACAATCCCGTCAGGCGTTTGATGAGATTAGAACCGCGACGGTGCAGGTAGCGCGAGTGGGGCAACAAGTGACCCAATCGAGTCAGGCGATCGCCGATGCGGCGCGGGACACCTTAAAATCGATCCGGGAGATTGCCGCACTCGCGTCCGATACAGAACGGCAAGCTAGCATCACTCGCGAGCAGTCAGAAGCAATGGGACAACTCGCCGGCAATCTGGATGAACTGGTGCGGTTTTTCCGCATTGCGCCAGAGCAAATGCAAACTGGCTCGGCTGCCAAAATCCTGCGTTCGGCTAATGATAGCGGCAGTCCGAGTAATGGTACGCAACCCGATCCGATGAATAATGAAAATAAGAAAGTAACCTCCTCGAGGAGAAAATCTTAAGTAGAGACGTTAGCGGCAACATTTCTAGGCTCGATAACCGCTCCTTGAATGTATATGTTCTTACCTCCTATCACCTCCTTTGACTATTTGACGAAATCAGACCTCTTGCAAAAATCAAATTCCCTCTTACCTATTCCCCCTTACCCCATGCCTGAAAGAAGTCTATCGATCCAATTCATTCTTCTTGCTTTCAGCCCGTCTCCGAGATGCGATCGCCCGCCTCTTTCCATTCTCTCCGTTCAATCTGTCTAATAGAGAAGGATCGCGATGGTATCAGGCAAATTTTCATCCCCAGAACCCAACGAGGTCGATCTCGCCGAACTTCAATTGCAGCAAGAACTGCGTGCCATGTTCGAGGTCGATAGCCAGAAGTATCTTCAAGATTATTTGAATCTGGTACAATGTCTCGATCCGCTCTCTTGGACGAGGGATATTCAAGAGCTATATCGAGTTATCCATACCATCAAAGGCAGCTCGGTGACTGTCGGTGCGGATGCCATCTTGCAGGTTGCTACCGTCCTAGAAGACCTGCTTTCTGACCTGCGTCACCTAAATCCCGCCCCACCTCTGGAGGATGGATGCTTGGGGCAGATGCTGCTAGAAGCCGGGGAACTTTTGGCGGGTAGCTTGCAGGTTCGAATGGCTGGAGAGGAAGCCTTAAAAGCCGTACAGCCTGCCATACAGCGAATTCAAACCCTGCGAGAGGAAGTCAAGCAACTTTATTTGCCAGAGTGGAACGAGCAGCGCCTACTCCACCAAGAATTTGCCGAACAGGGATTCGATCTGGTCGTACTGGATTTGGAAATGGCATTAGAGCGGCTGCCCCAGCAAGGAACGGTCGGTGATGAGACCGTGGCAGTGGCTCGGCAAACCCTGGACCAATTAGCAGAGATCGGTAACGATCTCGAATTTGCTAGCGGTTGGACGGAATTGCTCGATCGCTGCCAATCTCTCTTGAGTCGTCCCAGCGTCAAGGCATGGCGTACTCAGTGGACGAACTACTTGAACGCCTTGAAAGAATCTGCTCGCCAAGGCGGTAAATTCGTCGAGCCTGCTTTGTCTGAGACGGATGACTCAGATTCTTCAGAGCGCTCGGCGATCGATCCCTCTCAATTCGACTGTGAAGATTGCTCGCTCGAACCTCTAGTGGAGAACCTCGATTCAGAATGGCGCGAACCGAAGCTTGCCGCCGACGAGTTAGTCGATTGGGATATAGACGAGTTGAGTCAAGCCGCCGATGCCTTGGCTCAATTAGATTGGGAAGCGCTGAGCGAAGAAGCACCGAAACCAGCCTCAGATATCGAGAATGCATCTTCTCCTGAAACCTCGGACGACTGGCTGGAATTAGTTGCGCCGCCATCCGCGCGGTTGGATGCCCCCCAATCTACTACAGAAAGCGCGGCACCCGATGCGATCGCTCGTACCGAAAACCAGACCAATGAGATTCAGATTCCGGTTCCCTTAAGTCGCTTAGAGCACACCTCTCAAAGCTTGGTAGAAACCCTATTGACCGCCCGCGCTTCTCAAGGATTCTATCAAAATCTACAGACTCAGCTAACCCAGCTCTTGGCGCTGGCAAAAGAAAGCGCTCAATACATCACCCGTCTGCGACAACTGCAAGACGATTATGCTTTGCTCGATAGCCTTAAAAGGAGTAGTAATTCTGCCGAAGCTCCGATCCTAGAGCGCTATCGCCAAGGTTACACCACTATTAACCGCCTCCTCGAAACGAGTTTGCGTTTGTCAGAACTGGGAGCAGAGGCGGAAAAGACTGCCCTGCTCGCGGCGGGCAGTTTGGAAAGCCTGGATCGAAACATTCTGCGCCTGCGGCAAACTGTCGAGCAAAGTAGGCTTGTCCCCTTTAAAAACCTTGCCTTCCGCTCCAGAGCTATTGTGAGGGATCTAATCGTTCGTTTTGGCAAACCAGCCCGACTGGTCGTCGAAGGAGAAAAGGTCGAACTCGATGCCGGAACCAGCTCAAAATTAGAGCCAGTCTTATTGCATTTAATCCGCAACGCTTACGACCACGGACTGGAAAGCCCCGAAGAGCGAGCCAATCGCGGCAAGCCAGAACAGGGAACTATTACCATTTCGCTCAAACGAAGAGGCAACGCCTATCTGCTAGACGTAGGAGATGACGGTCGGGGAATCGAGGCTGAGGCAATTCGGCAATCTGCCCGGGCAAAAGGATTGCCGTTAACCAGCACCCAAACGCCCGCTGAGTTGCTGGCAGTCATCTGTCAGCCCGGTTTCAGTTCCAAAACCGACGTGAGCGAGGTCTCCGGGCGGGGCGTGGGGATGGATGTAGTTGCCAGTCAGGTTGCCAGTTTGGGAGGACGCTTGAGTCTGATGACCCAACCCAGTATCGGTACGATCTTTGAAATCCAGTTCCCGGTGCCGCAACTCTTGGTATCCTGCGTGCTGCTACAAGCAGGCGATCGCACCTTTGCTATTCCCAGCCAAGACATTATTAAAACGACCATCTTAGGCAATCTACAGGCAACCAAAACCAGCGATCCAAATGCGATCTGCTCCTGGAAGATTCAACAAGAAGATGAAACCCTATTGGGACTCGATTTGCTCGAATACTGGCAGCCTCAAGCTGCCGAACGGTCTTTACCAGATACGGCAGTTTGTCTGTACGTGCATCCCGCCCAGCAGTACCGGGGAATATGGATCTTAGCCGATGATTTGTTGGGGCAGACCGAGTTACTCATTACGCCTCTGCCTTCGCCGCTCGTCGCTCCAATTGCGCTGCTGGGAGCGAGCTTGCAACCCGATGGCTCCCCGATCCCCGTCATAGACGCAGCAACCCTAGCAGAAGTCTTGCTAGAGGATCCAGAGCGAATAGCTAAGCCGTTACCCGAACGGACACTTGCGACTAAGACAACAACAGTTCCCACCCAACCCACTCGCCAAGAAGTTGCCCAACTGACGCGATCGATTCTCGTTGTCGATGATGCCGCTCTGATGCGGCGACGACTCGAAGCGAGCTTGACAGCTTACGGTTACGCGGTCAGCACTTGTGCGGACGGACAAGAAGCTTGGAACTGGCTGCAAACCCATCCCGCTCCGGCTATGCTAATCACAGACATCGAAATGCCCAACATGGATGGCTTTACGCTTATCGACCGCGCGCGACGCATCGGTATAACTATTCCTATCATAGTTGTATCCTCCCGACTGGCAGAAGAGTGGAGCCAAGAAGCCCGCCGCGTTGGAGCAACTGACTATCTAACTAAAGGGTTTTCTACCGCTGAACTGATTAACAAAGTCAAAAGTCTCTTGGACAGTAGCGATCGCGCCGAATCAAAAAATCTATAAAATAACTTAAGCTCATCTCCTTTTCTTAGCGCGGGGGATGGGAGCGTCATTGGTCATTCATTGGTCACTCGTCCTTTGTTCTTTATCCCAATGACACACTGCATTAGGGTTAAGGGCAGTTGAAAGATCCTAGCCGCTAAATTAGAAAGACCAAATTTCCGCTTCAGAGGCGGCGGCAGTGCTTGCCAGGAAACGGGGATAAACCCCAAACAACCGTAAAACGATGCTAGCCTAGCACCAAGACATTCTAAATAAAGAGGTTGGGTCGCAGATTGAATGAGATGTCCCACTAGATAAGTTCCCAAACTGCGATCGCGCCAAGCTGGGGCAACGACTACGCTTCCCAGTTCCTGCGCTCCCTCAAAGGAACGTAATTGTCCGCAGGCAACGATCTTTCTCTCGCATTCAATGACCCAAAACTGCGATTGGCGCAACTGAGTTGGATCTAATCGAGCTAGCAGCACCAATTTGCGAATCCTCCACATATCTCTAGAGCTTGCCCGACGGAGGATACATTTATTCGGTAGGCTAGAAGAAAATTGTCTCATCCGTTTTGCGATCGCACTCTTCCTCAAAAAGTACCATTAAGGTAGCCCAGTCAAGCAAAAAGTTCCGCGATGAAAAGTAGCAAAAAGAGAAAGTCGCTGCCGCCAAAAGCTATTATCAAACTTGGAAGGTTTGTCTGGACGAGTCTGTGGCATTTAATGATGTCAAATCTCGCTCCGCGCAGCCAGTCGGGAGAATACGTTCGCCCTGCCAGTGCCTTTAGAAACTCTGTCGGTACGGAACCAGAAAACCCTTATCAACCAGCAGCAGGACGCTACTGCCTCTATGTAGGATGGGGCTGCCCTTGGGCGCACCGAACCCTTATTGTCAGAACTATCAAGGGACTTGAAGCCGCCATCCCCGTCACTATCGTATCCCCTGCGCCAGAAGAGGGCGGTTGGGCGTTTGAGAAGCCAGAGGAAGGCTGCCGCACCCTAGCCGAATTTTACCAAAAAGCCCAGCCAGGTTACGAAGGACGTTGTACCGTTCCGGTGCTTTTCGATCGACAAACGAAAACCATCGTCAATAACGAGAGTGCAGAAATTATCGTCATGCTCAACTCTCAGTTTAACAAGTGGGCAACCAATCCCGCTTTAGACCTTTACCCAGAAGAACTTAAGGAAAAGATCGACTGGTGGAACGAGAAGATTTACAGCGCAGTAAACAATGGCGTATACCGCTGTGGCTTTGCCCAAACCCAGGAGGCATACGAAAAAGCCTGTAACGAGCTATTTGCGGTCTTGGACGAGATTGATGCAGTACTAGCAGGGAGTCGATATTTGTGCGGCGATCGCGTTACCCTAGCAGACGTGCGTCTTTTTACTACCCTGTTCCGCTTCGATATTGTTTACTATGGATTGTTTAAGTGCAACCGCAAAAGAATTCGGGACTACACCAATCTGGGAGGCTACCTGTGCGACTTGTATCAGCTTCCTGGCGTAGCCGATACCTGCAACCTAGAGGCAGTCAAGCGCGAGTACTATGGGAACCTATTTCCGCTCAATCCCGGCGGCATCATTCCCATTGGTCCAGAAATAACCAACCTCCTCGAACCTCATAATCGAGAAAGGGTAGGCGTTTCAGTAAATTAAATTTGTAGCTTAGATAAGCGCACAGTTGAGGCTTTCTCGCGATCCCTCAAATCACAGAATAAATTGGCTCATAAGTAAGAAGTGTGCGGAGTAACCAGTGAGGCAATGAAGGCAGGGCAGATGCGTTTGAGGTTTCCCTTGAACTCAAAAATAGCAACATAACCACTCAGGCGCTCTTGGTGAACACCCTTAAAGGAGCTCAAGAAATTCCTCATATCTGTCCACATCCCTTCAACTGTGTTGACATGAACTTCTCGAAGCCCATCTCCCTCATCATCCCTTGCCCATTCATGCTGACTATGACAAACAGTAGCATGAGGACGAATGACGTGATTATAACTGGCTGATTCGTCAGTGAAGAGCTGACTCTCAATTACTGTGAATTGATGCACATGATTAACCAGTATTTCACCTGTAGTGTTCCTCACTACTCGCAATCGGACTTGCCCACTGTTTCGTCCAACCGTTCCAACCACTGGTGGTCGGTCATGATCCTAGGTGCCTTTACCTCGTCGTTTGTTCGCTCGTCGTCGAGGTGGGTCAAACGGGTCAAGATGCTGCTCTCCTTTTTCCCCGCCTTCTGAAACATCTCATCGGTTTCAGTTCGAGTGTCAGGTACGGGTTCCTGCGATTGTAACTGCTCGGCACGAGCTTGCAGTTGATGAGGTAAGGTTAACACCGTTTTGTAATTTAACTGTAATTCTCCTGCCAAGCTTTTAGTGGACTCTCCCTTGAGGATGCCTCGCAACAACAACACAACCCGTTCAGGTCTCAGGTGATGTTGCGCTAGTAACGTGCCACTGTAGAGGTTGTAAGTGTGGTCGCACACACGACAGCGATAAACTCTCAACTGAGAGCGATGCGTGGTTCTAAATCTTCGGGCTTGTTCCACCCCAGCTTTACAGTTGGGACAGCTCAAGCCATCCGGATGAAAATGCTCCAAAATCCACTGCCTGCATTTGTCTCGATTGAGCAAATCGTTCAGGGGAAATTCCATAGCATGCTGACATTACTTCTCCTGCACATATTTTACACATGAGCCAATTACGTCGAAAACCTCCTTTAACCCTCTACGTTCAATCCCGACAAATTTTTTTCACGCAAAACCAAATGTTCGGTCTGAAAAAATAACTAGGAAAAATAGAATATGCAAGAACTTCAGACACGGAAAAGTCCTCTTGAAGTTGAAATTGCCTTTCCCATCCGAACCAGAGTACTTCTTACTAGGCGCCGCCTACAGCAAATCCATTAGACCTCCTGCAAAAATTCCCGATCCGCCAAGAAATGAATTTCTTGACTTATAGTGTAAGTCTACTTAAGTAAACTAGGGCTGTTAGCTTGGGAAATTCATTCCCAAGCTCTAGTTGAGACTAAATCTACTTATGCAAGAGGTTTATTTTAATCGGTGTAACATCTCTGTTATTGAAGGCTTTTTATGTACAAAGTCGTAGTCAATGCCTTTGGCGGTAGCGACCAACTTTCAATCGTCGAAGAACCCGAGCTCACTCCTGATAGCAACCAAGTTATCGTGCGACTGACCAGCATTGGTATGAATCACGCCGATTTGATGGCACGGCGAGGCGAATATCGCTTGATTTCTGGCGCGCCACCCTTTACGCCAGGAATAGAAGGAGGCGGTTACATCGAAGCCATTGGCGATCTCGTTACGGATCGCCATGTCGGTCAGCGCGTTATCCTGACTTTAGATGCGCCTGCGTCTAAAGGCATCGGCAAAGGCACTTATCAATCTCATTACCTCATTGCTGCCGATAAAACTATCCCTGCTCCTGACGAAATTTCTGATGAGATCCTGGGCGCTATTTGGTATCCCTATCTAACCGCTTGGGGTTGCTTAATTTGGAGGCAGCAACTACAACCCGGACAAAGCGTTCTCATTCCAGCAGCCAGTAGTAGCGTTGCGATCGCAGCTTCTCAGGTAGTCAAGCACTATGGTGGCATTGCGATCGGGACGACCACCAGTCCGGATAAAGTCGAGAAACTACAAGCTATGCCCGAAGTCCGGTTCGACCATTTAATCGTAACGCGCAATTCCCAATGGTGGCGAGAAGTCAAGCACTTAACTGCCGGGAAAGGACCCGATGTCATTTTCGATCCCGTTGCTGCCGGAGAATTCCTCAACCAAGAAATCCGCCTGATAGCCAATGGAGGCACAATTTGGATTTATGGGTTGTTAGGCAAACCGGATGTCGTAGACGTTAGTCCTTTAATTCGTAAAGCTGCGGCGATTCGCGGTTGGTTAATTAACGAACTTTCTGGCAGCGAACGAGAGCAAATCGCCTATCAACATGTTTTAGAATGTCTTGTCAATGGGACATATAAGTTACCTATTGCTGCCAAATTTTCACTCTGCGACGTTCGTCACGCTAATCAAGCAATGGAAAAGGGCGAACATATTGGCAAATTAATTTTAATTCCGTAAGTAGTTAGTCGTTATTAAAAATATGGATATTTTCTCTTAATGACTAACGACTAACTATTAACCATCAACTAACAAGGAAAAATTATTGATGCTGAAATTTTACTACAATCCTATTTCCCCGATCGCTCGTCGCGTCTGGATAGTGCTACTAGAAAAAAACATTCCCTTTGAATCGGTACTAGTCAACTTAAACGGCGACAAATTCCAACCAGAGTTTTTAGCCATTAACGAAACTAGGAATCGATCTGAGTAATTCCCCCAATATTAAAGATTGGTGTCAACGTTTAATGCAGCGAGAAGCATGGCAAAAGGTGCAACCCAATGACCAGGAAGTAAAAACTTTCAAGCAAAGAGCAAAAGCTTTGTTGACATTGCGCCAGCGCGAATTAGAGCGAGAAAGTTCTTCTAACGCCTGAGATCTTGCACCATTCTCAACAACTGCTGTTGTCATTAATTTCCTGGTCGAGCGAAAAAGTCCTCTAAAGAAGACCCGATAGGAATTTGAGTCGATTTTAATCGAGTTGAGCTTTGAGCCTAGAACTTTAGTTCTAGGCGTTGATGCCAAAGGTGCGAGATCGGATCTGAGTCTAACCGAACATAAGGCAGAGAGCGGTTCAAAAATTTTGAATCTCAATTTTGACGAAGTACCTTGCACTTTTGAACAATAATTCCTGGATGTCACAGAGCAAGCGGATTTATTCGTAGGGTCAATCCTTTGATCCAGAATCCTTTGATCCAAAATCGAATGACCCGATGAGTCCTATGGCACAATGAGAGACACTGACTAAAAGAATTGCTCTCATCGAACAAATTTTTCGTATAAATTTCAACTGACACAACTAAACCAGATATGACTGCAACCCTCCAAGCACCTCCAAAGACTCGTCGCGTAATTTTCCCCTTCACCGCGATTGTAGGTCAAGAAGAAATGAAACTCGCTCTCATCCTCAATGTAATCGATCCGAAAATTGGCGGGGTAATGATTATGGGCGATCGCGGCACTGGCAAATCGACGACAATTCGGGCCTTAGCCGATTTATTGCCAGAAATTGAAGTCGTCGCCGACGATCCCTTCAATTCCGATCCCTACGATCCCGATCTAATGAGCGATCGCGTTCGGGAGCAACTAGAGAAACAAATTCCCCTACAAATTGTCAAAAAGAAAGTTCCCATGGTTGACTTGCCTCTAGGAGCCACTGAAGATAGAGTTTGCGGCACGATCGACATTGAAAAAGCCCTCTCCGAAGGGGTGAAAGCCTTTGAACCCGGACTGCTGGCAAAAGCTAATCGAGGCATTCTCTACGTCGATGAAGTCAACTTGCTCGACGATCACCTCGTAGACGTTTTATTGGATTCTGCCGCTAGCGGTTGGAATACCGTCGAACGAGAAGGAATTTCCATTCGCCACCCCGCCCGTTTCGTGCTGGTAGGTTCCGGCAACCCAGAAGAAGGAGAATTGCGACCTCAGTTGCTCGATCGCTTTGGCATGCACGCCGAAATTCACACCGTCAAAGAACCCGCGCTGAGAGTGCAAATCGTCGAGCAGCGCTCCGAATTTGACAGCAATCCCCAAAAATTCTGCGAAAAATACCAACCCGAACAAGAAGCGCTGCAAGAGAAGATTATTAACGCTCAAAAACTTCTGCCCCAAGTCGAAATCGATTACGATTTGCGCATTAAAATTTCCGAAGTTTGTTCCGCTCTCGATGTCGATGGCTTGAGAGGAGATATCGTCACCAATCGCGCCGCTAAAGCCCTAGCAGCCTTTGAAGGGCGCACGACCGTGACGGTAGACGATATTCGTCGGGTAATTACCTTGGCTCTGCGGCACCGACTGCGCAAAGACCCCCTGGAGTCGATCGAATCCGGCTATAAAGTCGAAAAAGCCTTCAATCGGGTATTCGGTTTGGAAGTGTCAGAAGAAAACTAGCCATCGGTTATAGTTATTAGTCTCTAGTCATTCGCTATGCTTGACTAAGGACTGCTAACTCAAGACACATGACACAAGAGCCTTTGATCGAACTGAGAGGGGTTTGCAAGTCGTTTGGCGACAAGGTGATTCTTGACCACATAGACTTGAGTATCTATCGAGGGGAAGCACTGGTTATTATCGGTCCTTCTGGAACGGGCAAGTCGACAGTCCTACGGGCGATCGCTGGCTTGATTCCCATCGATTCGGGCGAAATCTATATCAAGGGCAAACGGCGGCTAGGATTAATCGAAGATGAAGAGGATAGTCTCCGCATCTCTTTGGTGTTTCAGCAGGCAGCCTTATTCGATTCCCTAACCGTCGAAGAGAACGTTGGTTTTTTTCTCTATCAACACTCCAAGCTCCCTGGCGAGAAAATTCGGGAACTGGTCGAGGAAAAACTCGAAGTGGTGGGGTTACGCGGCATTGGCGATCGCTACCCTGCCGAACTGTCTGGCGGGATGCGCAAACGAGTAAGCTTTGCTAGGGCAATTATGTCCAATCCCGAAAACCCTCAGGATAACCCCGAAGTTCTCCTCTACGACGAACCTACCGCAGGTCTCGATCCCATTGCTTCAACCGTTATCGAAGATTTAGTCCGTCACCTGCAACGCAGTCCGGGAGGATGCGATACCTACGTGATGGTGACACATCAGCAGAGTACGATTCGCCGCACCGCCGATCGCATTGTGTTTCTCTATGACGGGAAAATTCAATGGCAAGGAAGCTGTGGGGAAATCGATACCACCGATCACCCCATGGTACGGCAATTTTTTAGCGCTAGCGTTCGCGGTCCGATCAAAGTCATCGATTGAGCTAGTGTAGTCATAAAACCTTTGATGTTGAGACAAAGTGAGGAATACAGATGCTGCGATCGCGAACGGTTCGAGAAGGCACGGTTGGATTATTTGCCCTGTTGGGATTAGTATTATTTGGCGGACTGGCTATTTGGCTGCGGGGTGGGGGATTCGGTCAACGGAACTACCAATTCATCGCTGAATTTAGTGACGTTAGCGGTCTGCAAATCGGCGCTCCCGTTCGCTATCGAGGCGTGACAGTGGGCAAAATTGCTGCCATGAACCCCGGGCTGAAGAATGTTGATGTCGTTCTAGAAATTTCCTCGGCTAACGTCATTCTTCCCCGCCAGGTGAGAATCCAAACCAATCGCTACGGATTAATCGGCGAAGCATCGGTAGACATCACTCCCCTGGGAGCGCTTCCCTCGGATACTCAGGCTTTCAATCCGCTTAGTCCCGATTGTAATTCCCAAGCAATTATTTGTGAAGGCGATCGCCTCAAGGGCGATCCCGGCGTTCAGCTTTTCGAAAATCTTGCTCGTCTAAGCGAACTTTATACCGATCCAAAATTCTTTAACAGTATTACTGGTGCTGCCCAAAGCGCTTCTGTAGCTGCCGAGCGTATTGCCAAACTAAGCGATGTTTTAGCCCGTTTGTCTGTGACGGTTAACAGAGAAATTCAAGGCGTTTCCGATACAACTGAGGCACTGACGAAAACAGCCAATGAAACAACTCAGTTTATCGACAACGCCAATAGTTTACTCGCAGAAAATCGCAGCACTTTACAGAGGACGCTCAATAATACTTCTGAACTGGCAAACAGTTTGAACAGTTTGATCGAAGAGAATCGAACCAATCTAAGCGCAACCCTCAATAATATCGATCGCACCAGTCAAGAGCTACAAAAGTTGGTAGAACAGGTAAATACGGGACTGGCTACTTCTGACACTCAAAAAATCGTACAGAACTTAGAAACGTTAGTAGCTAATGCAGCCGCAACATCAACCAATCTGCGAGAACTTTCTGGGATGCTCAACGATCCTGCCAATGCCCTAACATTGCAGCGCACCTTGGACTCGGCTAGAGCCACCTTTGAAAATGCCCAGAAAATTACTTCAGACCTAGACGATCTCACTGGCGATCCGGCATTCCGAGACAATCTGCGCAACTTGGTTAACGGACTGGGCAATCTAGTCTCCTCAACTCAGAATTTAGAGCGGCAGATTCAAACGGCACAAGCGCTAGGAATCGTCAAACAAGAACCGGAACGAACGAGCAGATCGCCCCAACGCCTCAAACCTTACAGTACTACGGTCAGCAGTAATGATGCCAAAGCGCCACTGCCCTATTTAGAACTCATGTCTAAAAATATTTTTCAATCCCCTGCCTCTTTTAAGCTTTTTTTCGAGCCATCGTCGAAAGCTTTTCCAACTCCTTCAAGCTTCCAGTTGCAAGGATCGTTACCAGAGGATTAGACGGTTTTATATTGCTAATAACTTCTTTGATAAACTCTCTGAGAGAAGAAACTTTAACGAAACCTTTATAATAGGTAACTGTAACAAAAATAACGCAGGTCTTCTCGGCTGAGGGTTATTTGTTAAGAGGAGTATTAAGGTCGCAGTGTTTGTCCTTTCTGGGTATGAATATTTACTTGGTTTCCTACTAGCTTGCAGCCTAGTTCCTATCCTAGCTCTAACAGCGTCAAAACTTTTACGACCTAGCGGTGGCGGTCCAGAACGACGTACCACCTACGAATCTGGAATGGAACCCATCGGAGGAGCTTGGATTCAGTTCAATATTCGCTATTACATGTTTGCTCTGGTTTTCGTCGTCTTTGACGTAGAAACCGTGTTTTTATATCCTTGGGCAGTTGCCTTTAATCGTCTCGGACTGCTCGCTTTCGTCGAAGCGCTCATTTTTATTGCCATTCTGGTCGTCGCTCTTGTCTATGCTTGGAGAAAAGGCGCTCTAGAATGGTCTTAGCCGGAGTTCGGTGTTCGGTAATCGGTTAACTCGCTGGTTCCGTTAACTGAATCCTGAAATCGTTACCAGCACTTATTTGATACAGCGATCGAAAACTATGAGTCCTAATTTAACTACCAACGAAGCTGCCCTAGAGCAGCAGCAAAAAGAAAAAATCCTCAATCCAATTAATCGCACTCAGGTCACGCAAGATCTGTCGGAAAATGTCATTTTAACCACTGTAGACGATCTCTACAACTGGGCGCGATTGTCCAGCCTCTGGCCCTTACTGTACGGAACCGCCTGTTGTTTTATTGAATTTGCTGCCTTGATTGGCGCACGGTTTGATTTTGACCGCTTTGGTTTAGTTCCCCGTTCTAGTCCCCGACAAGCAGATTTGATTATCACCGCAGGCACGATTACCATGAAAATGGCACCAGCGCTGGTTCGCCTCTACGAAGAGATGCCAGAACCGAAATATGTCATCGCCATGGGAGCTTGCACTATCACGGGCGGAATGTTTAGCGTTGACTCGACGACGGCAGTCAGAGGAGTCGATAAGCTGATTCCGGTTGATGTTTATATTCCTGGCTGCCCGCCTCGTCCGGAAGCAATTATCGACGCGATTATCAAGCTGCGCAAAAAAATTGCCAATGATTCGATTCAAGATAGAGCAGCGGTAACACAGCAAACCCATCGCTACTATAGCACTACCCACAGTATGAAGGTAGTAGAGCCAATTCTGACGGGTAAATATCTCCGGGCTGGAACTCGCGAAATGCCACCGCTGGAGTTGACCGAAGCGATGGGAATGCCAGTTCCACCCGCTCTAGCAGCGTCACAGAAACAAAAGGAGGAAGTTAACCGTGGCTGAAGAAACTCAGTCAGATAAGCCGACAGGTGAAGCACCAGAAGCCTCTGCAATTGTCCAGGCGGGTAAGATCTCTAGCTGGCTGACGGAAAATGGCTTCGAGAATACAGCGCTTGAGGTAGATCATTTAGGAGTCGAGCTAATCAAGGTAGAGCCAGAGTTTCTCATTCCTATTGCTACCGCGCTCTATGCCTACGGATTTAACTATCTCCAGTGCCAAGGCGCTTACGATCTCGGTCCCGGAAAAGAGTTAGTTAGTTTTTATCATCTTATCAAGGTCAGTGACGATGCCGATCGCCCTGAAGAAGTTCGACTAAAAGTCTTTCTGCCGCGAGATAATCCTAGGGTGCCTTCGGTATACTGGATTTGGAAAGGAGCCGACTGGCAAGAACGCGAAAGCTACGATATGTATGGCATTGTCTATGAGGGACACCCGAATCTCAAGCGAATTTTGATGCCGGAAGATTGGGTGGGCTGGCCTCTGCGTAAGGATTATGTCTCGCCAGATTTCTATGAATTACAAGATGCCTATTAAACGAGAATTGGGACAGGTATTGCGACAATCGCCAATTCTCCCTAGGTCCTAAAGGCATAGCACTCGCTTTTAAAGAACGGGCGAGTGTTTATTTTTGATTGCTTTATTTGACTAGATCGGGAGCTACTTGACCGACTCGACGGATATCGATAACGTCGCTCATATTTTTAATGCGATCGAAGGTGCGATCGAGCTGTTGGCGATCCTGAATGTCAATACTTAAAGAAATCAACGCTGGTTTGCCACTACTGGTTTTTACGCCAGCATTGCGAACGTTGATATTTTGATCGCTCAAGCGAGACAGGATATCTTTTAAGACTCCCACTCGGTCGATCGCTTCAATTTGAATATCGACCGGATAAGTTTGAGGTCGTCCGTTGCTGTCGATTGGATTCCACTTGACGGGAATTAACCTCTCTACTGGCGCGTTCTCGGCATTGACGCAACCCTGACGATGAATGGCAATGCCTCTGGAACCGCGGCCGACAACGCCGACAATCGCTTCGCCGGGAATGGGATGACAACATTTAGCGATATGATACAGTAGTCCTTCAACGCCAGCGATCGGAGATTTACTGCTCGTGGTGCTAGTCACATGACGAGCTGGCGTTGGCGGGGTTAGCTCGGTTAGTACGTCTGCTTCATCCATCTCCATCTCAGCTTGTTGCGCTTTAATGGTTATTTCTCGCAATCGGTTGACTACTTGATTCGAGGTAAGTTCCCCGTAACCGAGTGCCGCCAACAAGTCTTCGACGGTTTGATAGTTACATCGTTCGGCAACCACTTGCATTGGTTCCGATTTGAGCAAAGCTTCTAAACCGCTTTTGCCCAGTTCTTTTTCTAATAATTCCCGCCCGCGTGCGATGTTTTCTTCTCGGCGCGATCGCTTGTACCATTGACGAATGCGATTGCGGGCGCTTGGCGTAACGACGAAGTTAAGCCAGTCTAAACTGGGATGAGCGTTTTTCTGAGTAATAATTTCTACGATGTCGCCATTTTGCAAGGGCGTATCCAATACCGACCATCGCCCGTTAATCCGCGCCCCTTTCATGTGATGTCCGATTTCAGTGTGAATATGATAGGCGAAATCGACTGGCGTTGCTCCTTGCGCTAGGGCAACTACATCTCCTTTGGGAGTAAAAACGTAGACGTCATCTTCAAACAGATTATCTTTGAGATTGTCCACATATTCCTGAGCGTCTTTGAGGTCGTTTTGCCACTCCAGTAGCTGGCGCAACCAAGTAAATTTCTCATCTTCTTGCGATAGCTGGGCAGTACTGGAACCTCCGGTTTCCTTATATTTCCAGTGGGCAGCAATCCCGTATTCGGCAATGTGGTGCATTTCCAGCGTCCGAATTTGCACTTCCATGGGACGACCGTTTAACCCGACAACCGTCGTATGCAGCGATTGATAGCGGTTAGGTTTTGGCAGTCCGATGTAATCTTTAAAGCGACCTGGAATGGGTCTAAACGCATCGTGAACGACTGCTAGCGCGCGATAGCATTCGTCTTTGCTGTCTACGATAATTCTCAGCGCGGCGATATCATAAATTTCGTGAAATTCCTTCTGCTGACGTTGCATCTTCTGGTAGATTCCATAGAGATGTTTGGGTCGCCCTTTGATTTCTCGAACGTTAATTCCCAAACTGGTCAAGCGCTCTCGCAGCATTTCGGAAACTTTTTCTAGTCTCGCCTCGCGATCGGTTCGTTTTTCTGCCACTAGAGATTGAACTGCCCGATAGGCTTCTGGTTCTAAATACTTAAAGGCTAAATCTTCTAATTCCCACTTTAAGCGCCCGATCCCCAAACGGTTAGCCAACGGCGCAAAGATTTCTCGCGTTTCTAAAGCAATGCTGCGCTGTTTTTCGGGTTTGAGATGCTCTAGGGTACGCATGTTGTGCAGGCGATCCGCTAGTTTGACGATGATGACGCGAATATCTTTTGCCATCGCCAGGAACATGCGACGAAAGTTTTCGGCTTGACGTTCGGTTTTGCTGGAAAAATTAAATTTCGATAATTTAGTGACCCCTTCTACTAGCTGGCGTACCTCCGCCCCAAACCTTTCCTCGATCTCTTCTAGCGTCACGTCCGTATCTTCGACGACATCGTGAAGAAATCCTGCCGCAATCATTGCTTTATCTCCCCCCAAGTCCCGCAGCAAACTCGCTACAGCGATGGGATGGGCGATGTAAGGTTCTCCCGATTTGCGGTATTGCCCTTCGTGAAGCTCATAGGCAAAGTTAAAGGCGCGACAAATGAGGCTCAGTTCTTCCGCGCGATCGCCTTTAGGATCGGATTTATAGGCAATCAAACATTCTTGCAGCCAATCGGGAAGCTCTAGGGATTGAGAAGCTTCAGAGGCATTGACAGTATTGGGGAGAGTAATGGTAGTTGCGTTCATAGAAGGCGTGCTTGGACGAGTAAAAAGTAGAAGAGAAGGAGGTCTTGAGAAAGATAATCATAAGGCAGGGAGTTAACAGACTGCTCTCGATAAAACCTACTACTATAGTTAGTTGAATCCTGACGCTGCTGGCGCGCATTCCTATTCTGTAGCACCAGAACCAGTGTTAGGTATGAAAATTAAAACCTTCTTTTAACGATTCCACTGGGTAAGAACTTGACTTGATGTCAGTCTCTCCCAAAAAATTAATATTATTTAACAGATTTTAGCGCAATCTGGTGCCGTATGTTACCAACATTACACCAAAATGCCTATCAAAAATTGTTAACTCTCTTAAGAGGGTTGCGGGAGCAGCTCGATTCTCCTAATTCCAGGGTAACTGTTATACAGGAAAAGTTTCAGCAAATTCAACAAGTCTTCCAAGAAGAGGTTATGCTCTTGGAAAGCGACGAACTAGAGGGAACTTTCGCTTCGCACTTTCAGTCGATGCAAACGGAGATGCACCGAGCGCTACGGCTGTTGGGAACGGATATTCTCTTTTTGAGGTCATCCAAACAAGCAGCCACCTCAGAGCAACGATTAGCAGCGATCCGCGATCGCGTTGATAATTCGATCGGTTTTTGTCAAGCTATCCTGACATTTGAGAGCGAATAAGTAAAAACTTCTCTTGGAAAGCCATTGACATAAGATTGTCACTTTTGGTGTGCAAAGGAAACTCCTTTGATTCTCGCAAAAGTCCTAAGATAATACATCATCAAGATTGTGCGAATCACTGAGCAATGATGACCGAACCCTTATTTTGCGTAGAAAATTTGCGGGTTGCCTATCCCAGCCATCGCGCTACAGAAAAAATTGATTGGGCAGTTGATGATGTCTCGTTTACTCTCAACAAAGGCGAAAAACTTGGACTGATAGGAGAATCGGGATGCGGAAAATCGACGATAGGACGCGCGGCAATGCGCTTGCTGCCTCCTTCATCTCGTATCGAAGGACAGATTAAGTATAGAGGAAAGCCAGTCTTCGGTCTCAATTCCGTGCAATTGCGACAATTTCGGGGAGAGGTAGTTGCGTTAGTCTTTCAAGATCCTATGACGCGCCTCGATCCCCTGATGACGATTGGAGAGCATTGTATCGAAACTCTCAGAGCGCATCAACCTCAATTATCGCGCCGCCAAGCCAAGGAAAAAGCACTTGCAACCCTAGAAAAGGTAAAAATCCCTGCCAATCGCTGGGGGCAGTATCCCCACGAGTTTAGCGGCGGAATGCGTCAAAGAGTCGCGATCGCGCTTGCCTTACTCCTCAATCCTAACGCGATTGTGGCAGACGAACCCACGACTAGCTTAGATGTTACCGTTGCCTCGGAGATCTTGCAGGAACTTACCCGCCTGTGCAACGAGCATGAGATGGCACTTTTAATGATTTCTCACGATTTAGCCATGGTAGGGGAATACTGCGATCGCATTGCCGTAATGTACGGGGGCAAAATTGTCGAAACAGGTTCGGTAAAATCAATTTTCCATCATCCCCAGCATCAATATACCCAGTCTCTCCTAAAAGCCGCCTTGCATATTCATTTAGAGGAGAAGTCAGCCGTAGAGACGAATGACAGTATGCCCGTTCGGGAGTTACAAACTCACACAAGTCACCAACAACCAATCCCGCTATTAAAAGTTATAGATTTAAAGCAATACTATACCTTAGAAGGAAATCTTTTAGAGCAATGGCTTTCAAAAGAAAAAAAGGTTATCAAAGCCGTTGATGAAGTGAATTTTGAGCTATATCCAGGAGAAATCTTGGGATTGGTAGGAGAATCCGGGTGTGGCAAAAGTACGCTATCTCGAACGATTTTACAGTTAATTCGTCCCACTTCTGGAGCGGTAGAGTTTTTGGGAGAAGATTTAACCCGACTTTCCCCCCAACAAATGCGCCAAAAACGCCGTCACATACAAATGGTGTTTCAAGATCCCCATGCTTGTCTCAATCCTTTAATGACCATAGGAGAAAGCATTACCGATCCCTTATTTATCCATCAGTTAGCAACTCCCGCACAAGCCAAAGAGCGAGTAGAAAGAATGCTCAAACGGGTGGGATTAACGCCTGTGGAAGATTATTATTATCGCTATCCTAGCGATTTATCCGGGGGACAACAACAAAGAGTTGCGATCGCCCGCGCGTTAATTACTCATCCTCAGTTACTCATCTGCGACGAACCTGTCAGCATGTTAGATGCTAGCGTCCAGACGCAAGTTTTAGATTTAATGTTAGAGTTAAAGAAAGAATTTAATCTGACTTATCTCTTTATTACTCACGATCTCTGGGTGGCCAGATTTCTGTGCGATCGCATTGCCGTAATGAATGCAGGTAAGATTGTCGAACTCGGCGAGACAGAAGAGATTTTCACCAATCCTCAGCATCCCTACACCCAAAAGTTACTAAAAGCTGCCCCTTTATTGGGAGAGTTACGCTAGTAAACTACTCCTCGATATATTTATATCAAATCCGATCGAACAAACACAATAACCAGTAGTGCGAGCTTCTAGCTTGCGTTTGAGCAGGGATGAAAAGCGAGCTAGACGTATGCGCTTACGCGCACGCTACGCGAATGCACTACGTATTATGGTCAATTAAACGGATTTAATATTATTCGAGTCTTTAAAACTCGATCGACGATGGATTAAAAGGAATTGTTCTACGGATATTCGTCAATATTTGAAAAATATCTCTATCTAACTTTCTGTAAGATCGCGATCGAGCTTACGGACTGGGAATTGCCTTCTCTAACCATTGGATGACTTGTTTGCCTAGATTCGTATTGTTAAGGCGATCGATCTCTCGAATTCCCGTGGGGCTGGTCACATTTACCTCAGTCAAATAGCCGCCAATGACATCCAATCCAACAAAATACAAGCCATTATCTCGCAACTTAGGTCCAACAGCGGCACAGATTTCCCGTTCTCTTTCTGTGATGTTTGTTTTTTCTACTTTTCCCCCAACTGCCATATTGCCGCGAAACTCGCTACCCGTAGGAACTCGATTAACTGCCCCAATGGGTTCGCCATTGAGCATGATAATGCGCTTATCTCCATCTTTGGCTTCTGGGAGATATTGTTGAATCATGACGGGTTCCCGTCCGTGTTGAGTGCTAACTTCGATGATGGAGTTAAAATTGCGATCGCTCGGATCTAAAAATAAAATCCCCTCGCCTGCTTTTCCACCTAATGGCTTAAGGACAGCAAATTTTTTCTCCTCTACAAATTGCCGAATAATCGATTTATCCTGACTGACGATCGTTTCCGGCATCACTTGATGAAATTGCAAGGTGTACATTTTTTCATTCGCTTCTCTTAACCCTTGCGGCGAATTAATTACCAAGGTTTTGGCTGGATTAATTAACTCCAGAATGTACGTTGCATAGAGATAGCGCATGGTGACGGGAGGATCGGTTCGCATGAAAACCGCGTCCATATCTTCGAGACAAGTCAACACCCCATCCGAAAGCTGATACCAATTGGGATCGCTAACCCAACGTCCGTTCGCCAGTTTTACTGGAGTCAGCCGAACTTTTTGCAGCGTTGCCCAAGCCGTACCCCCGATAACGCTCAACTGATGTACCTGAGTAATCCAAACTTCGTGTCCGAGAGTTTGTGCTGCCTCCATGAGTGCCACGCTAGTATCGTGTCCCGGATCGAGTCTAGATATGGGATCGATAATAAATGCTAATTTCATTTTCGATTTTGGATTTTCGATTGGAGATTGGTTAGTAGTTAGGAGTTAGTAGGGGCAGGTTTATTTAAAAACGCGAGAGATTTACCTACAGTTAATCTAAAAAACCGCCCGTACAGTTGTTAGTTGTTTGTCTTCTTCGGAGTCTCACAAGTCCTCTTCCTCTTCCCACACTCCTTACACTCCCAGTCCCCCAGTCTCTTGCTTTTCAAGCTATGCAACGTTGCCTTGCAGAAGGGGATCGAGTTGACCTTGCGATTCTAAGGCATATAGATCGTCGCAGCCGCCGACATGTCGATTGTCGATAAAGATTTGGGGTAGACTTCTGCGTCCGTTGGCTCGCTCTGCCATTAAGGCTCTAGCTTCCTCATCGCCATCAATAACGTATTCGGTAAACTCGACGCCTTTCTTACCTAACAAAGCTTTGGCACGAATGCAGAAAGGACAGGAACTCCAGGTGTAAATTTCGACTTTGGCTGCCATGGCTTTTCTTTCTCAATTGTTAAGTAATATTTCAATTTTAAACCGAATCGCACTTGGTTAATTATTGCCTCAAGCTAAGAAACCCAGATTCGCTTTTGTGACTCTAAAATATCTGATAATTAAATTTTCATACCAAGCAGCTATTGCTAGCCTAAATTTACTAGAAACCATTGAGGAAGCTATATGAAATTCAATCTCCTTGCTATCACTACAATTTTATCTGCGATCGGGCTATCAATTCCCGTTCGCGCAGAAAATCTAGAACATCTCCGTCAGTTGCTATCTACGAGAGAATGCAGTCAGTGCGAGCTAAGCGGGGCTGGTTTAGTCATGTCCAACCTCGCTGGCGTCAACCTGCGGGGAGCTAACTTGAGTGGGGCAAACCTGAGTCAAGCCAATCTCACTGGAGCGGATCTTAGCGGGGCAAATCTTGCGGGAGCTTCTTTGTATGGCGCCAACCTAGTTGGTGCTAATTTAGCTGGGGCAATTTTAGATGGTACCGATCTCAGAAGTGCCTATCTCACCAATGCCAATTTAATTGGGACGAAACTCGATACCGCTTACGTCCAAGGAGCTTATGGAATTCCTACCTATGCCGGATCTCCACAACAATTTTACGGCTGGGGTTTGGTCGAAAGTAAAAAAGGAAATCACGTAGCCGCGATCGAACATTATAATCAATCCTTATCCCTCGATCCCCAATTTGCACCTGCCTACTTGGCTCGCGGTATTGCCAATTACCGTTTGGGCAAACAAGGACAAGCCAAAAAAGATGCTGAAATGGCTTCTCAACTCTTCCAAAAGCAACAAAATAAACCTGGCTTTGATGCTTCCCAGAATTTTTTGGTAACCATGGAAGCCATTCGTCAGTCGAATCAAGAGCCAGAAGAAACTTCAGGATTCATGAGGTTTCTACAAGGAGCTGCCTCTTTACTTTTGCAATTTCTCGTAGCTTTTTGATTATGTAATCACTATGCTTAGTAAAGAATTATGGCAAAGCCATCAAGAATTGGCTCGAGCTTGTCTTGAAAATTCTTTCGTCCGAGGAATTGCGACAGGAACTCTAGAGCGAGAAAAATTTGCGTTTTATGTGGGTCAAGATGCCTTTTTCCTAGAAGCTTTTGCTCGTGCATATAGTATTGCTGCGGCAAAAGCTTATGATTGGGAAGGATTTTGTACCTTTCATCGACTGGCGGAAGGAGTTTTAGAAGAATTGCGCTTGCATGAAGACTATGCAAATCAGTGGGGGGTTAACTTACGAGAAGTTAAGCCGGCTCCTGCCACTCGTCGCTATACAGATTTTTTACTGGCAACGGCTTGGGGCAGCGATGTTGGAGTGACGGCAGTTGCGATGAGTCCTTGCATGCGCCTTTATGCGTTTTTAGGGCAACAACTTGCTCAAAATGGCATTCCCGACCATCAATATGCCAATTGGATTTTAGCTTATAGCTCTCCAGAATTTGAAAAACTAGCCCAGCTATTAGAGAGTTTATGCGATCGCTATGCAACTGCAACCGATTTAGTGCGAGAAACCTATCGCTATGCACTTTTGTGCGAGGAAGATTTTTTTACGGCAGCCTGGGAAAGTAAGGTTTAATCTTATCGAAGGGATGCGATCGCAAGGAAGACAATCCTAGATCGCTAAGTCAATCGTCGTAACCTAATATGGCGAGCTGTTTTAGGTGTGGTGGGCACCATTAACTCGCAGCACTTCTCCAGTAACATAGTTGCTAGCTACTGGCGAGAGAAGGAATGCTACTGCCCAAGCAACATCCTCTGGTTTACCGAAACGACGGAAAGGAATCTCGGCAGTAACTTTGTCTTTCACTTTATCTGGAAGTCCCTTAGTCATGTCAGTCTCGATGAATCCAGGAGACACTACGTTAGCCCGTACCCCATAGCGGGCTGCTTCTCTGGCTAGAGACTTGACAAGACCGATTACTGCTGCTTTTGTGGCAGCATAGTTGGTTTGACCGACATTGCCCCTTTCTCCTGAAATCGAACTAACGCAGACGAGCGATCCTTCTCCCCGCTCGTACATTCCTGAAATAAAGGGCTTAATTGTGTGGTTGACTCCCTTCAAGTTAACGTCGATCACTGCATCCCAATCGTCATGGGTTAATTTGGGATAGAAATTATCTTTAGTAATTCCCGCGTTGGCGACTACCCCATATACAGCTCCTAACTTCTCTTCCACCCGTCGAGCGGCTGCCTCTAATGCTGCTGCATCGGTGACATCTGCTTCTATCGGAAGGGCGCCATTGGGAAGATCCCCATCGTAATAATGATTGCTAGAGCGATAAGTGTAAGCTACCTTGGCTCCCAACTGTTGCAGCAAACTCACTACGGTAGCGCCAATGCCTCGATTGCCGCCAGTGACAAAAATTACTTTGTCTTCTAGTCCCAGAGATAACATTAACTAGACTCCTGACATTTAACAGCAGGTTTATCCTAGTAAACTACTCCCTGATTGTAAAGTTTTATTAGATACACTATTAATATTTTCTAAAGAAATCAAAGAATGGTAAAGAAAACAGCAGAATTTGGCATTAGAAAAGACTAAAATGACGCGATCGCAGAGTTTATCTAGTCTCAAAACTAACTTACTGCTGCACGACTTACGGCTAAAGTTGCAACTAGCCTTACTCCATATTCTTCTTCAAACACCCCTTTTTCGTAATCTAAATTCCACAATTCCAAAGCACAATCATCATCGGGATTTGAGGTAAAAAGATGTAAATGTAGGGTTTTATACTCTGAGTCGTACTTGCACTCGAATTTTTCGATCGCTCCAATTTGCCTGCGATCCAAAGCAACTGCAATGCGTAAGATAGCGCTGAGCTGTTTGATGGCTTTGCGATAGTTATCGGGCAGTTTGCTGTAAGGTTCGTGTTTTTTCCTGGGCTTACTCTTACGATGATAGCGAGCTATATTCGCGATGAGTTCCAGTTCTATTTCAGTAAACCCTAATAATTCTGCATTGCGAATTAGATAATAAGAATGTTTGTGATGGGCTGAATGGCTAATATATAAGCCGCAATTGTGTAAAATTGCGGCTGCCCAGAGTAATTCCCTTTCTTCGCTGCCCCAGGAATGAAGATATCCTTGCAATTGGTCGAATAAACTGAGGGCAAAATTGGCAACTCGCTCGCAGTGCTCTAAATTGACTTGATATTTGTGAGCGATTTTAATGACGCTGCGCTCGCGTATTTCGCTCTGATAGCGCATCCGACTATCGATTAAGCCGTGGGTTAGCATCCAGTCTACAATTACGCCTTCTCTGAGCGATCGCTCGCAAATAACAATTGTCTCCAGATTTAGCAGGCTCATGGCTTCCTGCAAAACGATCGCGCCCGCTAGGATAATTTCTGCCCGTTTTTCCGACATGCCAGCAATAGCGGAGCGTTGTTCGCAGTTCATCGCCGCAAAACGCTTGACCATCTCTCTAATGTCTTTGCGGCTTATTTGATAGCCATTGAGGGGATTGGGAACTTCCCCTTGCTTTTCTAGCGCGTGAATAATCGCGAGCGTCTCTATCGTCCCTGAGGTACCTACCATACGCAATTGTTCGCCCGGTTTGATGTAGAAACGCAACTCGTCCGTTGCCCGCTCCAACATTCCCCGCACGTAAGCTTGCAAATAGGCAAACTCTGCCTCGCTAATGGGATCGGTTGTGATGAATTCCCGTGTTAGACGAACGGCTCCGACTTTAGTACTACTCAAGAAACGAGGTTCTTGACTATCAGCCAGGATTAGTTCCGTCGAACCGCCACCAATGTCGATAATGACGTGTGGCTGGTTTTGAAAATCCATCCCCGACAAAACACCGAGATAGATGCGTCGCGCTTCCTCGTATCCTGAGATGAGATTGACAAAAATCCCGACTTCAGATTCAATTCGTTGTAAAAATTCTAATCCATTAGGAGCTTCTCTGGCGGCGCTGGTAGCCACTGCTACGATATGGTCGGCATTCTTGCTAATGGCTAAATCTTTGCAGCGTTGTAGCGCCGCGATCGCTCTTTGCATCGCTTCTGGAGTGAGGTTGCCCGTTTTCGGATCGCGATCGCCCAACCGTACCGTATCTTTTTCCTTAGCAATAATCGTAAATGCAGCTAATATCGGATCGATCTGCACCACTACCATATGAATAGAATTGGTTCCGATATCGATCGCAGCAAGAATAGTCGGCTCTGTCTTACTTGGAGTAGCCAGCTCCGTCCTATTTGTTTTAACCTTATCAACAGAATCAACCATGGGTTTTGCCCTATATCTAACCCTAGAGTTTCCCTTAACCGTGCTAAGAATCAAGATATAACTTAAAAGAACTTAATTAATACTTCTGTCTATAATTTAAAATCCAAAATTCTTTCATCAAATGACTCAATCTCAACAACTTCCAGAACCAGTTTGGTTAACGATATTTCGACTGCTGCGCTGGAACAAGCCAGAAGGACGGCTCATTTTGATGATTCCTGCGCTGTGGGCGGTATTTTTGGCAGCCCATGGCACTCCGCCACTGCCTTTAGTGGTCGTCATTATCTTAGGCAGTTTAGTTACCAGTGCGGCAGGATGCGTTGTTAACGATTTGTGGGATCGCGATATCGATCCCGAAGTCGAAAGAACTCGCGATCGACCTCTCGCTTCTCGCGCGTTGTCGGTTCGAGTAGGTATTGTTATTGCCTTGATTGCTTTTGCCTGTGCTGCCGTTCTAGCTTTCTATCTCAATTCTCTCAGTTTTTGGCTTTGTGTTGCAGCCGTCCCCGTCATTATCTGCTATCCGCTGGCAAAGCGAGTCTTTCCCATTCCCCAACTGGTTCTTTCCATCGCCTGGGGATTTGCAGTTTTAATTAGTTGGAGTGCGGTAACGGCGAAGCTGGACAGCGCCACCTGGGTGCTTTGGGGAGCAACGATATTTTGGACGCTGGGATTTGATACCGTGTATGCTATGCCAGATCGCGAAGACGATCGCAGAGTTGGCGTAAGCTCTAGCGCTCTCTTTTTCGGCAAGTATGCGGCGGATGCGGTAGGAGTCTTTTTTGCCCTTACAGCCGGTTCGCTGGCTTATCTGAGCCTGGTTATGAGACTCCATTGGGGCTTTTGGATTGCTTGGGCAATAGCAGTCGTTGGCTGGGTTGGACAGTATATTCGCTTGAGTACGCCAGAAATCCCCAATTCGATTTACGGAGAAATTTTCCGTCAAAATGTATGGCTGGGATTTATTTTGCTGTCGGGCATGATTTTGGGTTCGATTTAAAAGCGATCGCTACTTTCTTGAGAAGATAACTCGCTAGGAATGAGTTTTTTTTTCAGAGCGATCTCTCCAATCCAAAATCATATCTAATCTTCCTCTTGTTGACTTTCTTCCCAGGTTTCCCAACCTTCTTTGAAAACGAACGGCGCGATCGCAATTCCAGCCATGGGATCGGCTTGCCAAAAACCGAACGTATAATTCAATCCCAATCCTAATAACAAAATAGCAGATAGCCACCCGCAGACAAGAGTCTCTTGAGAATCGGCAATCAATGCTCTACGCTAGAAGCACGATTTGAATATCAGAATGAAGTTCAGACAAGAGTCTCTTGAGAATCGGCAATCAATGCTCTACTGTCGAGATTCTGCCCTAAGCGATCTTTTTGCCATGCGAGTATAGGCATAGTAATAAGCGATGCGATCGCGATGAGAATTCCTGCTAAAGAAGGCTGAGGAATTTCTTGAGTCAGAAGTTTTTGAACGGATTCCAACAAAATATACCCCCAAGAATAAAAAAAGTCGCGGCAACCAGTTTCATTGCCCATTGCTCGATCGCTTTCTCTTCTTCTTCGGACAAGTTACGATGTTTTCTCAAGCGCCAGATTAAAATGAGTCCAGAAAGAGATTCCACGATGCTATCTAAGCCAAAATCCACTAGGGCAATGCTGTTGTTAAGACTGCCAAAACCAATCGAAAGAACTGCTTCAAATATGTTATAGGCAACAGTAAAATACTCTAAACGCAGCCCTTTTTTTGTATAAATTTTCCATAATGACTTGCTTTGGAGCTAGTAAAAATTAAATAATCTATTCTATTAAGGCGAGAGTTACAAACACCTCCTTCAGCCTTCGGGAAAGCGAAATGAGGAAGATAGGGCAATCCAAAACCTAAAATCAAAAATCAAAAATCAAATAACTGATAACTAAAATAATGCCATTTGATTCTAATGACAGCGCTACAAATAGAATAACAACCGTGTCCTCTTGGACAGAAACATCAGTTCGGACTGACTTAGAGGAAAAATTAGAGCAACTTCGTAAAAGTTTGCGTCCGGGACAGCGGGATTTAGCCGACTGGAAAGGCGGACAAATGGCGATTTCTGCGGTTCCCGGCGCGGGAAAATCTCATAGTTTGTCAGTGGCAGCGGCAATTGCGATCGCCCGCTATCAACTCCACGCCAGAAAACAACTGGTTATCGTCACCTACACCCGTTCGGCAGCAGCAAGTATTAAAGATAAAATCAAACAACAGCTCAAAGAACTCCAACTTCCTCAGACTGGTTTTAGCGTCCAAACGCTGCACGGGTTAGCACTCAACATTGCCAATCGCTATCCAGAATTATCGGGACTGAATCTCGACAGTGCCACTCTCATTACCCCTAATTCTACACATCGCATTGTCAGAGCTTGTGTAGAACAATGGATTAATACTGCACCGAGAAGATATCAAATCTTACTCGAAGGAATGCAGTTTGATGGCGAAGAAGCTGAAAAATTGCGCCGTCACTCGGTCTTGCGTACCGAAGTCTTGCCAAATCTCGCTCACACCGTCATTCGAGAAGCAAAAAGTTCCGGTTTGTCGCCAGAAGCCTTGGCAGAAATTAGCCAACAGACCAACGATGACTATCAAATTTTAGCGATCGCGGCGGGATTATATCAACAATACGAGCGATTGATGCGATCGCGCGATTTAATCGATTACGATGACATGATCCTCGCCGCCTTGCGAGTTCTAGAAAACGAATCCATTCGCCAGATTTGGCAAAATCAAGTCTTTGCCGTTTTTGAAGATGAAGCTCAAGATTCCAGTCCCTTGCAAGAAAAACTCATTTCAATTCTTGCTGCCGATCCTAGCAATCTCAATGCACCAATGAATTTAGTCCGCGTTGGCGATCCCAACCAAGCAATTAACTCTACCTTCACACCCGCCGATCCCCTCTATTTCAACTGGTTTTGTACCACCTGCCAAATTCAAGGAAACCTCGCTACGATGGATCGAGCAGGTCGCAGCAATCAGCGTATCATCGACGCAGCGAATTTTATCCTGGAGTGGGTCAATAACACCTGGAGAAGCAAGGATAAGCAGTCACAACAACAAGAGTTACAAAATTCAGAATACGTTTTGCACAGAAGATACATTAATCAAAAGAATTTAGAATCGAAAAATACCTACGTCGCACAGAAAATAGAATTACCTTTCCGCGAGCAAAAAATTTATCCCGTTGACGCTGGCGACCCGCAAAAATTAGCCAATCCAAAAGCTAAAGGTCTGGGATTGGAAATTTATACTCCTGAAGATACTTATGAAACAGTCGCACTCATCCAAAAGCGAGTCATTAAATTACTTACGGAAGACTCCCAGCGAAATGCCGCTATATTAGTCCGGGAAAATCGTCAAGGTCGGTTTCTGGCAGAGCAACTGACGGATTCACTACGGCAACATAATATTAAAGTTTACGAAGTCGGCGAAAGCGATCGCTTCTCGCAAATTCCTGAAGAAATTCTTAAACTCCTACAATTTATCGACCGCCCCCATTCTCCCGACAATCTCAAAGCAGCTTTAGAAATTCTAGAACGACGAGATCTCATTGCCGCCCAAGATCTCAACGCTTTAGCTACCTATCCAGAGCAATTTCTCTATCCCAGTCCCCTCGATCTGCCCCAGAAACCTCAGGTGGCCCAAGCCCGCCGTTACTGTTGCAATCTCCTGCGAGCTAGACTGGAATTGCCTCACTATCAGCTTATTCCCTTCCTGGGAATGACGTTAAAATATACGGGTTCCGAACTCGCAACCGTACAGAAATTATCTGAACGAGTGCACCAACAAATTGTCGGCAATAGTTCCCTAAAAACTGCGATCGCAGCCCTCAATGAAATTGCCAGTTCCGAATGCTTTGAAGCGGTAGAAGAAGAGACCGACGATCGCTATACCAGTCAGGGTCAATTAACTATTATTACCATGCACAAAGCCAAGGGATTGGACTGGGATTATGTCTTCATTCCTTTCTTGCACGAAGACGTACTTCCAGGCAAACCCTGGGTTCCCACTTCCTCTAAATTTTTAGGCGATTTTACCCTCGCAGAAGTCGCCCGCGCCCAAATTCGCACCGCAGTCCATGCTCAATATCTCGATCCAGACAGTTTGCCTCCCATTCCGCAACCGCTAGAAGCTTGGGAAGAAGCGGGAAAATTGAAAAAAGCAGAAGAATTTCGCTTGCTTTACGTTGCCATGACACGAGCAAAACGGCTTTTGTGGATGTCGGCAGAAACAAAAGCACCGTTTCGCTGGAATACCTTTCGGGGCGATCGCGTCAGTAATTTACAAGATAAAACCCCTTGTCCGATTTTATCTGCCTTGATGCGTCAGTTTCCCGAATCGGTGGTTAAGATAGGGTTTTAAAGTCGAATGAGATTGGCGCAAAATCACCTCGCGATCGCTATTTTCTTCTCCTAGTGCGCGACAGGGTAGGTGTAGAAATGAAGCTTTAGACAAAAGTCTCTCAACCCTCTACTCAGTCAAGTTTTAAGCACTATCACGTTCTTTAGCAACCCGCGCATCATACACAGCAAAGCTTTTATCATTTCCAGGTGGATTTTTTGTCACGGTTATGTTAAATTTAAAGAGGTTTCGCGCAACTGTACCTTGAAAACTAAATATAGTCAGCTTTTCGGACATCGGTATTCCAAACATTCTTAATCCCTATTAGGGATTGAAACAGGATAAAAGCTTTTAACCAACAACCGGGGAAGGGGAACCAAATTCCAAACATTCTTAATCCCTATTAGGGATTGAAACTATTAATTTTTGAGGAAATTGAAATGATTTTTCAAATTCCAAACATTCTTAATCCCTATTAGGGATTGAAACAAGCAAACCCCTCGCCTCCCCATCCTAATTACGGATTCCAAACATTCTTAATCCCTATTAGGGATTGAAACTTCAATATCGAGCAGCCATTTGGGAACTTCAGCAATTCCAAACATTCTTAATCCCTATTAGGGATTGAAACTGACATTAACGTTGGAGCAAGCGTAACTAGCGATTCATTCCAAACATTCTTAATCCCTATTAGGGATTGAAACTGGGTACGAGTATCGCCGGGCTAACCATTTATCTTCCAAACATTCTTAATCCCTATTAGGGATTGAAACTTAATAGTTACGTGCGCTCGGATAGTACTAATGTAATTCCAAACATTCTTAATCCCTATTAGGGATTGAAACGAGAATTGCTCGTATACCCACCTTAAGCTAATAGAATTCCAAACATTCTTAATCCCTATTAGGGATTGAAACTATTTTTTAAACAAGGGAAATGTCGAAAAAGAATTATTCCAAACATTCTTAATCCCTATTAGGGATTGAAACTTCGTGCCCTTCTACATGAACGAGCCTCACCCATTATATTCCAAACATTCTTAATCCCTATTAGGGATTGAAACCAGATTTCCATAATATCCTCCGCATTGGATTCCAAAAATTCCAAACATTCTTAATCCCTATTAGGGATTGAAACCTTGTTTCTTCATCCACTTCAGCATCCTTCCCGATTCCAAACATTCTTAATCCCTATTAGGGATTGAAACTCGCTCAAATTCTTTTTTCTGTTCGTCGAGCTGTTGAATTCCAAACATTCTTAATCCCTATTAGGGATTGAAACCCTTTTGGCTGGTGGGAACATTGATTCCTGCCAAATTCCAAACATTCTTAATCCCTATTAGGGATTGAAACAAATTTTATAGTCCAAGGCATCCCGTTTGCTTCTAGATTCCAAACATTCTTAATCCCTATTAGGGATTGAAACAAATTTTATAGTCCAAGGCATCCCGTTTGCTTCTAGATTCCAAACATTCTTAATCCCTATTAGGGATTGAAACTCTGACAGGATGCCGATTGGGAGAGGCTTTCGCATTCCAAACATTCTTAATCCCTATTAGGGATTGAAACACTGCGCTTTTTTCCATTCCAGTAACTCTCCCGATTCCAAACATTCTTAATCCCTATTAGGGATTGAAACTCGGCTAGAAAGATTTCTACGAAAATCTTCCTACCATTCCAAACATTCTTAATCCCTATTAGGGATTGAAACGGATAAGCCGCGCTTGGTTGGACGCTACCGTGTAAGAATTCCAAACATTCTTAATCCCTATTAGGGATTGAAACGGCTTGATTTTTGACAGGAATATTTTCGTCTCGATTCCAAACATTCTTAATCCCTATTAGGGATTGAAACTTAAGGAAGAATTTTAATAAAAATAAAACCTATAAATTCCAAACATTCTTAATCCCTATTAGGGATTGAAACTCCCAAACCCCCGTATAGCCAAAAGCTTGGTAAGATTCCAAACATTCTTAATCCCTATTAGGGATTGAAACAGGATGCGTTCGAGGGACATTTTTTTAGATATTTCCTAAATTCCAAACATTCTTAATCCCTATTAGGGATTGAAACAGGATGCGTTCGAGGGACATTTTTTTAGATATTTCCTAAATTCCAAACATTCTTAATCCCTATTAGGGATTGAAACGAAAAAAACAAAGTAACGATCGGCGACTCCAATATTCCAAACATTCTTAATCCCTATTAGGGATTGAAACTCACCGATCACCTCCTTCTTGAGGCGGATGTGGGAATTCCAAACATTCTTAATCCCTATTAGGGATTGAAACCCGTTCTCAATGCACCTCTAGCACTAGTTAGATCAATTCCAAACATTCTTAATCCCTATTAGGGATTGAAACGGACAAAAAATCAGAGCGTCAAATAGCCGATTTGGTTCCAAACATTCTTAATCCCTATTAGGGATTGAAACCGGGAAGATTTTCGTAGTAAATCTTCCCGAAAAAAATTCCAAACATTCTTAATCCCTATTAGGGATTGAAACATTCCAGTTTCACTAGAATAGCTTTCATCAAAGATTCCAAACATTCTTAATCCCTATTAGGGATTGAAACAAGGTGTAACCCGTTGCGGACGAACGTTTGTACATTCCAAACATTCTTAATCCCTATTAGGGATTGAAACGTTTGGTCGATTTGCCTGATCAGGCGTTTCATTTCTTCATATTCCAAACATTCTTAATCCCTATTAGGGATTGAAACACCTGACTTGTACAACGACAAACAAGCCTGGATTCCAAACATTCTTAATCCCTATTAGGGATTGAAACCGAGAAGCCCAAGAAGCAAAAGGACTCGCAGGAATCGCCCATTCCAAACATTCTTAATCCCTATTAGGGATTGAAACAAGCAGGCCTCCATTCTCGAATATTCTTTGGCCCACCCGAATTCCAAACATTCTTAATCCCTATTAGGGATTGAAACTTATGGACATCTCCCGATTTAATCCACGGCTGCGAATTCCAAACATTCTTAATCCCTATTAGGGATTGAAACGAAAACTAAGCAAACATACCCTACGGAATCATGATATTCCAAACATTCTTAATCCCTATTAGGGATTGAAACTCCTTAAGCTTACTCAGTACCTCATCAATCCCCTATTCCAAACATTCTTAATCCCTATTAGGGATTGAAACACAGAGCGAAGAAAAATACTTGGAAACACTTGGCAGGTCATTCCAAACATTCTTAATCCCTATTAGGGATTGAAACAAATCTTTTAATATCATAGGAGGATTCGCAGGAAGAATTCCAAACATTCTTAATCCCTATTAGGGATTGAAACCTTTAACCATATATGTATATTTTCCCCATGTAAGCGAAGCTTATCTTTCTTCTTGTTTTGTCAATCGCTCTAAAATCTCAGCAATTTTGTTGTGCGTCTCCTCTACTTTTTCTAGGCGATCGTAATAATCTGCTTGTGTCTCCCAAAAATTTGCTTGAGAGATTGATAGTCTGGCAACCATCTTATCTATCCGCTTGACCGATTGCGTTAATCCACTAATGTCATCTTTCAATTCGGATAGCGACTCCGTAAATTTAAGTTGAGAATTTTGCAACTCTTGCTGCACAGAAAGCATTTTGTTGAGTACTTCCTGCATTTGCTCTAAGGTCATATAGAGATACCGTGTGGTAGCCGATCGCGATTCTCTTGCCAGAGAGCGATCGCCTTTGTTTTACTTTTTATAGTAATAGTATACCGAAGTCATAATAGGTAGTGCGCTCATCGTAGCGTGCGCGTAAGCGCATATGTCCCGCTCGCGACCAAGACGCGAAGCGTCATGGTGAGCCGAAGCGAAGCCTGAGCGATAGCAAAGGAGCTTTCGCACTACTGGTTATTGTGGTCATTCATCCGGATTTGATATAACTTTTTGGTTGCCGCCCATTCTAAACATTCCTAATCGCTATTAGGGATTAAAACAACCGCATCGTCCAAGCGTCCAGGACAGTCCTGGAAGGTTCCAAGAATTAAGAAGCACCTAAATAGATAGTTTCTAGGACAGTTTCCCTTACAGAAGCGCCATTCTTTTCAATTCGGTAGGCTTTGGCATTAGGACGAGAACTGACAATATTTTCCAAGCGATCGCCGACAAAATACAACCTAATCCCATCATCCGCTGCATAGCCAGCATCATATCACTCGTGCATTTTCCTGTGTGCCCTTTGTGTTTTTTAAAAATCAGCCTGCAAACCCCTAGTCATTTTTGGTAAAAATTACTATAATTAAACAAAAGCAAGAAACGATTTTTTCTCAACTGCAATGATAGAAGACCAACAACTTATCTTCAGTAGTGAGGATTATAGCTTGCTGACCGATTTGTACCAGCTAACCATGGTAGCTTGTTACGTCGGGGAAGGATTAGAAGACAAACCTGCTAGCTTTGAACTGTTCGTTCGCCATTTTCCCGATAAGTTTGGCTATCTCATCGCAATGGGATTAGCTCAAGCTTTGGACTATCTAGAAAAGCTACATTTCACTAACCAACAACTGGAGGCTTTGCAAAATACAGGAATTTTTGCCCATGCACCCGCCAAATTTTGGTCGCTGCTAGAGTCGGGACGTTTTACAGGGAATGTTTGGGCAATCCCAGAGGGAACGGCTATTTTTGCTAACGAACCATTGCTGCGGGTAGAAGCTCCTCTATGGCAAGCTCAGTTAGTAGAAACCTATCTTCTCAATACTATAAACTACCAAACTTTGATTGCTACGAAAGCTGCTCGGATGCGGGATGTGGCAGGAAAAGACGCAATCTTGTTAGAGTTTGGGACCAGAAGGGCTTTTAGTCCGCAAGGTTCGCTTTGGGCAGCTAGAGCGGCTTTAGCAGGGGGACTGGATTCCACTTCTAATGTTCTAGCCGCATTGAAATTAGGACGCAAGCCAAGCGGAACGATGGCACATTCTCTCGTGATGGCAATTGGAGCGATTGAAGGAAGCGAAGATGATGCTTTTAGTGCCTTTCATCGCTATTTTCCGACTGCACTTTTGTTAATCGATACCTACGATACCATTGCGGCGGCTGAGCGTCTGGCAGAAAAGGTTAAAGCGGGCAAAATAGAAGTGACGGGAGTACGGCTAGATTCTGGGGATTTAGCTGAATTATCTAAGAAAGTGCGATCGCTGCTTCCAGATATTACCATCTTTGCCAGTGGCGACCTAGATGAATGGGAAATCGTTCGCTTAAAAGAAGCTGGTGCTTGTATCGATGGCTATGGACTAGGAACCAAACTGGTAACGGGTTCTCCTGTCAATGGAGTCTACAAAATAGTAGAAATTGATGGCATTCCCACCATGAAGCAATCTAGTAAAAAAGCTACCTATCCAGGACGCAAACAAATTTTTCGTCGCCAAGAAAACTCAAAAATCTTATCAGACAGATTAGGATTAGCTCAAGAAACCGCCAACAGCGACGAACAGCCACTATTAGAACTGGTAATGCAACAAGGTAAGCCAGTCAACCCCCCAGAAACAATAGAAACCATTCAAAAACGCACTCAAGCATCTGTTGCTAGCCTTCCTCCTGAAACCCGCCGACTTAATAACCCAATACCAGTTCCCGTCAACATTTCCAATGCTTTAGAATCTCTTCGCTTATCATGGATTGCCAATCACTAAAATTATAAGGTGAATAAGGTACTTCAATACTGATAACTGCTCAAAAAACGAGATTTTAAACCTTGCCTACCGAAACTATAGTGCAAATGACCAATGACGAAGGACAAATAACAAAAATTGCCCTATTTGGTACCAGTGCTGACCCCCCAACGGCTGCACATCAAGCCATTCTTGAATGGTTATCCGAACATTACGATTGGGTAGCAGTTTGGGCATCTGATAATCCTTTTAAAGGTCATCAAACTTCCCTCGAACACCGTATGGAAATGTTGCGGTTGTTAATTGAAGAAATAAAAACTCCTCGGAAAAATATTAGAGTATACGAAGAGTTAAGCCATCTAAGAAGTCTAATTAGTGTAGAAAAAGCCAAGGAATTGTGGGGCAATGAAGCAGAATATCACTTAGTCATTGGTTCTGATTTAGTCAATCAAATACGTCGCTGGTATCGCTTTGAAGAATTATTAAAACAAGTTCAAATTTTAGTCATTCCTCGTCCGGGATATCCAATTGCAGAAGAAGATTTAGAAGCCTTACATAGTCTAGGAGGAAAGTGTATCGTTGCCGACTTAGATGCTCCTGCCATTTCTTCCACAGCCTATCGCGAGAAAAGAAATAAAAATATTGTAACCCAGCCTGTTAAGGAATATATTAAACGAGAAAAATTATACATATGAAAACCGATGAACAAAAATTAGTTAATAAGACTGAATTAGAAAATTTTAAGGTTGGCGTTGACAACGTTATTTTTTCTGTAGATACCCAGCTAAATCGTCTTTTAGTATTGCTAATTAAGCGTAAAGATGAACCTTTTAGCGGTCAATGGAGTTTGCCAGGAACGCTGGTTCGTAAAGGAGAAGCTTTAGAACAATCTGCCTACCGAATTTTGGCAGAGAAAATCCAAGTCAAAAATCTATATTTAGAACAACTTTATACTTTTGGAGGTCCCTGGCAAGCTCCGAGAGAATCTCCTGATAGTTATGGAGTTCGCTATCTTTCTGTTAGTTATTTTGCTCTAGTGCGATTTGAGGATGCAAAGTTAATCGCTGAAAATCTTAGTAGTATTACTTGGTATCCAATTCAAAGAGTCCCAAAATTAGCCTTCGATCATAATGAGATTCTTGAGTATGGTTATCGGCGTTTGCGTAACAAATTAGAGTATAGTCCTATTGCTTTTGATGTGTTACCCGAAGTCTTTACCTTAAACGATCTCTATCAACTTTATTGTACAATTTTAGGAGAAAATTTTTCTGATTACTCTAATTTTAGATCGCGTTTATTGAAGTTGGGTTTTTTATGCGATACCGGAGTAAAAGTATCGAAAGGTGCTGGTCGCCCGGCGAGTTTATATCGCTTTGATGCTGAGGCATTTGCACCATTTAAAGATAAACCATTAGTATTTATTTGAGATTATTTACTCATTCGTATATTCGAATATCAAAAAAATAAAATTATTCGCTCAATTAATTAGTGTTAAAATATTATGGAAATATAGAGAGGCGATTGCACCCTAAAAACAAGTCATAAAAAATTGCATTAATAATTTACTTTTTATCAAAAAATCAAGCAATCATTCAATATTTATTTGGAGTGAATTATGAAACTCTCTGAAGATTGCTAAGACATTAAGAAATTCGCAATCAGATCGATCGCATCGATTGCAAAATCGATACAATCATAAAAAAAGATTTACTTATCAAAAAAAAATAAATGTATTGTCATTGACGACGGGAAATTAATTAAATCAGTAATTCTCTCAAAGAACATGACAGAGTATTACAAATTTTGCAAGAGAACGTTCCTTTACAGCGACTAGAACTATGAAAATTGCGATCGCACAACTCAATCCCACAATAGGCGACCTTTCTGGCAACGCTAAAAATATTTTAGAAGCTGCACGACAAGCTGCTAAAGAAGGCGTTCGCCTAATGCTAACTCCCGAACTTTCTCTGTGCGGTTATCCGCCAAGAGACTTGCTCCTCAGTTCAGAATTTGTCGAATCAATGTCAAAAAAGTTGCACGAGTTAGCGCAACAATTACCCACTCAAATAGCAGTCTTAGTAGGGACAGCAGAACCCAATCCTTATGCTACATCTAAAGGTCAAAAACCTCTCTTTAACGGCACGGCTTTATTAGAGGGAGGAAAACTTCAAAAAATCTTTTACAAACGGCTTTTACCTACCTATGACGTTTTCGACGAAGATCGCTATTTTGAACCAGGGTATCAAACTAACTCCTTTACAATTAAGAGTGATTCACAATCTAAAATTCATATTGGTGTAACTATCTGCGAAGACTTATGGAATGAGGAAGAATTTTGGGGAAAACGTAATTATGAAATTAACCCCATTGAAGATTTAGCTGAATTAGAAGTCGATCTCATCGTAAATTTATCTGCATCTCCCTACACCGTAAGCAAGCAAAAATTACGCGAAGCCATGCTTAGTCATAGTGCTAGTCGCTATCAAACACCTATTATTTACGTAAATCAGATAGGAGGAAATGACGACCTGATTTTTGATGGTAACAGTGTGGCTTTTAATCGCACAGGTAATGTCGTTTGCCGTGCTAAAGCGTTTGCATCAGACTTAAAAATTATTGAACTTGACGAACAAACAAAAGATTTATTACCAACTGCGATCGCACCTCTGCCAGAAACCGAAGAAGAAGAAATTTTCTCCGCATTAGTTTTGGGAGTAAGAGACTATGCCAGAAAATGTGGATTTTCTCAAGTTGTACTAGGCTTAAGTGGTGGCATTGATTCTTCATTAGTCGCTGCGATCGCAGCAGAAGCGATGGGTGCAGAAAATGTCCTCGGAGTTCTAATGCCTTCTCCTTACAGTTCGGAACATTCTATTACCGACGCAGAAGCATTAGTCAAAAATCTCGGCATTAAAAGTCAAAAATTGCCCATCGGCGATCTCATGAAATCTTACGATCGACTTCTAGAACCTTTATTTGCAGGCACGGAGTTTGGTATTGCCGAAGAGAATACTCAATCTCGCATTCGAGGAAACCTACTAATGGCAATCTCCAACAAATTCGGTCATCTTCTCCTATCTACAGGCAACAAATCAGAAATGGCAGTTGGATACTGCACCCTTTATGGCGATATGAATGGAGGATTAGCCGTCATTGCCGACGTTCCCAAAACCCGCGTCTTTTCTATCTGTCGCTGGCTCAATCGTACTAGAGAAATCATTCCCAACAACGTACTGATTAAATCTCCTAGCGCAGAATTAAAACCCGGACAAGTTGACCAAGATTCCCTACCTCCCTACGAAATTCTCGATGACATCCTCGAACGCGCGATTCATCACCATCAATCAACTGCCCAGATCGTAGAATCAGGACACGATCTCGAAGTTGTTGACCAAGTCATGAAATTAATTGCTCGTGCTGAATTTAAACGCAAACAAGCACCGCCAGGACTAAAAATTACCGACCGCGCCTTCGGTACGGGTTGGCGGATGCCGATTGCTAGTCGCTGGTTGCCTCCTAACCCTTCAAACTGAACTAAGTAGCCAAGGGTAGAAAAGCTCAGGTATGTAAGGCATCATCAAGGCGTCAATCGAGAGGGAAATCGAAATCGTTCTGCTGGGTATCCCCCGGCATGTGCCCGAGCATCAATGCCGTCGAGCGCGGCATACGCTCAGTCCAGTTCATGGTCAAACATCTGCCCGCACAATTGGTGGGCTTTTAACTGATGCCATTCGGTTTCAATCGGATTCAATTCGGAGCAGTATTTGGGCAAGAAGAAACAATACAGCCCACAAGCTTGCCACTCCTGCCATTTTGCCTTGACCGATTGGCTGGTATGCACCGGACTCCGCTCTTGGACAATCACTCGGATGGGGGCGGTTGCCTCAAACTGGAGTTGGGCTTGACGCGCTTGCTCGTCCATCAGCCGGATGTAACGTTCCGCCTCGAAACTGCCCACGACTAAGCCGTAGTCAAACCTCTGCCTCGGTTGGAGCAAGCCCAAGATCCTGATGCGCTTGCCTCGGCGTTCGGTTTGTTCGAGCCGTTTCTGCTCTCCCTGGAAAAAATAGCTGTAGCTCGCCGGCAGCCACAGACAGAACCCGGATTCATCCAGATAGCATAAGTCGATTTCGCCCACGGCGGCTGCCCATTGCAGCATCTCTAAGTCCGCCAGTTTTCTCGCTTTTTCGATCGCATCCTGCTTGCCCCGATGGCTCGCACGGGTACGCTTCCAAATTATCCCCTTTTTTTGAGCACCCGTCGCCGGTGGTCAGGACTCAACTCAACATTGCGCTCACGGGCTAACTTCTGGCTCAGTTGTTGGCTATTGTAGGTGCGTGGCTCTTGCCGTAAGCATGCTTCCAGATACGCCATGTCCTCCGGTTGCCAACGGGCTTGGGCAACCCGGATGCGGGGCATCCCACAGTCCGCCCAACCCGTTCTTTTGCCAGCGATGCAGTGTCTCCCGCACTGTACGGGCATTCCAGTCGAAAAATGCGGCGATCTGCTCGACATACATCCCCTGATGACTCAAGCGGATCGCTTCGGCGCGAGCTTTGACCCGCTGCGGCACCGTGCAGGCAGTTCGTAGCTCGAACAAGGTGCGGTTTTCTGCGGCACTGAGAAACACTCGTAAGCGACTGCCCATTGGCTCTACCTCTCAGCTTGGAAATCCATGCTTTGATTTAACTTCACATACCGCAGCTTTTCAACCCCGACCTACTTACTAATAACTTCGGGTTGATTATTCAAAAGCGGAAACCCTGATTTTTCTCGTTGCCGAACGTACAATTGAGCGACTTGTCTAGCTAGATGGCGAATTCGGCCAATATAGCGCGTCCTCTCCGCGACAGCTATCACGCCTCTTGCATCCAACAAATTGAAAGTGTGAGAACATTTGAGAACGTAATCAAGACTTGGCCAAACCAATTCGCGATCGAGAAGCTGTTTTGCTTCCTGTTCGTAAAGATCGAACAGACTAAACAACAAATCCGGGTTAGATGCCTCAAAATTATAAGTACATTGCTCTATTTCCGCTTGCAGAAAAATCTCTCCATAAGTAATGCGATCGTTCCACCGAATCTTGATAATCGCATCTACATCTTGTAGATACATTGCCAATCGTTCTAAACCGTAAGTAATCTCAATGGAAACCGGACGACAATCGATCCCGCCGCACTGCTGAAAGTAAGTAAACTGAGTAATTTCCATCCCATCTAACCAAACTTCCCAACCAGTTCCCCAAGCACCGACGGCTGCATCCTCCCAATTATCCTCCACAAAGCGAATATCGTGGTCTTCGGGATGGATGCCCAACGCTCTCAATGAATCCAAATAAATATCTTGGATATTGTCTGGCGAAGGTTTGATTAGGACTTGATACTGATAATAATGCTGGAAGCGATTGGGATTTTCTCCATAGCGTCCGTCCGTCGGTCTTCGACAAGGTTCTATATAAGCCACAGACCAAGGTTCTGGTCCTAACGCTCGCAAAAATGTATGCGGGTTCTTAGTTCCAGCTCCTTTCTCAATATCATAGGGTTGAACGATTAAACACCCGCGATCGCTCCAGAACTGATTTAGCGTAACGACGATTGACTGAAAATTAATAGACACTTTATCGACTACCTTTCTCTTTCTTCTCCATTGTCGCCCAGAAAGGTCATGACAAGCGCATTATAGAAAAACTCAAAAATTTTTTGAGCCAAAAGGTTGACAAACGCTCAAAAGATAGTTACATTAATAAATGCGCGGTTGAGGCAAACGCTTCGAGCAGCGCCCCGAACCTAGACAAGACAATAGTTTGAAAGCCAAGTTGCCAGAGCCCTTGTTAAAAGAAATTATAACTCGAGCGACTAGCGAGGTCTAGTCCGATCGAGGAAAACCTCGAAAGATGCCGGAGACTGAAAACAGTTTTTGGAGCAACAATCAAACCAACTCTACCATGGAGAGTTTGATCCTGGCTCAGGATGAACGCTGGCGGCGTGCCTAACACATGCAAGTCGAACGGGGTGGAAACACCTAGTGGCGGACGGGTGAGTAACGCGTGAGAATCTGCCTTCAGGACGGGGACAACAGCGGGAAACTGCTGCTAATACCCGATGTGCCGCAAGGTGAAAGAAATTCGCCTGAAGAAGAGCTCGCGTCAGATTAGCTAGTTGGTAGGGTAAAAGCCTACCAAGGCGACGATCTGTAGCTGGTCTGAGAGGATGAGCAGCCACACTGGGACTGAGACACGGCCCAGACTCCTACGGGAGGCAGCAGTGGGGAATTTTCCGCAATGGGCGAAAGCCTGACGGAGCAACGCCGCGTGAGGGAGGAAGGCCTTTGGGTTGTAAACCTCTTTTGCTCGGGAAGAAGAAAGTGACGGTACCGAGCGAATCAGCCTCGGCTAACTCCGTGCCAGCAGCCGCGGTAAGACGGAGGAGGCAAGCGTTATCCGGAATCATTGGGCGTAAAGAGTCCGTAGGTGGCAACGCAAGTCGGCGGTCAAAGACCGGAGCTTAACTCCGGAGCGGCCGTGGAAACTGCGCAGCTAGAGTCCGGTAGGGGTAGCGGGAATTCCCAGTGTAGCGGTGAAATGCGTAGAGATTGGGAAGAACATCGGTGGCGAAAGCGCGCTACTGGGCCGGAACTGACACTGAGGGACGAAAGCTAGGGGAGCGAAAGGGATTAGATACCCCTGTAGTCCTAGCTGTAAACGATGGAAACTAGGCGTGGCTTGTATCGACCCGAGCCGTGCCGAAGCTAACGCGTTAAGTTTCCCGCCTGGGGAGTACGCACGCAAGTGTGAAACTCAAAGGAATTGACGGGGGCCCGCACAAGCGGTGGAGTATGTGGTTTAATTCGATGCAACGCGAAGAACCTTACCAGG